>JBDXCV010000011.1 GCA_039980135.1 Alphaproteobacteria bacterium
TCTCGGCGCGGCGGTTTCCCTGTCGGGCACCGACATCACCTACAACCCGGCCGGATTGCTCGACAGCCTGGCCGAAGGCGAGGTCGTTACGGACAGCTTCACCTACACGGTCAGCGACGAACATGGCGCGACCGACACCGCGACGGTGAGCTTCGAGGTGTCCGGTGTCAACGATGCGCCGGTGATATCTCTCCTGCCGGGCAACGACGCCGGCACGGTGGTCGAGGATGATGCGGCCAACACGGTCACCGGTCAGCTGACCGGCAGTGACGTCGACAATGGCGCGGTGCTGAGCTGGTCGGTCGACGGCGGCGGCGCGGGCACCTATGGCGCCCTGAGCGTGGATTCCACGGGCCAGTGGACCTATACCCTCGACAATTCCACGCCCGCGCTGGAAGACCTCGACACGGGCGAGACGGCGACCGAGACCTTCGATGTCACGGTGACCGACGAGCATGGCGCCACCGACACCCAGACGGTCACGGTCACCATCGACGGCAACACGGACAACGTCGCGCCGATGGCCCAGGACGACGCGTTTAGCGTCGGTGAAAGCGGCCTGCTGGTCGATGACCTTCTGGCGAATGACAGTGATGCGGATCCTTCCGACGTCCTGACAATCACGTCTGCGAACGGCATTGCACCGAACACGGCGTTTACCCTGACGTCGACGGGTGGTCGCGATGGTATGGCGATCGTGGCACCGAATGGCGCACTGAATGTGGCCTTCGATACGGCTGGCGGGTTCGAGGATTTGGCCGCGGGCGAAACAGACACGGTCGCGTTTGATTACACGATTACGGATGGCAACGGTGCATTCGATACCGCCACGGCGACCATCACGATCCAAGGCGAGAACGATGCGCCGGTGATCGACGCGGGGGCATCGGATCTGTCCTCGAGCCTGCAAGTCGGCTTCTCCTTCTCCGAGATGCTGGATGCGCACGGGATGCTGGACCACTTCACGGCACCGGTGCGTTCGGCGTCGGTGATCGATGTCGGCGGCACGGATGTGCTGGCCATCGGCACGGGCCTGACCCGCCACGAGATGATCGATATCCCGCTTTGGGGTGCGGGGGATCTGGATCCGAACACCGTTGTCGATATCAGTATCGATGCAGTGGTGCAGCGCGACGGCAGCGATCAGGACATCATGTTCGGCGTGCGGGATGCAGATTCTTATGTCGGTTTCTGGAGCACGAACGGCTTCACCGGCGGGATATTCGCAGATTCCTTTGCAGGCAGCGGACCTTTCGGGGTCGCACATCCCGAGAACCCGCCAATTACCGACCGTACCGTCCTGTCGGGTCCCCAGCTGGACGATTTCACTCTCGATATCCAACTAGACGGTGCGTCGGATCAGTTGACCATAGCGGGTGTTGCAAGCGGCGATCTTGGCGACTGGGTCAGCACCGACGGGGCGGTGTCGATCGTGGTCGGGGGCGGCGCAGGTGCATCGTACTACCGGGTGGAGAGTCTCGACTATGCGGTCGATGTGCAGCGCCTGAACGACACCGGTTCGATTGTGTTTGACGATGTGGATATTGGCGACACGCACAGTGCGTCGATCACGGGTGTGAACCTGACCGGGAACACCAACGGCATCACGAACGCGACCTTCGAGGGTTTCCTCGGCCTGGCGACGACATCGGCCAACGGGGCCGGATCGCCGGGTTCCATTGACTGGACCTTCTCGGCCGACGACGGTCTGTTCGAGCACCTGGCCGAAGGTGAGACGCTGGAAATCGCCTACGACGTTACGGTCGATGACGGCAACGGTGGCACTGATTCCGAGACCATCACGGTTATCATCAACGGCACGAATGAGGGCCCGGTTGCGAATGCGGATGCCGCGACGATCGGTGAAAGCGGCTTTGTGACCCTCGATCTGCTTGGGAACGACACGGACGTGGATGGCGATGCGCTGACCATCGTCGATGTGGATGGTCAGGCGCCCTCGACGGCCTTCTCGGTCACCTCGGCGGGTGGTCGCGCGGGCCAGGCGATCTTCGAGACGACGGGTGCGCTGAACTTCGCATTCGATACGGCGGGCGGCTTCGAGGACCTGGCGGTCGGCGAGACGGACACGATCACGCTCGACTACACGATCTCGGACGGCAATGGCGGGACGGATACCTCGACGGTGACGGTGACGGTCAACGGCGAGAACGACGCGCCGGTGATCACCCCCATCGATACGGCGGTCAGCCTGTCCAACGGCAGCTTCGAGACAGCTCTGAACGGGGTGACAGACTGGAGCGTGACTTTCGGGGACCTCGATCGGGTCGGGACCTCTGTCTGGGATCCGTCCGACGGCTCCTTCAGCCTCGACCTGAACGGCTTCAACCCGGCGGGAATTTCGCAATCCTTCGCCACGGAAGCCGGCGTGACCTACACCGTCACCTTCGACATGGCAGGGAACCCCGGCCAGCAGACCGTCAAGGATCTGCGGGTGTCGGCGGATGGCACGAGCCAGGACTACAGCTTCGACAACGCGGCCGATGGCGGCACGTCGAACACCAACATGAACTGGACGGAGAAGAGCTTTACGTTCGTGGCCGTTGATGACGATACGCTCCTGGACTTCTCCAGCCTCGTGCCGTCCGGCGCCTGGGGACCGACCCTCGATAATGTTCGGGTGACCCGCGACGGGTACTTCGTGCAGGAAGACGGGACCCTCAGTGTGTCCGGCGATTTTGATGCCACGGATGTGGACAATGTTGCGCCGCTGACCTGGTCCGTCGCCGGCGGCGGTGCGGGCACCTACGGGGACCTGTCGATCGATGCCAACGGCAGCTGGAGCTACGATTTGCGCAACGGCGATGCGAATGTGCAGGCGCTGGCCGAGGGAGAGTCCCATGACGAGGTATTCACTGTCGTCGTGACCGATGAGCATGGCGCGACGGACACGGAGAACGTGACGGTGTCGGTGGCCGGTGCCAACGACGCGCCGGTTGCGGATGATGATCTATCGTTCTCATTCGGTAGCGGTTCGAAGACGGTCAACGTGCTCTCCAATGACGTCGACATCGATGGGGATACCCTCTCGATTACCGGTTTCTCGGGTGCACAGAATGGCAGCGTTGTTGATCTCGGAGGCGGGAACTTCCAATACACGCCGGATTCAGGCTTCTCGGGGCCGGATGCCTTTGGCTATGCCATCGCCGATGGAAACGGCGGCACGGCAACCGGGTATGCGGGGGTCTATTCCAACCTGGCTGGCGGGATCGTCTCGATTTCGGGTGGCGACTTCAATGACAATATGGGCGGCGGATCCAGTGGTGATATTCTTTATGCCGCCGGCGGAAACGACTCGCTCGATGGCGGCGATGGCGACGATCTGCTCATGGGCGGCCTCGGCAATGACACCCTATTGGGTGGCCGACACGAGGATGTGCTGCTCGGCGGCGCCGGCGATGACACCCTGAACGGCGGCAGCCACGAAGATTTCCTGGCGGGCGGGGATGGCGATGATTTGTTCGTGTTCGCGAACGATGAGAGCGAGGATGATGGCGACATCATTGGCGACTTCGAAGCGGGAGCCGGCACCGAAGACCGGATCGATGTGTCTGCCTTCGGGTTCACCGATCTCGCGGATCTGCTGGCGTCAACGACGGATGTGGGTGCGGATACCGTGATCGACCTCGACACCGATGACAGCCTGACGCTGATCGGTGTACAGATGGCCGATCTGCACGAGGATGACTTCATCCTGTAGAGTGGTACGCTGCTCTTCACGGTCATCTCGCAGGTTCGAGTCCCGGCGGGTCCGCCATATTCTCCGCGATTTCGCGGCTTCGGAGTTTTGTTTCCTTGGAATTTCTGCCTGCGGGCTTTCTTCCTGCCGATATCGATACGACGGCGGCGGTCGCGCTAATTGCCGCGACGTTCATCGGCAACATCATCTCGGCCGCCATGGGCATCGGCGGCGGCATCATATTGCTGGCGGTTATGGCCAACCTGATGCCTGTTGCCGCAATCATCCCGGTTCACGGGGTGGCGCAGCTGGGGGCCAACATCTTCCGGGGCGGTGTCCAGCGCGCCCATATCGACTGGCTGACCTTCATGTGGTTCGGTCTGGGCAGCATCGTCGGGGTGGCCGTGGGTGGCAGTGTTGCGGTGGCGCTGCCGGCCAACGTCCTGCGCGGTGCGCTGGGCATATTCATCATCTACACCGTCTGGGGGCCGCAGCTGAAATTCTTCGGCGAGGGTAACCTGATCTCGGTCGTTGTCGGCGCGGTCTCAAGTGTGCTGACCATGTTCTTCGGCGCGACCGGGCCCTTTGCCGCGGCGCTGCTCAGGCAACGCGGGTACACGCCACAGGGCCTGATCGGCACCCATTCCGCCTGCATGGGCGCACAGCACGCCCTCAAGATCGTCGCCTTCGGGCTTCTGGGGTTCGCATTTGCCGAGTGGTTGGGGCTTATCGCGATGCTGCTCCTGGCCTCGCTTGCCGGCACCCTGATTGGCAGTTACGCGCTCCGCCGGATGTCTGCGGATGTGTTCTCGACCCTCGTGAAGATGGTGCTGACGATCCTGGCCGCAAACCTGCTGGCCGTGGCCGTGGGCCTCTATTCCATCACCTGATAATCGCGTTTTCGCACAGGTCTATGCACGTGCCGTCACAAGTCATTGATTGCTTGGTCACGGGTGCGTCGCTGGCCGGGGACCGGAATCGCGTGTAGTGTTCGAACTGGTCGATTAACGGCCGGAAAGAGGGGTAATCATGAGTTTAGCAGAGAAGCTTGCGGAGATTAGTGCCGCGGGCGCCAAGCGGATGCCGGAAGAGGTGCGCGCGACCATGGGCAAAGCGACCCAGGAGTTGCGCGAGTCCGGCATCATGGACAAAACCGTCAAGGTGGGCGACACGTTGCCGCCCTTCAGTCTTCAAAACGCCAACGGCGAAATGGTGAATTCCGCCGACCTGCTGTCCAAGGGGGCTGTCGTTCTGACGGTGTTCCGCGGCCACTGGTGACCGTATTGCAATGCAGAGCTGTATGCTATGCGTGACATTGTAGACGGACTTGACGAAGCCGGCGCCACGTTGGTCGCCATCACCCCTCAGCTCGTCGAGCACAACAAGGCCATGACCGAAAAACATGGTCTGAATTTCGAAATGCTTTCCGACCCGGGTAACTCCTACCTCGCGGAACTGGGCCTCAAGTTCGAGATCCCGCCCGAGGTGAAGAAGATCTACCAGGGTTTCGGGCTCGATATTCCGGGCACCAACGGCGACGACAGCTGGACGCTGCCGATGCCGGGCCGGATTGTCGTCGATTCGAGCGGCGTTGTTCGCGCGACCGACATCGACCCGAACTATGCCTCCCGGCCGGAGCCGGAGAAGACGCTGGCGGACGTTCAGGCCCTGTAGCCGAACCGACAGCTTTTCGAAGCGTAACGGAACCCCATCCGCGATCTGCCGCGGGTCGGGTTTTGTTTGGGAACTGGTCGTGAATCGGTTGTTGCCCGACCTGTCGTTGATTGGAAACGCGATGGATCAGAATTTGGATGCTGCGGGCGCTCACTGGTTCGGTCGTCACAAGTCATTGATTGGCCGGTCACGGGCCGTTGCTGGCTGGACCCTGTGATTGCGTGTAGGGTTCTTGTCGGTCGATTAACGGCCGGAAAGAGGGGTAATCATGAGTTTAGCAGAGAAGCTTGCGGAGATTAGCGCCGCGGGCGCCAAGCGTATTCCCGCGGAGAAGCTAGCCATCCTTAGCGCCGCGACGAAGGCACAACGCGAATCAGGGGTTCTGGATCACACGATCAAGGTCGGCGACAAGCTGCCGCCCTTCAGTCTCGAGAACGCCGACGGAGCCATGATCAACTCCCTCGACCTTCTGTCCAGGGGAGCTGTCGTGTTAACGGTGTTCCGCGGCCACTGGTGACCTTATTGCGTTGCAGAGCTGTATGCTTTGCGCGATATCGTACCGGCCCTTGACGAAGCTGGCGCTTCACTGGTCGCCATCACCCCTCAGCTCGTTAAGCACAACAAGTCCATGACCGAAAAGAACGATCTCAATTTCCACATGCTGTCCGATCCGGGCAACACTTACCTGGCGGATCTCGGTCTCAAGTTCGAACTCCAACCGGACGTCAAGGAAATCTATCAGGCAGTCGGGATCGACGTTCCAGGCACCAACGGCGACGACAGCTGGACGCTGCCGATTCCGTGTCGGATCGTCGTCGATTCGAGCGGCGTTGTCCGTGCGACAGACATCGACCCGAACTATGCCTCCCGGCCGGAGCCGGAGAAGACGCTGGCGGACGTTCAGGCGCTCTAGCCGAACCGACAGCATTTTCGAAGTGTAACGGAACCCCATCCGCGATCTGCCCCGGGTGGGGTTTTGTTTGTCTCGCGCAGGGACGCGCGAGGGCGCAGTTCGAGAATTCGGGCCGCAGTTCCGACTTCAGACCGTGGTGCCTGTTCAAACGACCTTGAGCATCGAACTTTCGGGAAATTCCCGGGCGGATTGTTCCACGTTGTATCGCATCATTAAATGGTCAGGCCGCTTACGCAAAGGTTCCTGGACACCGAGGAAATGTGTCAGGTCGCCTTCCGACGAGAAGCTCGGCGCAACGTTGACGCGGAACCAGAACGGTTTGCCGTTCGCCGCGTAATTCAGGATATCGACCGTCGCAGGCCGGCCATGGACAATGGCCCGGTGCAGAAACGCGCGCGCCTCGGGCGAAGTATCGGGGCCCTGCAGCATCCGGCAGTTCTGGCCGATGACTTCGTCACGGGAATAACCCGTATGTTCCAGAAAGCCGTCGGTGACATGTGTAATGGATTGAGCCGGATCTTTCATATCGACAATAACGCAGCAACGATCGGCCATTTCGCCATTGATGCGGCGCGTTGCTTCGAGAATGTAGCTGCTTGCCATTTGAGGGGAGCCTTGGAGATATTGAAATTAACCGAAATCAGCAGACGCCCTTCGCTGAGAGAAAGTACAATTATACCATTTTCGTGCTACCGGCGAATCCTCATCCCCTATGTTTTGCCGCCGTCGTAGTATGGGAGAAACGGGGGGAGTTAAGGCAATGCCGTATCGCCAAAGCTATGTTCACGGCGCCTCGGATGTGCCGTTGATCGGCGACACGATCGGCGCGCATTTCGATGCTGCCGCAGGACAATGGGCGGAGCGGGACGCGCTGGTTGTGCGCCATCAGGACATCACATGGTCATGGGCCGAACTCAAGGCGCGCGTCGATGATTTCGCCGCCGGGCTGATCGAGCTGGGGCTGGAGCCGGGTTCGCGCATCGGCATCTGGTCGCCCAACAATGCCGAATGGGTGATCACCCAGTTCGCCACGGCCAAGGCGGGGCTGATCCTGGTCAACATCAACCCGGCCTACCGGCTGGCCGAGCTGGAATTCGCCCTCAACAAGGTCGAATGCGGAGCCCTGATTACGGCGGCCCGTTTCAAGACCAGCGACTATGTGGGGATGATCCGCGAGCTCGCACCCGAGATCGACAGCGCGGACGCGGGCGCGCTCGTGTCGGCGAAGCTGCCCCATCTCAAGACCGTCATCCAGATCGGTGCGGAGGATGTCGCCGGGATGTACGGGTTCAATGACGTGATGGCGATGGGCGCCACGGCGGGTCATGACGCGGTGGCGGCGCTGGCGGGGACGCTTCAGTTCGACGACCCGATCAACATCCAGTTCACCTCGGGCACGACGGGCTCTCCAAAGGGGGCGACGCTCACCCACCACAACATCCTCAACAACGGCTTCTTTATCGGCCGGACGATGGCGCTCACCGAGGTGGACCGAATCTGCATCCCGGTGCCGCTGTATCATTGTTTCGGCATGGTGCTGGGGAATCTCGCCTGCATGACCCACGGCGCTGCCATGGTCTATCCGTCCGACGCGTTCGACCCGCTGGCGACGCTGGAGTGTGTGGCGGCCGAGCACTGCACGGGGCTCTACGGCGTGCCGACCATGTTCATCGCCCAACTCGAGCACGCGCAGTTCGCCGAGTTCGACATGTCGCGCCTGCGCACGGGCATCATGGCCGGCTCACCCTGCCCGGTGGAGGTGATGAAGCAGGTCATCGAGAAGATGCACATGGACCAGGTGACCATCGCCTACGGCATGACCGAGACGAGCCCCGTTTCAACCCAGACGGCGGTGGACGACCCGCTCGACCGCCGGGTGGGTACGGTGGGGCGGATCCACCCCCATGTGGAGGTGAAGATTGTCGATGAGGAAAACCGCATCGTCGTGCCGGGGGAGACCGGCGAGCTGTGTACGCGCGGTTATTCGATCATGCGCGGATACTGGAACGATGCCGAAAAGACCGCCGAAAGCATCGATGATGCCGGCTGGATGCACACCGGCGACCTCGCGACCATGGATGCGGCCGGCTACTTCAACATCGTCGGGCGCATGAAGGACATGGTGATCCGCGGCGGGGAGAACCTCTACCCCCGGGAGATCGAGGAGTTTCTGTACCGCCACCCCAAGGTCTCGGATGTGCAGATTTTCGGCGTGCCCGACGAGAAATACGGCGAGGAACTGTGTGCGTGGATCAAGCTCGCCGAGGGTGAGAGTGCCACCGATGACGACATTCGGGACTTCTGCAAGGGCCAGATCGCCCACCTCAAGATCCCGCGCTACATCAAATTCGTCGATGAATTCCCGATGACCGTGACTGGCAAGATCCAGAAATTCGTGATGCGGGATGTGATGGTCGAAGAGCTGGGGTTGGCGGAATCAGAGACGGCTTAGAACCGGAATTCGTCATACCCGGGCTTGGGCCGGGTATCTTTTCGACTGGAGCATTGAGATGCGCGGATCAAGTCCGCGCATCACGAAACGGGCAGCCTTACTGCACCGGTTCGTTCGGGTGGGCCACATCCGGCTGGATATACGGTGCCTTCATTTCGTAGATGTCATGGGTCCGGCAGTAGCGCGGGCCGCCGAGACGCCCCACCGGGTGGAGCGTGTGCGGGTTAACGTATTTGTCGTCGAGCATCAGATCCTCTCGGACATGCCAGCGCAGGACCCGGCCGATGACCAGGTCGGTGACCCACTCATCGCCGAACTTCAGGACCTGCTCGAAGGTGCATTCCATGGCGACCGGGCAGTCCTTGATGCGGGGTGCCGGCACCAGGTCGGACGGCACGGTCTCGAGACCAATTTCGGCGAATTCGTCCTGGTTTGCTTCGTAGTTGGCCGAACTGGCGTTCATTTTTTCAGCAAAGTCGTCGGTGACGGTGTGGACCACGAAGCCCTTGGTGGCCTGGATATTCGCCGAGGTGTGTTTGGGCGCGTGGGTCTTCTCGCTGACGGCCATCGAGACCAGCGGCGGGTAGTGGGAGACGATGGAGAAGAAAGAGAAGGGTGCGAGGTTGGGCACGCCGTCCTCGTCCACGGAGCTGACCCAGGCGATGGGGCGCGGGACGATCGAGCCGATCAGCAGGCGGTAGCATTGCTGGTGGTCGATCTCGTCGGTGTTGAAAATCCTGTAGGCCATAAAGCGTCTCCATCTGGAAATTCCTCCCCATGCTGCGCATGTCGAAGCATGAAGGCCGAAATGTCGCTCCTTCGACAGGCTCAGGATGGGGCATTCAGGCCGGGACATTGTACCGGTTGAGGGACGGGGATGCCCGCATCAAGTGCGGGCATGACGGGAAATTCGGGCGGGTTTGAAATCAGACCCTACGGCAGTTTAGCAATGCCCGTGTAGGGGCGGGTCCATGACTCGCCCGCGACAGCGGGCTTCTCCTTGACCGCATGGCGCCGGTGCCGGGGATCGGGTAGGGGGTGGCCTTGTTCTGGTTGTCATGGCCGGACTTGATCCGGCCATCCACGTGGTGATGTCACGTAACCAGGAGACGTGAATGCCCGCAACAAGTGCGGGCATGACGTCGTTTTCTTGAGGCGTGCGGGCCTGTCCGCGCGGTGGTGCCGGGCTATTCCAGCCGGTTGAGGCCGTCGAAGGCGGCGGTCTTGTAGCATTCGGCCAGGGTCGGATAGTTGAAGACCGTGTCCACGAAATAGTCGAGCGTGCCGCTATGGGCCATCACCGCCTGTCCGATATGGATGAGCTCGGCGGCGCCTTCGCCCAGGATACTGACCCCGAGAATCTCCCGGGTTTCGACGTGAAACAGGAGCTTCAGCATGCCCGTGGCGTCCCCGATGATCTGGCCGCGGGAGATTTCCTTGTAGAACGCCTTGCCGACTTCGTAGGGGACGCCATTGGCGGTGAGTTCCTCTTCATTGGCGCCGACCACCGAGATTTCCGGGATCGTGTAGATGCCGTAGGGGAACAGCTGGGCGACACCCGACACCGACGCGTCGAACGCGTGGCAGGCGGCGAGGCGGCCCTGTTCCATGGAGGTCGAGGCGAGGCTCGGGAAGCCGATGACGTCTCCTGCCGCGTAGATGTTGGGCACATTGGTCCGGTAATTCGCATCGACCGTCAGCCGGCCGCGTTCGTCGGCATCGAGGCCGGCGGCGTCGAGATTGAGTTCTCCGGTGGCACCCGTGCGGCCGACACTGTACAGCGCCTTGGACGCAACGACCTGTTTGCCGCTCTCCAGCACCACACGCACATGGGGGCCGCGCTTGCCCGCTTCCACGGCTATGGATTCCACACCTTCACCCAGGCGCAGTGTCACCCGGTTCTGGCGCATGAGATAGGCCAGCGCATCGGTGATCTCGCCGTCGACGAAGTCGAGCAGGCGGGGTCGCTTGTCGATCAGGGTCACGCGGACGCCCAGGGTGGCAAAAATGGTCGCGTATTCGAGGCCGATGACCCCGGCACCGATCACCACCAGCGTGCGCGGCAGTTCCTCGAGGTCGAGAATGTCGTCGCTGGTGAATACGGATTGCCCGTCGAAGGGAATATCGGGCGATCTGGTCGTCTCGGTCCCCACCGCGATGACAATCCTGTCAGCTGTGACCGCGCGCTGGCCGCGGCCATCGAAATAGTCGAGGCGGACCGTGTTGGCGTCGGCGAATGTGGCCGTTGCCTCGATCACGACAACGCCGTTGCGGCGCAGCTGGTGATGGGTGACGTCGATCTCGTTGCGGATCACATGATCAGCGCGGAACAGGAGATCCGACATGGCGATGTCGTGCTTCACCACATAGGACGCGCCGTACACGTTGCGTTCGCGGAAACCCGATAGGTGTAGAGCCGCCTCGCGCAGGGTCTTCGACGGGATGGTGCCGGTGTTGATGCATACCCCACCGACGACGGTACGCCGCTCGATGATGGCGGCCTTTTTGCCGAGCTTTGCGGCCTGGATTGCGGCGCGCTGGCCGGCAGGCCCCGACCCCATGACAATCAGGTCGAAGTCATGGCCATCGCCGTTCGTGGCCTGGCCGGCGATGTCCGGTATGGTCTGGTCAAGCATGTGTGGTCCCCGCTTCATACGGCGTTCATACGCCGGGCAGGAGATCACCATCACCGGGTTTGGTTAACAAACCCTTGGTCGGTACGGGTGTTTTCGTGGCGCGCTAGTCGAGCGCGTTGGCGGCCCGCAAACCCGCAATCATCGACGACCCCATCATGAAGCCGTAACTTTTCTGCGGGTCTTCCGCGATGGCGCGCATGGCGTCGTGAGCCTTCTGACGCTCGGCGGGATCTTTCTCGGCGATGAACTTGGTGTTCCGGATCGTCTGCTGTCGCACATCCTCCAGCGCGACGTGACGGCGCTGGCGGGTGTAGCGGTCGAGCAGGCTTTCGTCGGCCGCACCGCGCCATATCTGCCCCATCTTGTCGGCGAAGCTCACCGCGTCATGGACGCCGGAGTTCATGCCCATGCCGCCCATGGGGGAATTGATGTGGGCGGCATCGCCGCCGATGATGATCCGACCCTTGCGGAAATCCTCGGCGACCCGCTGGTGGATGGCCCAGATGTTCCGATGGAGCTCGACGACGGCGCCGGGCTTGCCGAAGAAGGCTGCCATGCGGGCTTCGGCCACGTCGTCGCGCACCGCCACATCGTCGGGCTCGCCGTCGCGTGACGAGAAGGCCACCCGCCAGTATTCGGGCAGGTGCAGGATCACGCACCATTCGTCGGGGTCGGAGATGTAGGCGACCCCGGCGATATCGGGCATTGCCTCGCTCACGTCGAACGTTGTGCCGTACTGCACCACCTTCTCGTCATAGGTAAACCCGTCGAAGCCGACGTCGAGGGATTTCCGGATGCTGGAGCGGGAGCCATCGGCGCCAAACACATAACGGCCGGTGAAGTGCTCTTCGCCGCCGGGTGTTCTGGCGCTCACCGTTACGCTGTCGGCGTCCTGCGTCGCGCCCAGAACTTCATGGGAGAATCTGATTTCGACATTGGGGTGGTCGGCAAGCGTGGCGTAGAGCGCCCGGTTCAGTTCCATCTGTTCGCATTGCACACGATAGGGATATTTCGTCTCGTCCTTGAGGGCGTCCAGATCGAACTCGGCGACGACGCCCGCGCGCCGGTCGCGGAACTGCCAGACGGGGGTGACCCGACCGTCATTCAGGACCGCGTCCACCATGCCGAGTTCGTCGAGATATTCGAGGGTCGGCGGGTGGAAGGTGGTGGCACGGCGATGATCCTGCGGGGCGTCCTGTTGTTCCAGGAGCAGAACCGGAATGTCCTGTTTGGCCAGCGAAAGCGCCGCGATCAGCCCGGTCGGGCCGCCGCCGGCGACAATGATCCGGTCGGTGGGATTGGATGACATGCCTAGGCACCGCGATTGGATGAACGGGATACCCGTTTCTACGCCATTGCCGGGACCGGGAAAAGCCGGGTCGGACGCGCTTGACCGTGTAGTTTCACACAGCCAAACTCAATTTCATGAACATGAATGACGGTGTGAAGACAGCGGTTCGTACCGTAAACCTTTTCGAGGCATTCTCGCGTCGCAAGGGCCCCATGACACTGACCCAGATCGCGGAGGCCCTGTCGGCGCCAATCAGCAGCTGTCACGGGCTGGTCCGGACGCTCAGCGCCAAGGGATATCTCTATACATCCGAGCGAAATCGGACGATCTATCCAACCAAGCGATTGCTGGAAATCGCCGACATCATTGCCGCCCATGATCCGGTTCTCGAGAGCATCGTCCCGGTGTTGGATGCGCTGCGCGACGAGACCAACGAGACGATTCTGCTCGGCCGCCGCCAGGGCGAGATGATCCTCTATCTCGACGTGATCGAGGGGGGACAGACATTGCGCTATTCCGCCGGGGCCGGCGATATCAAGCCCCTGCATTCGAGCGCCATCGGCAAGGCGTTTCTCGGCCGGCTCGACGATGGAGAACGCGCGGCCCTGGTGGCCCGGCTTCCGCTCGACCAGCGGACGCCGAACACGATCACCGAGCGCGCGCGCCTGGAGGCCGATCTCGCCGACGGCATCGCCAAGGGCTATTTCGTGACGCGGGGGGAGAACGTCGTCGATGTGATGGGGCTGGCAACGACGGCAGATGTGTTTGGGGAAATCATGGGAATTGCGATCGCTGGACCTCTGGTCCGGATGGAAGCCGGCGAGACCAAGCTCGCAGCACAGCTTCTGTCCGCGAAGGAGCGGCTCGAGAAGCTTGGGGGAAGTACGTGAGTGATACGGACAATCAAGACTGGGCCGATGCATTGTATGGCGTTCTGGTGCAGCAGAATATTCGCCAGGTCGCCTATGTGCCCGATGCAGGGCATGCGCGGCTGATCGAACGCTGCGAGGCCAATCCGGATATGCAAGCCACTGTGTTGACCACCGAAGAAGACGGTGTCGCGCTGCTGGCGGGCGCCTGGCTGGGTGGCGACCGCGGGGTATTGCTGATGCAATCGAGCGGCGTGGGCAACTGCGTGAACATGTTCACCCTGATCGAGAATTGCCGGCTGCCGCTGGTGACGCTCATCACGATGCGCGGTGAATGGGGCGAGTTCAATCCGTGGCAGGCCCAGATGGGGCAGGCGGCGCCGGACGTGCTGACCCGGATGGGTGTGCAAGCTCACCGGGTCGATGATCCCGATGACGCCGCGCCGACCCTCGATGCGGCGATCCGGCAATCCTTTGACGGGATGCTTGCCTCGGCGGTGCTCCTGTCCCAGCGTCTGATCGGCCGCAAGGCCTTCACGGAAGGAGGCTGACATGGCCAACCTCCAACCACGCCTGGACCGGCGCGAAGCTGTCGCGCGGCTGCTGCAGGACCGCGGCGAGTTGCTTGTGGTTACCGGTCTCGGCTCGGCGACCTATGATTGCGCGGCCGCCGGTGACGATCCTCGCAATTTCTATCTCTGGGGCGCCATGGGTGGCACGGCGGCTTTGGCGCTCGGTCTGGCGCAGGCCCAACCGGGCCGCCCGGTCGCCGCGATCACCGGCGATGGGGAAATGCTCATGGGCCTCGGCAGCCTGGCGACGATCGGTGCCGCCGCACCGGCGAACCTCTCGGTCATCGTGCTCGACAACGAGGTTTACGGCGAGACAGGCGCCCAGCCCACGGCGACCGCGCACGGGGTCAGCCTCGTGGAAGTGGCGCGCGGCTGCGGGATCGAAGCGCTAGAGGATATTCGCGACATGAACGCGCTTGGCACATTGGCGACACGCATGCAGTGCTGCGAGGGCACGTTGTTCGCCAACATCAAGATCGAGGCCGGCGAGCAAGAACGGGTTTTGCCGGCGCGGGACGGGGCTTATTTGCGCTCGCGGTTCCGGGAATCTGTATTGGGCACCGGCCCCTGAGGCCGGGAGATGCGAGATTGATACTGGAGGGAGCACATCATGGCTGAAAAGGTTGGAATTCTGGGACTTGGATTGATCGGCAGCCTTGCGGCCGAAATCCTGATGCCGGAAGGCTACGAATGCGCCGCGGTGCGCCGTCCGAGTACCAAGAGCTTCCCCGACACCGGCGGCGAACTGTTCGATACGGCGCGGGAGCTTGCTGCGTGGGCCGATGTGGTGATTTCGGCTCTCCCGAGCACCGATGCCTCCCGGACAGCTCTGGAGGGCCCTGACGGCCTGTTGGCCGGGGCCCACGAGGGTCTGACGATCATCGAGATGAACACCTTCCCGGTGGTCGAAAAGGAACGCATCAAGGCCCAGGTCGATGATACTGCGGCGAAGATCATCGACTGTCCGGTCAGCGGAACACAGCCGATCATCCGCGCCGGCAACGGTGTCATCATGATGAGCGGCGATGCGGCGTTATGTGACGCGGTGAAACCGATGCTCGAGAAGATTTGCCCCAAGACGTTCTTCGTCGGCGAATACGGCACCGGCATCAAGCTCAAACTGATGATCAATTTCATGGTTGGTGCGAATACGGTGGCGCTGGCCGAGGGCATGCTGTTCGGCGCCGAGATGGGCCTCGATCCGCAACTGATTATCGATATCGTCGGCCCGAGTGCTGCCGGTTCGACGGTCTTCAACATGCGCTCGGGAATCATCAAGGACCGGGCTTGGCAACCCTGTGCGGGTCCCAGCAAATTGTTGTGGAAAGACCTCGATATCGTCGAGGAACAGGCCGATGCGCTGGGCCTGTCGGCACCGCTGCTGCGGACCTGCAACGATTATTACAAGAAAATCGAGAAGGCCGGTCGCCTTGAGGACGAGTGCGCGGTCGTCTACGAGATCCTCGAGAGCGAGATCAACAAGGCCTGAGCCGCCGCGGACCGGAACGAACGGGCTAGCGACCCAGCCGGGCAATAATTGCGTCGAGTATTTCGCCGGGATCTTGGTCAAGGAAGTTCTCGTCGACCGCCTCGAGCACCTCTTCAATGCGCCGTGAGATGAGCGCCTGTACCTGATAGCGCGCGCGGGCGCGTCGCGCGCTTGTCGCGTCGCCATGTTCGCTTCGCCATGCCTCGTGGGCGTTGATGGCCTCGTCGAGGACGGCAAAGCCGTCCGGGTCGTCGCGGGACGTCATGATGACGGGCGGCGTCCAGCCATTGGTGCTTTGATGGTCGGCCACCTGTTTGATCTCGGCGGCCATCAGGTCGGCACCCGGAAGGTCGGCCTTGTTCACCACATAGACATCCGCCATTTCGAGAATGCCCGCCTTCATGGCCTGGATGGCGTCGCCGGAATGGGGGACCAGGATGAGGACCACCGTGTCGACCAAAGTGCGGATGGAGTATTCGGCCTGTCCGACGCCCACCGTCTCGACGATGATCTCGTCGAACCCATGCCCTTCCATGGCGTTCAGCAGATCGGCAGTGTTGTTCGCGAGGCCGTCATGGGCGCGGCGCGAGGGGATCGAACGTATGAAAATATCCGGGTCGTCGGCGATGGCATCCATGCGGATCCGGTCGCCGAGAATCGAGCCTTGGGTGACGGGGCTTGACGGGTCGACCGCCAGCACCGCGATCTTCCGGTCAGAACGCTTGCGGAGCTGGGCAAGTCTGGCGATCAGCGAGCTCTTGCCGGCACCCGGCGCGCCGGTGATGCCGATCCGGGGCAGGTTCCCGGCGGATTGCTCGCTCTGTTGTGCCAGGGTTTCGGCGACATCCGCATTGGCGATGCGCGAAAGCGCGCGACTGAGGTTTCGCCGCGGATTGCCTGATGCGCCGCTCATTTGGCTGCGGTGGCGGGCGACATGCCCAGAATTTCGTCCGTATGCTCCCCGAGCAGCGGCGGTAAGCCGTATCGGGGCGGGTGATCGGCCATCTTGATCGGGTTGCCGACCACCCGCAGCGCACCGTCTGGTGTGGGGATCACAGCAATCATCTCACGTGATGCGGCCATGTTGCCGTCGAGCGCGCGGTCGAGGGTCTCAACGCCCGAGACAACGAGGCCCTCGGTACCGAGGGTCTCGACCCAGTGTGCGGTGGTTTCTGACTTCAAGAGTTCGCCGACGACGCCGATCACGGCGTCGCGGTTTTCCGAGCGCGCGCTCATGGTTGCAAGGGTCGGGTCGCTTGCCTGGTCGGCCCAGCCGACGACCTCGCAGAATTTCCGCCAGAACTTGTCGGTCGAGATGAACAGCATCAGGTACCCATCGCTGGTCTCGAAGACCTGGGCCGGCACCATGTAGGGATGGGCGCTCTGCGCTGTTCGCTGCGGGACGATGCCGTGGTTGAGGTAACCCGAGGCCAGATAGTTGAGCTGGGCCAGCATGGTATCGAAGAGGGAGACATCGACCTGGCCGCCCTTGCCTTCGATGATTTTCGCCAGCAGGCCGATCGCACCCATCATGCCGGTTGAATTGTCAACGGCGGAGTACCCCGCCTTGGTCGGGGCGGTGCCCGGGTCGCCGGTCAGGGTCATCACGCCGGTGAGCGCCTGCACGATATAATCGTAGGCAGGCTTGTCGGCGTAGGGTCCGTCGAGTCCGAATCCGGTCAGCGCGAGGCAGACGAGGTTGGGGTTGTGGCGCTTCAGATCGTCGTAGGTCAGACCGAAACGCCGGATGGTGGCCGGGCGCAGATTGGTGATCACGCCCCGGGCGCCGGTGGCGAGGTTGCCCAGTTCGGCCTGACCGGCGGGCGTGTTCAGGTCGAGGACGATGGACCGCTTGTTGCGGTTGAGGCTTGCGAAATAATCGTTGTAAGGCCCCGTGAATTGCTTGGTGATGTTGCGGGCCATGTCCCCGCCCGGCGGCTCGACCTTGATGACGTCGGCGCCCAGATCACCCAGAATCATGCTGCAGAACGGGCCCGCGAGGACATGGGCGACCTCGATGATCCGGACGCCTGCGAGGGGGCCGCCCGTCATGTGCCCAGATCCGCTTCGATGGCCGCCACCACCGCATCCACGGTCATCTCGGCAGTGAAAATGCCGCGCGCACCGGCGCTGCGCAAATCGTCATGGTCCTCACCGGGGATGGTCCCGCCGACGAACAGGTGAATGTCGCCGGCGTCGAGTTCCGCCAGGCAGCGCAATGTCTCCTCGACAAGTTCCCGGTGGCTGCCCGAAAGGATCGACAGACCAACCGCGTCCACATCCTCGTCCACGGCGACCCGCGCGATATAGTCGGGGCTGCGCCGCAGGCCCGTGTAGATCACGTCGGCGCCGGCGTCCCGCAAGGCCAGGGCGATGATTTTCGCGCCCACGTCGTGCCCGTCGAGACCCGGTTTCGCGATCAGGATACGTTTTCCGTTCAGGCTCATTGTCGTCGGTCCTAAAGCCGTACCGGCTCTTCGAATTCGCCCCATTGCGTCTTCAGGGTCGCCACCAATTCGCCGACCGTCGCGTAGGCGTGGCAGCAATCGATCAGATAGGGCATGAGATTCTCATCATCCTTGGTAGCAGCGGCTTCCAGGGCGGACAGAGAGGCCGCGACGGCGCCATTGTCGCGACTGTCACGAACCTTCTCGAATTTGTCGACGACGCGCGCCGAAGCCTGCGGGTCGAGCTTGAACAATTCAGCGACGCCGTCCTTCTGGTTTTCGCGGCGGAAGTAGTTCTGCCCCACGATGACCGTCTCGCCACTGTCCACCTTGCGTTTCCGATCGGCTGCGCGCTGCGCGATCTTGAGCTGCAGCCAGCCATCCTCGACGGCCTTGGTGACACCGCCATAGGCCTCGATCTCGTTGATCACCTTCATGACTTCATCCTCCATCCGGTCGGTCAGCCATTCGACGTAGTGGCTGCCGCCGAGTGGATCGACTGTGCGGGCAATCCCGGATTCGTGTGCGACGATCTGCTGGGTTCGGACGGCAATCTCGGCAGAGTGTTCGGTCGGGATCTGGTAGGCCTCGTCGAAGGCGGCGGTGAAGATCGACTGGGCACCGCCCATGACGGCGGCCATATTCTCGATGCCGACCCGGACCACATTGTTGTCGGGTTGGGCGCCGACCAGGGAAGAGCCGCCGCACACGACGCCGAACCGAAACATGAGCGCCTTGGGGTCCTTCACACCATAGCGTTCGGTCAGCAATTTCGCCCAGAGCCGCCGGCCCGCGCGGAACTTGCAGACCTCCTCGAAGAAATCCATGTGCACGTAGAAGAAGAAGCTGAGGCGGCGCGCGAATTTCTCGACATCGCCGCCGCGTCTGATCAACTCGTCGATATAGGCCAGCCCGTTGGCCAGGGTGTAGCCCATCTCCTCGACCGCCGTGCAGCCCGCGTCCCGCACATGGGCACCGGCGATGCTGATCGCGTTGAAGCGGGGCGTTTGTTCGTAGGAGAACAGGATCGTGTCGGCGATCAGGCGCATCGACGGGCGGACCGGGAAGATCCAGGTGCCGCGCGCCACATACTCCTTGAGGATGTCGTTCTGGATCGTACCAGTCAGCTTTTCGCGCGGGACGCCCTGCTTGTCGGCCACGGCGCAGTACATCGCATAGATGATCGAGGCGGTACCGTTAATGGTGAACGAGGTCGAGATACCGGCAAGATCGATGCCGTCGAACAGAATTTCGGCTTCCGCGAGGTTCGACAGGGAAACGCCGACCTTGCCGACTTCGGATTTGGCGATGGGGTCGGTCGGGTCATAGCCGCACTGGGTGGGCAGATCGAGTGCCACGGAGAGACCCGTCTGGCCCTGGTCCAGCAGGAAGCGGTAGCGTTCGTTGGATTCCTCGGCGGTACCGAAGCCCGAATACTGGCGGATAGTCCACATCCGGCCGCGAAAGCCGTCAGGGAAAATGCCGCGGGTGAACGGATACTCGCCCGGCATCTCGGTTTCGCGGTCCGCCACCATATCCGGGGTGACGACCAACGGTACTTCGATTCCGGAGGGTGTTGCGGTCGAGGGTTTGTCGGGCGGGTCGCGGTGCGTGTCCGGGTGGTCCCCGCCGGCGCTTTTGGGCTCGTTCATCCGCCTATCCCTTCGACGGGAGGACTTTTTCGGCGGCCTCCCAATGATCGTCATGGACCCAGGTCTGCACGAACATGCCGGTCTCGATCGCGTGCATTTCCGCGCGCGACTCTCCGCGCCGATGGGAGATGCTGACGGCCTTGAAGGCGCGCATCGATTGCGGCTTTTGTTTGCGGATCGGAGAGAGGAAAGTCTCGATTGTGTCGTCGATATTCTCGTCGTCGGCGCCGATCGCGTCATACAGCCCGATATTGAGCGCCGTTGTTGGTTCGAGCATCTCGCCTGTGCTCACCAGCCTGAGGCCGCGCGCGCGGCCGACCAGGTCGAACAGGTCGGGGCCGCCACCCCAGGCCGTGGCGAGCGCGAGGCGGCCCTGGACGAAGCCGATGCGGGCATGGTTTGCCGCGACTCGAAAATCGCAAGACACCGCGAGTTCTGCGCCGCCGCCGAACGCATTGCCGTTCAGGCCGGCGATCACGGGGACCGGGAAGTCACGGATTGCGTTGAACGCGGTCTTGGCGTCGACTGCCATCTTCTCGGCTTCGGCTTCGGTGCGCAGCCCCGCCAGTTCGCGCAGGTCGCCGCCCGCGGCGAAGGTTTTGTCGCCCGCACCCCGCAAAACAGCGGCCACCAGTGTTTCGTCCCGGGCCGCCGCGCGAAATGTCTCGCCGATCGCATCGATGATCGAAAGTGCGAGCGCGTTGTGTTTTTCCGCGCGATTGATGGTGACATAAAGCACGCGGTCACGCGTTTTTGTCAGGATCTGTACGTTGCTCATGTCCATGCCTTCGTCACGCAGTACTCGGGTGTGAATGGAGAGGAATGCTAGTCCTCGTCCATTTCTGCCGTGCGGTAGATGTAGTTCCCATCCATGTAGGTGATGAAGAAGTCGTGGAACGACATCGGCTCGTATTTCGGTTCCTCGCCCGGTTGGATGCAGGTCGGGAACGGGTCGGCCACGGTCTCATCGTTGCAGTTGTAGAAAAACGTGAGCGCATACCGGTCCTTCAACGGCGGGACGACGCGATGCGGGGTGGCGATGAAGCGGCCATTCGTCCAGCGGTTGAAGAACTCGCCGGTATTCACGACGATCGCGCCACGGAGGGGCTTGATCTCCATCCATTTGCCCGATGGAGACATGACCTGCAGGCCCGGCACGTCCATCAGCGGCAGATAGGTCATCGAGCTGTGATCAGAATGCGGCGACAGTGAAAACTGTCCCTCTTCGGCCTCGACAGGCGGATACCAGGCGCAGCGGTTGTAATATTCTGGCTTGGAGAATTTGTCGGTGAAATAGTCGTCCGGCAATTCCAGCGCGCGGGCATAGGCCGGCAGCATTCGGGTCGCCAAACTGGCCATGGTCTCCTGATATTCCAGCAGCACCGTACGGAATTCCGGCAGTTCTTCCGGCCACTGGTTCAGGTTCCGGTGCCGGGTGTTGGCTTTCACCTTGGGGTCGTCGGCGGTGCGTTCGCGCATGAACGCCCATGCCTCGTTGAGGTCCTTCTTCTCGTTCTTGGCGATCTTCGACCAGCGCAGGATCAGTGACTTGTTGGGGATGAAGCCCTGATGATGGAAATCAACCCGGTACTTCATTTTGATGTCGTCCGACAGGGCGAACAAATCCGCGATCAGCTCGAAACTGCGGTCGATCAACGCCTGATCGATCCCGTGATTGATGATGCAGTAGAAACCGAGGCTTTCCTGGATCGCGCGCAGGTCTGTCGCAAATTGTTTCACGGCGTCCAGGTCCCCGGACAGATAGCCGCTGACATCGATGACCGGAATGCGCTCCTCGGCGATGCATTCCGCGACGTCGGGAGAAACGGCGCGTTCGGATTCAGCGGCAACGGACATGTGAGCCTCCGTAATACTTATGCCCGGCCACCCCGCACCGTGTTTGGGGTGCAGGGCGGACCGAACATGTCCATGAGACGGTCTATTGTGCGGCGGCGGCAGCCTCGTCTTCGGGAACCAGATCCGCGAGGTTCGGCATGACCTCCTTGGCGAACAACGACATGTTGTCGAGCCAATCCTGGAAGGGTTCGTAGACATACTGAACCTGCAGCACCGTGCCGAATCCGCCGGTGTCGTCATAGAGTTTGCGGAGCTTTTCGGTGACCGTGTCCGGGCTGCCGACGACCCAGATGTTGTCGCAGATGTATTCCGCCGTCAGGTCCTCGTCCTTGATATCTTCGTTCTCCTTGTAGAGATCGACGACACCCAGTGACTTGAGAACGTTGTACATGTAGTCGTTATAGGCCTTCGCCATGCCGCCGTTCAGCACATGATCGCGCGCCTCCGCGTCGGTCTTGGCGACGTAGATTTCGCGCGCGACCCGCCAGTCCTTGCGGCTCGGCGTACGCCCGGTTTCCTTGGCGCCCTGCAGGACCGCTTCCCAGTGGGTGTTGAGGTTGGCGGCCGGCAAATAGTTGACGCTCATCGGCATCCAGCCTTCACGCCCGGCAGTCACTAGCGATTCCGAGTATTTGTGAAGCCCGGCGACCGCGATCGGCGGATGGGGGTCCTGATACGGACGGATGTGATGGTATAGCGGAATTTGCGGCATCGGCTCGGGCACCTTGAACTGCCAGAACTTGCCGTTGTGCTCGAAGGGATCTTCCTCGGTCCACAGGCGGGTGATGGCGTCGATCGCCTCACGCATCCGTTCGCGATGCTCACCTTCCTGATAGTCGATATCGAAAAAGTGGAAATCGGTGGGGGCGCCGCCCGCGCCGATACCGAAATTCAGGCGTCCCTTCGACAGGTGGTCCAGATAGGCGATACGCAACGCCACAAGACGCGGATCATGCATCGGGAGAAGCACGACACCGGTGCCGACCCTGATCTGCTCGGTCTGGGCGAAGACGGTTGCGGCAAACAGATCCGTCGCGGGAATAGGCTCCCACGGGATCGTGTAATGTTCGCCCATCCAACCTTCGCTGTAGCCGAGCTTGTCGGCGTGGATATACGTCTCGATGTCGCGGTGATAGTTCCCGTTGACGTCTCCGCCGGGTGGGCGGAGTGGCATGCTGAACATTCCGTATTTCATGGTTTCAGTCTCCCTAGGACCCGGGCCGTGGGCGGCATGGCGCCGCTCTCATTTGTGGCTGGGTCCATTCTAGGGGCAGGGCGTTGGCGGGAGTCAATGATGTTCCAGCAACAGAATAGTAATTCGTATATGTGAATAGTTGTGGCCGCTTGGGTTAGACCCTATCGTCGCGCAGGACTTGAGGGGGACGACCATGTTGATTGGCAAGAAGGGCGAGGCCAAAACCGCTATCGAAACGGCGGATGTGAGCTCGATCACAGTGCGCGGGAAGGATCTGTGCAACGAGGTGATGGGGCATGCCTCGATCGCGGAGTTTTTCTTTTTCCATCTCACAGGTCGCGAGCCGAGCGCTGATCAGGCATTTTTCATGGATGTCCTCGTGGTGGGGCTGGCCGAGCATGGCCTGACACCGAGCGTACAAGCCGCCCGCATGACCTTGGCAGCCGCACCGGAGGCGATGCAGGGGGCGGTCGCGGCCGGCCTCCTCGGGGTCGGCTCCGTCATTCTGGGTAGTGCGGATATCTGTGGCGATATGCTCGACGATGCCGCGACCCGGATCGAAGGCGGGGAGACCCCCGAAGCCGCCGCGCTGGCGATCGCGCAAGCATACAAGGACGCCGGCAAATTCATTCCCGGGTTCGGTCATCCCATTCACCACCCGGTCGACCCCCGTGCGGTACGAATTCTCGAACTGGCCGATGAACGTGGCGTGTCGGGGCGCCATGTGGGGGCGCTGCGGGCTTTTCCGGGCGCCGTGGCTGCGGTTTGGGGCAAACCGTTGCCGATGAACCTTCAAGGGCCGATGGCGGCAGTGCTCCTTGATCTCGATTTCCCCAAGGCCGCAATCCGGGGCATCCCCATTCTGGCCCGCACGGTCGGCCTGATCGGCCATCTGAACGAGGAAATGGAACGCCCGATCGGGTTCCTGCTGGCCCATCATGGGGAAGAAGCCATCTCCTATGACGGGGAGTAGAACGGATGCCGGCCGGCGCGCTCTTTGATCCCGAGGCCGAGACCCGGGACCCCGCAGACCAGAAACGGAAAGACGAACCGGTCTATCGCCGGCAGATCGAGTATCTCTTTGCGCGGTCGGAATTTTATCAGGCAAAGTTCAAGGAAGCGGGCTTCAGGACGCCTGAATCGATTGGCGGTCTGGACGAGCTGCGCCATCTGCCGCTCACGGTGAAAGATGAGCTCCGCGCGAGCCAGGCCGAGCATCTGCCATTGGGCAAGCAGCTTGCGGCACCGCTCGATGATGTGGTTCGGATCTATTCGACCAGCGGCACCTCAGGCACCCCGCTCTATATTCCTGTCACGCTGGGCGACCTCAAACGCTGGATTCACACCTCGAACCGAAGCTATTTCGCCGCCGGCATCCGGCCCCACCACCGGGTCGTCACCACGTATAATTCCGGCCCGTTTGCGGCGGGTGCGGTGCATGAATCCATGATCGCGTTGGGTGTTCGCATGGTGCCGGTGGGGAGCGGGAACACCGAGCGGCTCCTGACCGCGTTGGAACGGTTTCAGGTGCAGGCCATGCCCGGCACACCATCCTATTTCCTGTATATCGCCGAAGCCGCGCGCGCGCGCGGGATCGATCCGGCAGCCTGCGGGCTCGAAACACTGGTGGCCGGTGGGGAGCCCGGTGGCGGTGAACCCGAGGTTCGCGCCCAGATCGAGGGGGCCTTCAACGCGAAGGTGCATGAGGTGCTGGGGCTCGGTGAGCTTTCGATCTCGATGTTCGGCGAAGGCCCCGAGCAGGATGGGATGAACTTCCTGGCCCGCGACTATATCCATATGGAGCTGATCGATCCGAAAACGGAAGAGATTCTGCCGTTCGAAGACGGGGTCCAGGGCGAGCCGGTCTACACCCATTTACAACAGGAAGCCGCACCCCTGCTGCGCTATCGCTCACGTGATCATGTCACCGTGAGCATGGGCCCGGTCGCCAGCGGCCGCACGGGTCCGCGAATACGTTGCATCGGGCGGACCGACGACATGCTCATCGTGCGTGGCGTGAATGTCTTTCCCAGCGCCATCCGGGAGGTGGTGAGCCTGTTTCGTCCGGAGGTGAGCGGCATCATGCTGGTACGCCCGAAGAAGAAAGGCGTCCAGCAACTGCCACCGTTGCCGATCCATGTAGAGGCAGCCGACGGCAGCACACCGGGAGCGGGCCTCGGGGCGGCCATCGAAAAGACGATCCGCGAGAAGCTGGTGGTCACGACAAAGGTCGAGATCGTGCCTTTCGGCAGCCTGCCGCGCACCGACTACAAGACAAAGCTCGTGGATGACACCGACGCGGCGACCTGATTGCCGGTCAGGCGATCGCCGGGTTCAGCGTGTATTCGCCCACAACCTGCCCGCTGGCGAGGATGTGCCCCTCCATGGCCGCCAGCGCGTCGCCGCCGCTGAAGATCCCGCCTAGGCCGAGCGTCTCGACATCGAGCGCATACACCGTGAACACATACTCATGCATGATTTCGTCGTTCCAGGGCGGGGCGGGGCCGTCATATCCGCCATAATCGCCCGCCATGTCCGGGTTCGAGGCCATGAACATGCCGAAATCGTTGGCGCCGCGTACGCCATGCGCCGCAGGTCCTGTCGCCTTGCCCTTGGGCACGACCGCGTCGGATTCGGCGCCCTTCGGCACGCTGGTTGTGGACGCGGGAATATCGACGAGGACCCAGTGCATGAAGTCCATGCGCGGCAGGTCCGCGGAGATCGTTTTGCCGTCCTGATTGGCATCATCGAACACCGTCGGGACACTGCGATCATGCATGATGATCGCGTAGGATTTGGTCCCGTCGGGGCCGGCACTCCAGCTGATGGCCGGGCTGATATTCGCACCGAAGGTGAAGGGTTCGCTTTCGGTGCGGACGCCGAAGGCGAATGCCTCGGGTATCCGTTGACCTTCGGTGATGCCGTCGATGCTGAGGCTGAGAGCCGTCATGATTCATCCCCCGTGATGGTTGCTGTGAGCCTGATCCTTCAGGGCCCGGGAGCTTAGCATGCGGGGATGGCCTGAAAAGACCGGCTCGGCACAGGCGCGGCACCGGCGCGGCGGCTGTGCCTAGAAATTCGCCGACAGGCTGATCGCACCGAACCGGTCAGCCTGGCGCTGTCCCTCGAATTCCCGGGTCCGGAGTATCTGGGTCACGGCCAGGCGCACGCCGCGATAGATGAAGGCGAGGCCGACCTGCGCATCCCCGACCAGATGTCGTTTGTCGACACTGTGGCTTCTGGCAAACGTGTTTCCGTCGAGGAAGATGTCATGGGCGACGCCGCGTACCTGGATGCCGGCAAAGGCGTACCAGGCGAGGCCGGATTGCTTGTCCACTGCCGCGAGACCGCTGAGCGATGGGCGGATGAGCGGCGGGCCATAATCGACGTCGAGATTCTGTCCGACCCGAAGTATGGCGCCAGCGCTGGCGAAGGTCATCACGTTGCCGACGCTGCCGCCGATATGGGGGATGGCACCGACCTCGACGCCGAACAGATTCCATGGGTCAGGGCGCCAGCGGCGTTCACCGATCAGCATCACGCCGGGCTCGTTGTCGAGTTGGTGGCCCCAACCGTTCGAACGGCCGACATTTATCAGGTCATGTACGCCGTTCTGTACCTGTCGGCCCAGGGCCAGGGGGCCGACGATACCGAGATTGAGTTCCACCGTGTCGAGCCTGTTGGTCGAAGACGACGCCGGGTCGCGTCTGGTTTCGGCGTGGACGGATATGGCGCCGTACAGCCAGCCGGCATAGGGGCGGTCATCGGTCACCAGGCCGGAGGTGGTCGTGTTTTCCGGGGTAAAGATGCTCTGTCCGAATGCCGCGCCGACCCGGCCCTGACGCAGGCTTGCAAAAGGATAAAGCGTCTCGAGTACATCCTTGACCCAGATCGGGTCGTCGTCACGCGCACCGGAAACCCAGGACAGGCGGAATCCGTTGGTGTAATGCCGGTCGGTGTTGGCGATCCGGTCATTCTCCCACTGGACGCTGTAGGTATCTTTCGTCGTCTGCGCGTTCGCCTGTACTGTTGCCGCCACATTGGATGCGGCAAGACAAGCGCCGACCAGGGCGAAAATGCTAAAAACAGGCGGGGACAATCCGGGCACCATGGGGACGCATCTTTGTTGAAACGAATTGCTTGCAAGCTAATGGCAGCCACGCGGACATGGAGTCAATCATGCGCCTGGATCCAGATGCGACAACGATGAGAACATCCGAATTCGATTTCGAGCTCCCGGCGGCACGGATCGCGCAACGACCGGCGGAGCCGCGCGAATCCGCGCGCCTGCTCGATCTGCGCGACGGCATGTCAGACCGTGTCGTTCGGGACCTGCCGGGTCTGCTCGATCCCGACAGTCTGCTGGTGGTGAACGATACCCGGGTGATTCCCGCGCAACTCGAGGGCCGTCGTGGCGAGGGGCGGATGTCGGTGACCTTGCACAAGCGCCTGAGCGATACCGAATGGCTTGCCTTTGCGCGACCCGCTAAACGGCTGAGGCCCGGAGATCGCATTGATTTTGCCGAAGGCTTTGCCGCGGAGATGATCGGGCGACGGGATGGCGGCGAAGTGCATCTGCGCTTCGATATGGACGCAGCGGCGTTTCGCGATGCGTTGGCGAACCATGGCCGGACCCCGCTCCCGCCCTATATCAAGCGCTCCGATGGCCCCGACGGGCAAGACGCCCATGATTATCAGACGATGTTTGCCGCTCGCGAGGGTGCCGTGGCGGCCCCGACCGCCGGCCTGCATTTCACCCCCGCGCTGATGACCGCGCTCGCGTCTGCCGGCATGGAGATCGCATCGGTGACCCTGCATGTGGGGGCGGGGACGTTCCTGCCCGTGACGGCCGAGGATGTGCACGAACACAAGATGCATGCCGAATATGGCGAAGTGGACGCCGATGTCGCTGCGCGGGTCAACGCGGCGCGGGCGGCCGGGAGGCCGGTCGTGTCGATCGGCACGACCGCGCTCCGGATTCTCGAAACCGCCGTTGATGCAGAGGGTTTGGTTTCGGCGTTTCGCGGCGACACAAGGCTCTTCTGTGTGCCCGGATACGAGTTTCGGGCCGTCGATCAACTTTTCACGAATTTCCATCTGCCGCGCTCGACGTTGTTCATGCTGGTCTGCGCATTTGCGGGAACGGAACATATGCGTGAGGCTTACCGCCACGCCGTCGATGCGGGATACCGTTTCTTCTCCTATGGGGATGCGACATTGCTGCGGCGGGCCTGACCCTATAGATGCCTCGGCAAGTATGAGATGATTGCCCCAAAGGGCCTTGCACAAGGGTGCGGTGACATGAATGACGAAGTCTATGACGGGCTGACGCAACTCGGCAGTCCGTCGAAATTGCCGGCGTCGCCGGAAGAAGCCAGTCTGGAGCGGGTGCCTAACCCGAAGCCGGGGACCACCTACCTGGTGCGGTTCGCCTGCCCGGAATTCACGTCCCTGTGTCCGATCACAGGCCAGCCCGATTTTGCCCATCTCGTGATCGACTATGTGCCCGACGGCTGGCTGGTCGAGAGCAAGTCCCTGAAGCTGTTTCTCGGTTCCTACCGCAACCATGGCGGATTTCACGAGGCGTGCACTGTGGATATCGCCCAGCGGATCGAAACATTGCTGGATCCGGCCTGGCTCCGGATCGGCGGTTACTGGTATCCGCGTGGCGGCATCCCCATCGATGTGTTCTATCAATCCGGCGAGCCCCCCGAGGGGTTGTGGTTGCCCGATCAGGGGGTCGCGCCCTATCGCGGGCGCGGCTAGGCCTGAATGTCGGATGCGGCGGCCGCTTTGCGCATTCGCGAGAAGGCGACGGCGCTCGGCTTCGATGCGGTTGGTTTTGCGCCTGTCCGTCTCGCGCCCGAAGTTCGCGAGAATCTGGCAACGTTCCTGGCCGAAGGCCGGCACGGCGACATGGACTGGTTGCCGGCCAAGTCCGAGCGACGGCGCGAACCGGCGGCGCTCTGGCCCGAGGCACGCTCCGTGATCGCACTGGGAATGGCCTACACCCCCGGTCCCGGTGCCTTCGAGAGCCTGAATCAAACCGGTATCGGCCACCTGTCGGTGTATGCGCGCGGGCGTGACTATCACGACGTGATCAAGAAGCGCCTCAAGGCGTTGGGCCGATGGATTTGCGAAGAGTTTCCGGGCGACGTGAAGGTATTTGTCGATACCGCACCGGTCATGGAAAAACCCGTGGCGCAGGCCGCGGGTCTGGGCTGGCAGGGGAAGCACACCAATCTGGTGTCGCGCGACCATGGGTCATGGTTGTTCCTGGGGGAGGTGTTCACTACCCTCGACCTGCCTGACGACATGGCCGCCGACGATCATTGCGGGTCGTGCCGCCAATGTCTCGATGCGTGTCCGACAGATGCGCTGCCAGCGCCCTATCAGATTGATGCGCGTCGATGCATTTCATATCTCACAATCGAACATAAAGGACCCATCGACCGCGAGTTGCGTCCGCTGATCGGCAATCGGATTTACGGTTGCGACGATTGTCTTGCCGCCTGTCCGTGGAACAAGTTCGCCGCTGCGGCACCCGTGACCGAGTTGCGCGGGCGCGAAGAATTCGCTGCGCCGCGATTGACGGATCTTGTCCGGTTGGATGATGGGGCATTCCGCGCCTTCTTCTCGAAAACTGCGATCAAGCGTGTGGGGCGGGACCGGTTCGTCCGAAATGTATTGACCGCGCTGGGCAATGTGGGCGGCGAGGGCGCTGCCGACGCGGCCCGCGAACGGCTGAAGGATTCATCCCCGCTGGTGCGCGGTGCGGCCGTGTGGGCGTTGTCGCGTCTTTTGTCTGAGAGCGAGTTCGCGGACTTCCGTGCGCAGCATATGCCTGGAGAGGCCGACAGCCATGTGCTCTCGGAGTGGGCGACAGAGGAGACTTCCAACGACGGGCTGCGCTAGTCTCGGCGAAACCATATCAGGGAGAAGACAGATGAGCGTTTCGGTATCGGATTTTGTCCACGAGTTCGTCGCGTTGCATGACGATGAAGTGGAGTGGCAGGCGGGTGAGGGCGCGAACGAGATTTTGGCTTTACCCGCAGGCGTGGAGGTCAAGATATTCAACTATGATGCGGCGATGGGTCGGGTCGATATGAAAGTCCGCTTCCCGCCGGGCTATGTCGAACCCGAGCACAGCCACAAGAGCTGGCACTCCATTGTGGTGCTGGCCGGCCGGATGTGCGTGGCAGGAAAGGATTTGCGCCCGGGCGACTATGTGTTCGGCGGCAATACCCCGCACGGTCCCTATGAGTATCCCGACGGCTGCGAGGTGTTCATCGTGTTCATGGGCGAGGGCACCCAGCATGAATGGGATGAGGAAAAGCATCTGGCCCATGAGAACAGCTGGGATGCCGAGACCGACACCGGCAAGGACGGAGTCGCCAAGCAGGCAGCCGCGCGGTCGAGCGGCAAAGTCAGCGCGGATTCGGAGTAGGGCACAGTCATGCCGACATATTTTTTCTACTGCCGTGACAAGCCGGATACCCGTGAAACCCGGAAAGCGATCGTCGAGGCGCATTGGGCGTTCATGGATACCTATGCCGACCGGATGGTCGCGCGTGGACCGACCCTGGCAGATGACGGCGAGACCCCGACCGGCAGCATGCATATCGTCGAACTCCCGGACGCCGAGGCGGCGCGGGTGTTCGCCTATGACGAGCCCTATGCGAAGGCCGGCGTGTTCGAAGACATCATCGTTCGTCGCTGGCGTAACGCGCTCGGGCAAACCATGTGGGACTTCGAAGGCGATCCGGAAAACAATCAGCGGTTTCTGCTGATCGGCCACGGGCGTCCGGACAGGACCGCAGAACGCGATGGTCTTCTCGAAGCCCATCGTGAGTATTTTATCGACGGCGGTTACCTGCCGCGGTTTATCGAGCGTGGGCCCCTCTACAATGACGATGAAAGCGAATGGGTCGGGAGCGCCATGCTGATTGAGTTCCCCGATCGTGCAGCGGTCGAGGAAATGCTGGCGGACGAGCCCTATTGCAAGGCGGGCCTCTACACGAGTGTCGATATTCATCCCTGGCGGTTCGGCGGGCGCCACTAACGCGCCACCACAGGGTGATTGACGAACCGTTGCGCCGCGCGCGCGGGCGGCTTACATAGACGCCCGTCAGCCAACCCAACCTGTTGAGAGTGTGCCCGTGAACACCCCCCAGTATGTCTATGTCATGAAGGGCCTGACCAAGGTCTTCCCTGGCGGCCGCAAGGTCGTCGAAGATGTCTGGTTGAGCTTCATGCCCGGCGCCAAGATCGGCGTCCTGGGGCTGAACGGCTCCGGCAAATCGACCCTGCTCAAAATCATGGCGGGCCTTGATGGCGAGTATCAGGGTGAAGCCTGGGCGGCGGACGGCCTGAAGGTGGGATTCCTGCCGCAGGAACCCGATCTCGACCCTGACAAGGATGTCATGGGCAATGTCATGGATGGCGTGGCCGAGACCAAGGCGCTACTCGATCGTTTCAACGAAGTGAGCATGCGCTTCGGCGAGGATATTACGCCCGAGGAGATGGATGCACTGATTGCGGAGCAGGCCGAACTCCAGAACGAAATCGATGCCAGCGACGCATGGGAGCTGGACCGACAGATCGAGATCGCCATGGATGCTCTGCGATGCCCACCAGGTGATGCCGATGTCTCGAACCTCTCGGGTGGCGAACGGCGCCGGGTCGCGCTCTGCCGGCTGTTGCTGTCCCGCCCCGATATGCTTTTGCTCGACGAGCCGACCAACCATCTCGATGCGGAATCCGTCGCCTGGCTCGAGCGTTTTCTGGAAGATTATCCGGGCACAGTGGTTGCGGTGACCCATGACCGATACTTTCTCGACAATGTCGCCGGCTGGATCCTCGAACTGGATCGTGGCAAGGGGCTTCCCTTCGAAGGCAATTACAGCGCCTGGCTGGAAGCGAAAGAGAAACGCCTGGCCCAGGAAGAGCGTGAAGAATCATCACGCCAGCGCACGATAAAACAGGAGCTGGAGTGGGTGCGTCAGAGCCCGCGTGCACGCCAGGCCAAGAGCAAGGCGCGCGTTGATGCCTATGAGAAACTCGTCGCGGCCAGCCAGGACAAGGCGCCCGAGGGTCAGCAGATCACCATTCCGCCGGGACCGCGCCTGGGTGACCTGGTGATTGAGGCAGACAACATCCGCAAGGGTTTCGGCAATCACCTGCTGATCGACGATCTCAGCTTCAAGATGCCGCCAGGGGCCATCGTCGGGGTGATTGGGCCGAACGGCGCGGGTAAAACCACGTTCTGCCGCATGGTGACGTCGCAGGAGACACCCGATTCCGGCGACTTCCGGATCGGCGATACCGTGGTGATGGGGTATGTGGACCAAAGCCGCGACGCGCTGTCCGCGGAGAAGACGGTGTGGGAGGAGATATCCGAGGGGATCGATGTGATCGAGCTCGGCAAGCGGAACGTACAGAGCCGGGCCTACGTCGCTGGGTTCAATTTCAAGGGATCGGATCAGCAAAAACCCGTCGGGCAGCTATCGGGCGGTGAACGCAACCGCGTACATCTGGCGAAAGTTCTGAAATCCGGGTCTAACTTCCTGATGTTGGACGAACCGACCAACGATCTGGATGTCGACACATTGCGCGCGCTCGAAGAAGCGCTGCTGGAATTCCCCGGATGCGCGATCGTGGTCAGCCATGACCGCTGGTTCCTCGATCGGATCGCGACCCATATCCTCGCTTTCGAGGGTAACAGCGAAGTCGTCTGGTTCGAGGGAAACTACGAGGCCTATACCGAGGACCTCAAGCGCCGTCGCGGCGCAGACGCGGACCAGCCGCACCGGATCAAGTACAAGCCGCTACAGCGCTGAATTCGGAGGCGTACTGGCGAGGCGGGGGAGACGGCGCCTAGCTGTCCCGCATCTTGCGCAACTGCTCAAGCAGTGACGACAATTTGCGGCCATTATTGAGAATGACCGAGTTGAACTCGTCGCGTTGCGTGTTCGCCATGCTGAAGCCCGCGACCTTCACATCCACGATCTTGATGACGTCGCCCTGGCTGGCAACGCGCCATTCGATCTGGACGGGCGAGGTGGGGCTCGTGAAGAACTGGCTGGAGACCAACGCTACCTTTTCCGGACCGTTGCTCGGCTCGTTGGTCGCGCCGCGGACCTCGAACGACTGTCCGGAATAGAGAGAGAAGCGGTCTGCCCAGGTGCTGACGATCACGTCCTCAAAGAGCACGAGATATTCCTCGCGTTCTTCTTTGGAGGCATTGCGCCAGTAACGGCCCAGCGCAAAGCGGGCGATGGCGTCCACGGCGAAGCCTTCACGGAACAGGCTCCTGAACTGCGCGCGCCGGTCCTCGCTGGTGATCTCGGCGTCTGTCAGGGTCGTGATGGCACGATCGGACAGGGACTTGATGAATGAAACGGATTTGTCCAGATGATCGTCGGCCTGCGCGGCGGGCGCGACGAAGAGCAATGCGAGGACAATGACGAACGCCGGGTTGACACGGGCGATCATGGGAGCGGGCCCCTACTTGCCTGACGCGGTTTCTTTGGTGTCCGATTTCTCTTCCAGGTCCAACCCAAGCGTTGGAGCTGGCTGAACCGGCGCGGTTTCGCCGTTGCGGACCTGCGCTTCACGCTGCTGACGATACAGACTGCGCACGGCCGCGTAGTAGTCCACCGAGTTAAGCTGCAAATCCCGAACCTGGTTTACGTTGTTCGAACGCCGCACCACCGCATTGCCGGCGGCACGACCGATCGTGACCGGGGTGTCGGTGATCCAGCCGACCGGATCGAAGAAGAAATCGCCGACCGTGCCGAACGTATCCCGCACCGAGGACGGTCCGATCAGCGGCAGCATGACGTATGGGCCCTGTTCGAAGCCCCACACGGCGAGTGTCTGGCCGGCGTCTTCAAAGACGGGCTCCTGGTCCGGCATCGTGTTGCCGAGAAGAAATGTCGGAAGCGCCGTGAAGAAGCGCGTTGCCGCAAGATTTGCCCGCTCCATATCGCCCTGCAGGAGTGAATGCAGGAAGCTCAGGGGCATGAACAGATTTGTGATGAAGTTCTCGACCGGCGGCTTCAGCTCATCGGGAAACAAGTCCCGGTAGGTGACGGCCGTCGGCTGCAGGACCAACTGGTCTACCGCCACGTTGGCCGAGAAGACCAGGCGGTTTGCCGGCTCGAACGGGTCGTTCGCTTTCTCGAACTCGGCAAGTGCTTCCTTGTCGTCACTTGGCGGAATCGCGCAAGCCGTCAGCGTGCCCATCAGCAGCGCGGCAAACAAGATACGAGAAGGCTTAAGATCAATTAGTGTTTTCAACATTATCTCTATTCCACATCGCAAGTCCGGCTCCCTTACCCAGAAAAAAAGCCAGTTGTGCGACCTGCACACAAAACCACCGCCTCATCATGCCCCGATGCCCTTGCGGGAACCTTAACGAGTCGCCCCCGCGACAGGTCTTGATCAGATCGTGTGATGAATTTGCTACCACAGCCCTTGAAGCAGCGCCACACGACAAGCAAGCAATCAGGCTGGTGTCCGAGTTATTGTTGCAAAATAGATACAGTTTGCGGCGACGAATCGGACACAACCACGAGATTACACTAGAAAACATAAATATATAAATATATGTTTATGTCAATGGTCGTGCGAATCGATGGGTGTCGCGCCGATTCGCCGCCGTTCCGATCAAACCATTCCGGCAACCAGTTTTCGAAAGAGTAATCGCATCTCCATGGACCAGGTCCTTGCAATTCTGCGTGCGGCTGGAGAGCCAAACCGCCTGCGTATCCTGGCCCTGTGTGCCCAGGGTGACTTGACCGTCAGTGAATTGACGAGAATTCTCGGGCAGAGCCAGCCGAGTATATCCCGTCACCTGAAGCTCCTGTGTGATGCCGGACTGCTGGAGCGGCTGCAAGAAGGGAGTTGGGCGTTCTTCCATCTCGCTTCGGGTACCCCCAGTGCCGACATTCTTCGTTTGCTGATTGACGAAATCGAAGATTCCGACGGCCTTGTCGCACGGGACCGGCAGCGCCTTGGCGAAATCAAGGACGCCCGGGCCAGGCTTGCGGAGGCCTATTTCCGGGAAGCCGCCGGCTCCTGGGATCAGATTCGCGCGCTACATGTCGATGAGGGCGTGGTCGAGGGGGCGATACAGGATCTGTTGACCGACGAGGTCCATGACACTTTGCTGGATATCGGCACCGGGACCGGTCGGATGCTGCAGTTGCTGGCGGGGCGTGTGCGCGAAGCCGTGGGCGTTGACCAGTCGCGTGACATGCTTGCCGTGGCGCGGACCAATCTCTCGGAACCCGAATACCGGAATTGCAATGTGCGTCAGGCGGACATGTATCAGCTGCCTTTCAATGATCAATCTTTCGATCTGGTGATCCTGCACATGGTCCTGCATTTCGCCGATGAGCCCGGCCACGCCATCAAGGAAGCCGCACGCGTCCTCAAGTCGGGCGGTACTTTCGTGGTGGTGGATTTCGCTCCGCACGAGATGGAGGCATTGCGTGACGACCACGCCCATCGGCGCCTTGGCTTCCGGACGGAAGAGGTCGGTCGCTGGGCGGCGGAACAGGGTTTGCAGGTCACCGACGTCCGCACCCTGCCGGGGACCTCGCTCAACGTCACACTTTGGAAAACCCGGCGGCCCGCAGATGTGCAGTCTATCGATATCCGCCCACGCGCCTCCGCCTAGGAACAGAAATGGCATCCTCGACAAGCAACATTGAACAGGTCGCTACAGACCGCCGTATTTCCGTCAGTTTCGAGTTTTTCCCGCCGAAAACCGCGGCGATGGAAAAAACCCTCTGGGACACGGTCTGCGATCTTGCGCCGATCAACCCGTCGTTTGTTTCGGTGACCTACGGCGCGGGCGGTTCGACGCGCGAGCGAACCCATGCGACCGTTTCCCGAATCGTCACGGAGGCAGGGCTGACGGCCGCCGCGCATTTGACATGTGTCGCCGCCACGCGCGCGGAGATCGAGAGCGTCGCGCGCGACTATTGGGCCGCAGGCGTCCGACATATTGTCGCCCTGCGCGGCGACCCCCCGGAAGGCGCGACGGGCTACTCCCCCCATCCCGATGGATATGCGTATGCGGCGGACCTGGTCGAGGGCCTCCACTCGGTTGCACCTTTCGAGATTTCGGTGGCGGCTTACCCTGAAACCCATCCGGAGGCGCCAAGCGCGGATTTCGATATCGATATTCTGAAGCGCAAGGCCGATGCGGGTGCCGCCCGCGCAATCACCCAATTCTTCTTCGACAATGGTGCGTTTTTGCGTTTTCGCGACAAGGTCGCGGCGTCGGGGATTGATATCCCCGTGGTGCCGGGGATCATGCCGGTCGGTAACTTCAAGAGCATGACCCGGTTTGCCGCCATGTGCGGCGCCAGCGTGCCGGATTGGCTGGCGGAGGCATTCGAGGGGCTGGACGATGACCCGGCCGGCCGGGTCGAGGTCGGCGAACGTGTCGCGAGTGAACAATGCCACGAGCTGCAGTCCCACGGGATCACCAATTTTCATTTCTACACATTGAACCGCGCGGACATGACCCATGCGATCTGTCGCAATCTGGGCGTGGCGGACGGCGGTTCGGAGACCAAGGCAACATGATCCAGATGCGAAGCAAGAAGGCGCTTGCCGACGAACTCGCCGAACGTATCGTCGTCCTGGATGGGGCAATGGGAACGGAGATTCAGGCCCTGAAGCTGGTCTCCGCAGATTATCACGGCAAGCATTTCGAAGGTCTCGGGAATGACCTGACCGGCAACAACGATATCCTCAACCTGACAGCCCCGGACGCCATCCGGGATGTTCACCTGAGCTATCTGGCGGCGGGCGCGGACATTGTGGCCACCAACACATTCAACGCCACCACGGTCTCTCAGGCGGATTACGCCATGGAAGAGTATGTGGTGGAGATCAATGCCGAGGGCGCGCGCCTGGCCCACGAGGCCTGCGATCAGGTGATGGAGAACGAACCGGGCCGGAACTGCTGGGTGGCCGGTGCGATCGGCCCGACCAACAAGACCACGTCGATCTCGCCGGACGTTAATGATCCGGGATTTCGTGCGATCGACTTCGACACGCTCAAGGACTCCTACAAGCAGGCGGCACGCGCGCTGCTGGTGGGCGGTGTCGATCTGTTCCTGATAGAGACCATCTTCGACACATTGAACGCGAAGGCCTGCATATTCGGGCTCGAGGAACTGTTCGAGGAAACCGAAGAGCGGCGCCCAATTCTTATTTCCGGCACGATCACGGACCTGTCGGGCCGGACCCTCACCGGCCAGACGCCGGAAGCATTCTGGAACTCGGTCCGCCATGCCCGCCCGCTGACCATCGGGCTCAACTGTTCGATGGGCGCCGAGGGTATGCGTCCTTATCTGGTTGAGCTGTCCCGGATCGCGGACACGTTTATCTGTGCCTACCCCAACGCCGGGCTGCCGAACGAATTCGGCGAGTATGACGAACAGGCCGATGAGACCGCCGGCTTTGTGCGCGAGTGGGCCCAGGAAGGGCTGTTGAACATTGTCGGCGGCTGTTGTGGCACCACGCCGGCGCATATTGCGGCCATTCGAAAGGCCGTCGACGGGCTCGCCCCGCGTACCGTTCCCGAACGTCCGGCGGCGATGCGCCTGTCCGGGCTCGAACCCTTCACGGTTTCGACGGATGCGCGCGAAGAGGTGTCGGCATGAGTGCGAGCGGCAGCCAGTTCGTCAACATCGGCGAACGGACGAACGTCACCGGATCGGCGCGGTTCCGCGAGCTGATCACCGCCGATGACTACGATACGGCGCTCGAGGTTGCGCGCCAGCAGGTCGAGAACGGCGCCCAGATCATCGATGTGAACATGGATGAGGGCATGCTCGATTCCGAGGCGGCGATGGTGCGTTTTCTCAACCTGATTGCCGCCGAGCCCGACATTTCGCGCGTACCGGTGATGATCGATTCCTCGAAATGGTCGGTGATCGAGGCCGGGCTAAAATGCGTACAGGGCAAGGCGATCGTGAATTCGATCAGCCTCAAGGAAGGCGAGGCGCCATTCCTCGATCAGGCACGAAAGATCCGCCGCTACGGTGCCGCGACGGTGGTCATGGCGTTCGACGAGGATGGCCAGGCAGATACCGCAGAGCGCAAGTTCGACATTTGCGCACGTTCCTACAAGCTGCTCACGGAAGAAATCGGATTCCTGCCGGAGGACATCATCTTCGATCCCAATATTTTCGCCGTCGCGACGGGTATTGAAGAGCATAACGAGTACGCCATTGCGTTCATCGAGGCGACGAAGCGTATTCGCGCCGAACTGCCCCACGCCCATGTCTCGGGTGGTGTGTCGAACCTGTCTTTCTCGTTCCGCGGCAACAATGCGGTGCGCGAGGCGATGCATGCCGCGTTCCTTTACCACGCCATTCGTGCGGGCATGGATATGGGAATCGTCAACGCTGGTCAGATCATGGTCTATGACGATATCCCGGCCGACCTTCTGGAGCGGATCGAGGATGTGCTCTTCAATCGCCGCGACGATGCCACCGACCGGCTGCTTGAAGTCGCGGACGAACATCGCGAAAGCGGTGCGGCGGCGGCGGAAAAGAACCTCGAATGGCGCGAGAGTAACGTCACCGAACGCCTTGAGTATGCGCTGGTGCACGGCATTGCCGATTTCGTGGTGGAGGATACCGAGGAGGCCCGCCTGGCCGCCGAGCGTCCCCTGCATGTGATCGAGGGCCCGCTGATGGACGGCATGAATGTGGTTGGTGACCTGTTCGGTGCGGGCAAGATGTTCCTGCCCCAGGTGGTGAAGAGCGCCCGGGTGATGAAGCAGGCCGTCGCCCATCTGACACCATTCATGGAGGAAGAGCGTGTGGCCTCGGGTGCTGCGTTCGAGGCGAACGGGAAGATTCTCCTCGCGACGGTGAAGGGCGATGTCCACGATATCGGCAAGAACATCGTCGGCGTGGTCCTCCAGTGCAACAGCTACGATGTGGTGGACCTCGGGGTGATGGTGCCGGCGGAGAAAATTCTTGCCACGGCCCGGGACGAGAAGGTCGATATCATCGGCGTGTCCGGTCTGATCACCCCAAGCCTCGACGAGATGGTGAGCCTGGCGCGCGAGATGAAGCGCCAGAATTTCGAGTTGCCGCTACTCATCGGCGGGGCCACCACAAGCCGGTTGCACACGGCGGTGAAGATCGACCCCGGGTACGACCACCCCGTCGTCCACGTGAACGACGCCTCCAAGGCGGTCGGCGTGATGAGCAATCTGCTGTCGAAGACCGCGCGTGACGGGTTTGTCGATCAGATCAAATCCGAATACGAAACCGCGCGTGAGAAACATGCCGGCAGCGGTCGGGAATCGAAGCGTCAGACCATCGAGGGTGCGCGCGCCAACCGGGCACCGATCGACTGGTCCGGCTATCAGGCGCCGGTGCCCTCGTTCCTCGGCACACGCGTGTTCGAAACTTACGATCTGGCCGAGTTGCGCGAATGCATCGACTGGACGCCGTTTTTCCGGACCTGGGAGCTGGCGGGAAAATTCCCGGATATCCTGCAGGATGACATCGTCGGTGAGGCGGCGCGCGATCTGTATGACGATGCGCAGGAGATGCTCGACCGGATGGTCAATGAGGCGTGGTTGAAACCGCGTGCGGTCGTCGGCTTCTGGCCCGCCAACGCCGACGGTGACGACATCACCCTGTATCGCGACGGCGCGCGGGCGGAGCCGCTCGCCGAGATTCATACGCTGCGCCAGCAAATGATGCGCGGCAACAATGCGCGGCCCAATTTCGCACTTTCGGATTTCGTGGCACCGGCCGACACGGGCGCGACCGACTATTTCGGTGGTTTCGTGGTGACGGCGGGGGCGGAGATCGACGGGATCGCGGCGCGCTTCGAGAAGGATAATGACGACTACAATTCGATTCTCGCCAAGGCGCTGGCGGACCGGCTGGCCGAAGCCTTCGCGGAACGCATGCACCAGCGGGTGCGAACGGAGCTATGGGGCTACGCGCCCGATGAGGGCCTTTCGAATGCCGAGCTGATTTCCGAGGAGTATCAGGGAATTCGTCCCGCGCCCGGTTATCCGGCTTGTCCCGATCACACGGAGAAGCGCACCCTGTTCGATATACTGGATGCCGAGGCGGCAACGGGTGTGTCGCTGACCGAAAGCTTCGCCATGTGGCCGCCATCGACGGTGGCCGGGTTCTATTTGTCCCATCCCGACGCACGATATTTCGGGGTCGGGCGGATCGAGCGTGACCAGGTTGAGGACTACGCCCGGCGCAAGGGCATGGATGTCGAGACGGTGGAACGCTGGCTGGCGCCAAACCTCAACTATAATCCGGACGACCATGCGGACCGCGACGCGGCGGCTTAGGCAGCCGGGGCGTCGCGAGCATTAATCGTCAGCAATCATTCGCCGTGTTTCTGTTTCCGCCACGACCCGGCCTGTTCGGATGACGTAGCGGCGATCCGGTTTCTGCACGATGGCTTCAAGGGGCGTTCGAGCATCCAGGATCACGAGGTCGCCCACGCAACCCGGCGTCGTTCCATAGTCCTTGAGGCCCAGGACCTTCGAAGCGCTGCCCGTCGTCATGGCGAACACCGCCTCGATTTCGTCGGGCTGGCTCATATGCGCGGCGTGGGCCAGCAGGAAGCCCAGTTCCAGCGGGTCGTCATGCCCGAACGGGTAGAACATGTCGCGCAGATTGTCCTGCCCGAACGCCACGTTGACTCCGCGGTCCAGCAATTCCTTCACGCGCGTGATGCCACGGCGCTTGGGGTGAGAATCCCCGCGGCCCTGGAGCATCAGGTTGGTGGCCGGGTTGGTGATCATGTGGATGCCCGCCTCGGCGACCATGTCCATTACACGGTCCGCATAGTCGTCGGGATAGGCGGCCAGCGCGCAGGTGTGCCCGGCCACGACCCGGCCCTGCCATCCATGGGCGATCGTGGCCTCGCAGAGCATCTCGAGCGTACGTGCGTTGGGGTCGTCTGTCTCGTCGATATGCATGTCGACGTCGCAGTCATGGTCGCGGGCGATCGCGAACGCAATTTCGATATGCTCGCGGCTCTCTTCGGGCCCGGCCTCGTTGAAGGGCATGCCGCCGATCTGATCCGCACCGCGGTCCATGGCCTCACGCAGCAGCGCCTCGGCGCCGGGATCCCCGACAATGCCTTTCTGCGGAAACGCGACGATCTGCAACTCGACGAGGTTCGAGAAACGTCTGCGTGTTTCCAGGAGGGCATCGAAGGCGATCAGCCCACAGCTCGTGTCGATGTCGATATGGGTACGCATCCGGGTCACGCCGTTGGCAACGGCGGCCCGGATGATCTGTCCGGCCCGGGTGACAATGTCTTCGGTCGAGTAGCTTTCCTTGCGGGCACCAAGGATTTCGATGGCCTCGTCGAGGGAGCCGCTGACATTCACCGGGATGCTGTCAGCGAGCATCACCTTGTCCAGGTGGATATGCGGCTCGATGAAACCCGGCACGCAGAGGCGGCCTTCCGCGTCGATGGTCTGGGCGCCGGTCGGGTCGACGCCACCGAAATCCACATACTGACCATGGGAAATGGCCAGGTCGGTGGGGCCGGGCTGGCCCCAAACCGCTGCGTTTCGGATGATCAACATGGGACTAGAGATCCTGTTCGATGACATGTTCAACGGGCCGACCGCTGACCCGGATGATGCGCTCCAGGGGCAGGTTCAGGGACGGGTCGTCAGTCGGGCTATCGAGCCCGCGCCGGATGAAGGCGCCGAGGTTGCGCGCATGGTTGAGTGCAAGTTTTCCGGCAGGTAGCCGTTCGGCCTCGTAACGCGCCATGGCTTCGGGAATGCTGTGGCACTCGGCCAGGGCGTCGGCGAGCGCCAGGGCATCCTGACCGGCCTTGAGCACGCCGACGCCGACATGCGGGCGGGCGACGAATGCCGCATCCCCGATCAGGGCCACATTGCCGAATGCCAGATGATCGTTGTCCACATCGTAGATCGGTTGCACGGTCGTTGTTTCCGCGCGCATCACCGCCTCATGGAAATTCTCCGGCATCTCGCGGCGCGCACTCTCGCGTACCGTCTCCACATGCTCGGGTCGCATGCGGTGCGGGGGTATGCCGTATTCATATGTCTTGCCCGAGGCGTCGGTCAGGATATCGGCGAGTTTTTCGACCGAAGCCGGGTGATACCAGAGATAGGTGTAGCGGCGTTTACCCGGTTCCTGGGAGCCGTCCGGCCCGTCGATGGGGTAGCCGATCAGTTGGCTGCCGGACATGAACAGGAACGCGTAATGGCTGAAGATATCGGCGCGGAATGTTCCGGACAGGTCGGATTCCGGGGTGGTCCCGCGCCAGGCGACATAGCCCGCATATTCCGGCTGAATCTCCGGTGCGACGATTTGACGTACGGTCGAACGGAACCCGTCGGCGCCAATCACGACATCGGCGTCGAATGTGCGGCCTTTGGTGGTGCGGACTGTCGTCCTGCCACCTGTTGTCGCCATCTCCGCAAAGATGTTTCCGCCGTGATACTGCGCAGGAGGAAAACGCTCCAACAGGGAGAGATAGACCTGGTTCCAGGCGCAAAGCTGCTGGTCGAGTTCGAACTGCGAAATAATCGCGCCGGTGCGGTCAAACGCCGTGCGCCCGGAGACATCGATGCCCCCCGACATCCCGCGTGGCACGTCGAGAAGATCGAGCAAATCCTCCAGTTCCGCGTGGCGCGCGATCCCCTGGCCCCGTGAAGCCAGACTCTCGGGCGCGGTCTCCAGAATGTCGACGTCCCAGCCGCGGCGGATCAGGTAATTGCCGGCGAACAGACCGCCGACCGAACCACCGACAATGACAGCGCGTTTGTTTTGCATGGCTTCTCAATACAAAGAAAAACGCACGCGCGGAACCGCTATTCCCCGAGATCAACGATGGCGACGACCGGACCACCACCCTGGGGGCCCTGATGCATCGCGTCCACCGACACGAAAACGGCCGGGTCGCCGATAGCGGTCGCCGCGACCCCGCCGACCGCGGCCTTGGAATGGCGGTGATGATGCACATCTGAGTCATCGAGCATAATCTGGCGGCGGCCACGCAGGCGCGCGCTCGGGTCGGCCTCGCATTTCATGAAGCAGTTGACGACCCTGCCACCCAGATCTTCGGACCGGGGCCGGTCGGGGAGTTCGAGGCCGGCATCGCGGATGGCGTCATAGATGCCGTCGATATCCAACGCGTCCTTCATCACCGAATGGCCGATCCGATAGCGTCCGCCCGCGCCGGCCTTGTTGCCGAACAGGACGATTTGCGCGCGGTCGAGTTCGACCCCCGAGGAGCAGGACGCCACCGCAGAATACAGGTCCATGTTCTTGCAGATGTCCTCGGGCTTCGGCATCTCGATTTCACCCAGCGCCACCGCGATGCCCAACCCCGTGGTGCCGTTGGACACACCCATGGAATCATGAACCTCGCAGGCAACCGTCTCGCCGCGCGCGTGCGCATCCTGCACGCCCTCGACCGTCAAAAGCGGTGTTTTGGTCTGGACGTAGTGCACGTCCTTCGGGTCGGAAATGCCGGCATCCGCCATCGCGTCGCGCACGGCATCGGCAACCTTCTCGACCATCGCAAGGCGGCCGATATCCTCGGGGAAAAGTTCCGCGCTCATGGCGGTGCCCATGACAATGCGGTCCTTGTCGGCGGGGCCGGTGGTGCTATTGCGGGCGAACGCCACGGCATGCGGCGTGATCACGCCGTCGCAACCGCCCGACCAGACCATGGGGATTTCCTTTATCTCGTCCTCGGACCGGCTGCCGTGGTTCATCAGCACGGCACGGTATGCCTGGTCGGAGAGAATGCGGGTGAAGTCGTTAACCCCGCCATTTCCCTCGGTCTTGCCGATGACGGCGACGATGTCGTCGGCGGCGATCTCGCCGGAGGCGATCCACTCGTCGAGGCCGGACGCGTCGGAAACCGACTTTATCTCAATTTTTCGTACCTCTATGGCCATTTTACTTCTCCTTGTTCAAACCTGTTTCTCGACCCGACCGGCGCGCCGGCGGGTGCTCAAATCGTTGCCGGCGGCCAGCCCACCGGACGCGTAAGTTGTAGCAGTTTCGCGACGGCGAGAATGGTCGGCTCACCCAATCGTGGTCCGATGATCTGGAGGCCGACCGGGAGGCCCGATCCGCTCAAACCCGCGGGTGCAGACCCGGCGGGAAATCCCGTTAATGTGATCAGGAAGGCTTGGGCGATCCAGTCGATGTAGTTCTCCAGCCGCACACCGCCGATCTCTTCGGGATAATTCTGTTCAACCGGGAAAGGCAGAACCGGTGCGGTCGGCGTCAGGATCACATCGTAGCGTGAGAGATACTCGCGGACATTGTGCCAGACTTGCGCCCGAACCTGTTCCGCTTGTGCGGTCGCGCGTACGTCCCGTGTCAGCCCGTCGCGGATGTTTCCGGCCAGGTTGTCGCCAAAGCGGTCGAGATGCTCGAGACGCCCGAGTTGCTGGCCGACCATCCACGCGCCGCGCAGGACCTTGAAGGCTTCGCGCCCCGCCGACAGATCGAGCGATATCTCATCGACCGAAGCCCCGGTCTGGCGCAGGGCGTCGACGGCTGATTCGCAGATCGCGGCAACCTCGGGGTCAATACCGATCCCGGCGATGTCAGGCGCGTAGGCGATCCGCAGACCGGACGGGTTTTCGTGGGTCTGCATCTCGGCCAGGCAGCTGGACCAGGGCGGTGCCACAGAGATCGGTGACATGGGGCTGAAGCCGGCCATGCCGTCGAGCATCAATGCCGCGTCTTCCGCTGTTCTGGCCAGAGGCCCGTGCACCTGCCCGGGATCGAAGGGCAGCGGCATCGGATGATTCGGAATCAGCCCCGGTGTGGTTCGCAATCCCACGATGCCGCAGAACGCCGCGGGAACGCGCAGGGAGCCGCCGAAATCCGTGCCATGCGCCAACGGCACCATGCCCGTGGCGACGGCGGCGGCGGAACCGCCCGATGAGCCGGCGGGGCTGAGATCCGTGTTCCAGGGATTGCGGGAGGCACCGAACACGTCGTTGACCGTGTTGGCACCGGTCGCAAATTCAGGTGTATTGGATTTGCCGAGGATTATCGCACCGGCCGCTCGAAGCTGTGCGACGACCGTGGCATCCTCGGTCGGTACGTTGTCGGCGTAAACCGTGCAGCCATAGGTGGTGCGCATGCCAGCGGTCGGCGTCACGTCCTTGATGACGACCGGCAGTCCGTGCAGCGGCCCCAGTGCCGCGCCCGAAAGAATATTCGCTTCGGCCGCTTTCGCCGCCGCGCGTGCCGCCTCGACGCCAAGCGTCACGATGGCATTGAGTGCGGGGTTTCGCCTCTCGATCGCGTCCAGATGTGCGTCGAGTATTTCGACCGGGCTGACGCTGCCGTTGGCGATGAGATCACGAAGGGTGCACGCGGTCTCCCGCGTGAGATCAGCGCCCGGACCAGTGGACATAACGCCGCTCGATCAGCAGGAACAGGAGATTGAAACTATAGCCGAGCGCGCCCGCGACGAAGATCGCCGCATACATGCGCGGCATTTCAAACAGCATCTGGTTGTCGAGGACGTTGTGGCCGAGCCCGTCGACGGAACCGATGAACATCTCCGCGACAATGACAATGATCAGCGCAAGCGAAACGCCGTTGCGCAAGCCAACGAATGTCTGCGGCAGAGACTCAAACAGCATGACATCGGTCAGCACCCTGAATCTGGGTGCGCCCATCACCTTGGCCGCCTGGAGCCGGGTCTTGCGCGCGTTCATCACGCCATAGGCCACGTTGAACAGTATCACCAGGGCGGCACCGAAGGTCGCGACCTGGATCTTGGTGGCGTCGCCCGGGCCAGAAATCGCGAGGAACAGGGGAAAAACAGCGCTAGCCGGGGTAGAGCGAAAGAAGTCCACGACGAACTCGACCGAACGGTAGAGCCCGATTGAGGAGCCGAAGATGATACCAAGCGGTATGCCGATAATTCCGGCGTAGAGAATCGACAACGCGGTTCGTTCGATCGTGCGGAAGAAGTCGAAGAGCAGTTGTCCGCCGGTCATGCCCTGCCAGACGGCGACGAACATGGATGCGGGTGAGGGCAACAGGACATGGTCCACCACTTCCACCCAGAAGGCGATCTGCCAGACCAGCAGCAGGATGGCGACGCCGACCAGCGGTGTGAGGGGGCCGAGAAATTTGCTCAGGGTTTTCATGTGCCGCGCACCAGCTTCTGGAAGACCTCAAGGCAATGGGCCTTCACGCGGACAAACTCGTCTTCGGATATCGTGGCGGCGGAGCGCGGCCGAGGGATGCCGACATTCACATAGTCTGCGACCTCGGCCGGGCCGCGCGAGAGCAACATCACGTCGTCGGCCAGATACACGGCTTCCTCGAGATCGTGAGAGACGAACACCATGGTCGTCTTCGTGTCCATGAACAGCGCCTGGAGCTGGTCACGCATAAACAGGGTCATTTCGTAGTCGAGCGCCGAGAAGGGCTCGTCGAGGAAAAGCACCTCGGGCTCGATGACCAGCGAGCGCATGATCGAGACGAGCTGCTGCTGGCCGCCGGACATCTGATAGGGGTATTTGTTCAAATCGATGGTAACGCCGAGGCGTTCGACGAGGCGTTCCACGCGCTGCTTCTGTTCCGCGCGCGGAATATTCCGGAACTTTAGCGGGTAGCGGATGTTGTCGATCGACCGCATCCATGGAAACAGCGCCTCCCGGTAGTTCTGGAAGACATAGCCGAAGTTTGTATCCCGTAGCCGCTTGCCATCGAAGCGGATCGTGCCCGTGTCGGGCTCGGTCAATCCGGAGATCAGGTTGATCAGGGTCGACTTGCCGCAGCCGTTCGGTCCGAACACGGACACGAAGCGGCCACGGGGTATGTCGAGGTCGAAATTGTCGTAAATCACGGCATCGCCAAAGGTCTTCGACAGGCCGCGGATCGTGATATGTGCGTCACCCGACCCGCCAGCGGCAGACAGCGGCGAAGACACCCCCGCTCGGGAGGAGTGAGCGGTTTTGTCTTCGGCCATCTGGTCTGTCTCGCTGGCGTTCATATCCGGTCGGTTCTCGGTCGCGTCGCGACTAGAACGTCTTCAGATACTTTGTGACATCGACCTTTTCGGACAGCACGCCGCTGTCGGCAACGAAGTCGATGAATTGCTGATATTCGGCCTTGTCCCCGTCGGACAGGTCGCTGGCCATGACGAAATTCACCAGCGGTACCGTCGGCGCGACGGCCTCGGGCGTGAAGGTGTTCTTGACCAGATGCGCGCGTACCGTGTTGTCCTTCGCGATATCGGCCAGTGCACGGGCCCAGGCTGCCGTGAAACGCTTTGCCACGTCGGGCCGGTCCTTGAGGAACTCACCCGTCAGTGCCGTGCCCGCGACCCAGGCGTCGGCGTCATCCTTCCCGAGGACGTAGGTGGCGATCAGGCCGGACTCGAGAGCCTTCGCGGAACCCTGATTTTCCATCAGCGTGACGGCAGGCTCGAGCGTATAGCCGGCGTCATAGGTGCCGGCCTGCATCGCCGTGACATGCTGCGGCATGGCGAGCTGGTCAAGCTGGTAGTCGCCTTCTTTCAGGCCGTTCGCGGCGAGAACCGCCTTGGCCATCATGATATTGGCTGGTCCGGGGGCGGACATGATCTTGGCACCCTTCAGGTCCGCGATGCTGGCGGCATCAAAGCCCTTTCGGACGACGAATGTTTCCATCTTGAATTGCTTGTTCTGGCTGTTGATGGAGACATAGTTCACCAGACCCGGCTTCTTCAGGTTGGCATTCATCCCCTCGATCGTGACCAGATTGGCTGCGACATCGATGTCATTGGTGATCATCGCAGCAACGAGCGCGGGACCACCGATCAAGCGGACCATCTCGGCGTCGATATCGACGTCCTTGAAGTAACCGCGTTCAAGCGCCACGAAATAGGGCAGTGCCGACGTGACCGGGAACACGCCCACTTTTACTTTGTCCGCGGCGCTCGCGCCGACGATCCCCGTCAGCGACAGTGCCGCGACCGCGGTCAATGTCAGTGCGGTGCGTCGTGTCAAATTTCTGAAACTTATCATGGTACCGTCCTCCTGTTCCTGTTGGTTCTCATTGGATGGTTCAAATCGCGTTTTCCGCGGTTCGGTCTCTTCTCGTGCTCGTCAGGACCGTTTCTCAAACATCTGCATGCCCGGCCCGCGATTGATCATCTCCAGCGGTTCCGTGCGGGATGCGCGTATTTCGGCGCGCAGGTTATGCGTTGCGTCATCGTCGATCTGCGGCTCCGTCGGACCGTCGGTGACGATGACGCCGTAGTCGTTCTTCGCGCCGTCCCGGGTGACCTTGCCCTGGATGACGTCATGCAGCACGGCCGCGGTGTCGCGATCGAGAGGATCGCCCCAGCCGCCACCGCCGGTGGTGCGCACGCGCAGGATTTCGCCGGCCTTGATAGGCTCGTTGTCGACCAGGCCGCCGAGTTTCTCATTGCGGCCCTCGGCGTCGACATAGGCCCCGAACGGCTGGCCGGCCTGGCCGCCATTCACGCCATAGCAACCCAGACGCACGCGATCTGCGGTGACGATGGTGCTGCAGTCCAACAGCATCCGGTATTCCTTCTCGTAACCGAGACCGCCACGATATGTTCCCGCACCGCCGGAATCCGCCCACAGGCCCAGTTTCTCGACCAGGATCGGGAAACGGGTCTCGGTGAACTCGGCAGGCTGATTGCGGGAATTTGGCACGATGTGGATCGCGTCACTACCGTCGGCGTAGTAGCGCCCCCCGCTGCCGCCGCCGAGAACTTCGCGCGACAGGAAAGGTTCGCCATCCAGATCGTCGCCATAGAAACCGGTGTAACGAATGGTTTCCTGATCCGCCGGCATGCGGCCCTGCTCGACCGCCTGGGCGACACAACCGGCCAGCAGGCCGATCGAGCGCAGCAGCGGGAACGAACGGGCGTTCGTGGCGGCGGGCCGAATTGGAGTGATCAGGGTGCCCTTGGGCGGGAAAATCACCTCGATGATCTGGCACACACCTTCGTTGCAGTGAATTTCACCCGCGCGTTCAGGTGTGTCGGCCAGATTGCGCAAGACCGGCGCGATCCATTTGATGAGGAACTTGCCGTCCGCATAGTCGGCGGGCCAGTTGATGGGGCCGAGCGCCTGCGGGTCGGTGCCGTTGAAATCCAGGACGATCTTGTCGTCTGTCTTGGTCATGGTCAGGGCGAGCTTGTGCAGGCTCGGGTCGGTCAGGCCGTCATGCTCCACATAGTCTTCCCATGAATATGTGCCGTTCCTGATCTTTGGAAGTAGTTCGTCGCGAAACACATTCGCGCAATTGTCCAGGATGGCCTGGAAACACGCCTCGACGGTTTCGCGGCCGAATCGGTTGAACAGCTCGGCCATGCGTTCGGCGCCCATGATGCAGGCCTGGATCTCGGAATCGACGTCGGCTGCCAGCATCTCCGGAACGCGGGTGTTGCGGCGGATGATCTTGAGGGCTTCCTCGTTGCGCACGCCCGCATCGACGATCTTGATCGGTGGGATCATCAGGCCTTCCTCGAAGACCGAGACGGCCGTGCCCGGCATCGAACCCGGGACCTTGCCGCCGATATCGTCGTGGTGGCCGAAGGCCTGGATGTAGGCGACGACCGCGCCATCGTGAAACACCGGTACCGTCGAACACATGTCGGGCAGGTGGCCGATTGAGCCTTCGGTGTCGTAGGTGTCGTTCATGAAGAACACGTCACCGGGCTGCATCGTCTCTGGCGGGTAGTCGCGCACCACGGCGTCGGGCATCGCCGAATAGGAGCGCCCCGTCAGCTTTCGGCAATGTTGATCGAACAGTCCGACCCGGTAGTCATGGGCCTCGCGGATCATCGGGCTGCGCGCGGTCCGCTCGATCGCATACTCGATCTCGGCCTCGATCGAGTTGAGGGTGCCCTCGACGATCTGCAGGATGATGGGATCGACGGCGGTTCGGCTTGCATCTTTAGGCTGTTGTTCGGCGGCGTTGGTCATTGGATGCGCCCGATCTCGTCACGGGTTCTGCGGACGACGATGATGCCGTGCGCGTCGATGGTTGCGTGTTGGCCGGGGAAAATGACGGTGGTGGAACCGAATTCCTCGACGACTGATGGCCCCTCGATCCGGGTGCCGGCGGGCAGGCAGGTGCGGTCATACACGGGTGTGTCCCGGTAGCCGCCGTCGAAATAGACCTGGCGCGTGGTTTTGCGGGCGGTCTCCGCGTTATCGTCGCCCGTCTGCAGCTTAGGCAGGCTGGGCCGCTCGATCGTGCCGAAACCGGACAGGCAGAAGTTGACGATCTCGATCTTCTGTTCGCCGCGATAGGCATAGCCGAACGTGCGTTCGTGCGAAGCGTGGAAGGCCTCGGCCAGCTGTTGCGCCGCGCCTGCGTCAAATTCACCCGCCGGCGCGGTGACCCGAACTTCCATCGACTGCCCCACATAACGGACATCGGCCTCGCGGACATAGCGATGGCTCGACGGGTCGAGCCCGTCGCGGATCAGGGTCTCGCAGGCCTCTGCCTCGAGCTGACTGTAGATTTCGGCGACCGCGGCCGGGTCGATATCGTCTTCCTGGACCACCCGCGTGACGATGTGGTCGGAGCGCCAGTCGACAGCAAGCAGGCCGAATGCCGACAGGTTGCCGGGGTTCGGCGGGACGATGCAGGCGTCCATATCCAGAAGATCCATGACGGCGGGTGACTGGGCCGGGCCGGAGCCGCCGAAAGAGAGCAGGGCGAATGTCCGCGGGTCGATGCCGCGCTGGATCGTCATCTGCCGGATCATGTTCGCCTGGTTCCAGTTGGCAATCTCGATGATTCCGGCCGCAAGTTCCTCGACGCTCATGTCCTGGCCGAGCCGTGCGGCGAGGTCGGCGATACCGCTGCGGGCGCGGTCGGCATCGAGCATGATCCCGCCACCGATCAGCTCGGCTGGCAGGCGTCCCAACGCAAGGTTGGCATCTGTGATGGTCGGCTCGTCACCGCCGTTCGGGTAGCACATCGGGCCGGGCACGGCCCCCGCACTGATGGGGCCGACATTCAGATTGCCCTCGCGCGTGATCCACGCGATCGAGCCGCCGCCGGTCCCGACCGTTCGGATGTCAATCATCGGCAGGCGCACGGGGAAGGGGCCAACCGAGGCGTCCGTTGTAATGTGGGGGTCTCCACCTTCGATCAGACAGATATCGGTGGATGTGCCGCCCGCATCGAGCGTGACGACATCCGAAAACCCTGCAACCTTCGAAACAACGGCCGCGCCCAGCGCGCCTGCCGCCGGCCCGGACAACGCCGTTGTGATGGGTTTCTCGACCACCTGTTCGGCGCTGATCACACCGCCGGACGATTGCATCACCAGGAATGGCGGTTCGCGCAGGGTCGGGCCCAGTTCTTCGGAAACGTTGCCCAGATAGCGCGCCATGTAGGGTTTCACGAAGGCGTCGACGAGGGTCGTGACGGCGCGTTCATACTCTCGATACTCCGGGAGCACGTCGCACGACAGCGAGACGATTGCTTCGGGGTATTCGTCAGCAATGATTGCGCCGACCCGTCGTTCGTGGGCCGGGTTTGCATAGGAATGCATCAGGCAGACGCCGATGGCGCGCAGACCCTGTTGCCGCATGGCGCGGGCGGCGTCGCGGACAGAATCTTCGTCGAGGGCCTCCAGTTCGGCGCCCTTGAAATTCAGCCGGCCGGTAACTTCGCCGACATGATGCAGCGGCACGAGGCGGTCCGGTTTCACCCAGAAATATGAGTTGCCGTAGCCGTCGGGAACTGCCTGGCGCGCGATCTCCAGGATGTGGCGGAACCCCTTGGTGACGATCAGACCAAGGCCTTCGATCTGCCCTTGAAGGAGCGCGTTGGTTGCAACGGTCGTACCGTGGCAAATGACGCCGACGTCGGTCGGGTCTCCGCCTGAAATACCGAGCACGTCGTGAATTCCCTGGACCAGTCCGACTGCCGGGTTGGCCGGTGTGCTCGATACCTTTGTGACATACATGTCACCGGTCTTCGCATCGATCGAAACGATATCGGTAAAGGTTCCACCAGTATCGATCCCAACTCTCAAACTGCCCTTGCTCGCCCCACCGTCCATTGGAAAATCCGATTACATGTGTGTTTTCAAAAGAATAGGACAATTTATCCGATTCCTTTTGCAAGCGTATCGTTCAGGGGACGGGCGAGTCCAAGAGAGTCTCCCGATACACTTATCGGTAAAACCGATAACAGATCGTGTCCGTCACTGTTCTGCGTTGGCCAAAGCGTCGCTGAGAAACGCGAAGTAGCTTTCACGGCTGCGCGACATCGCCTGCCGGCGCCGAACGATGCAGAACCCGATTTGTCGATCCGGCGTGATGGCGCGGACGCCAAGGGTTGGGCTGTTGCCGCTTTGCAGCAGGGCGGATCGGGGGATGATCGCCACACCCATGCCGGCGGCCACCATTTCCCGCAGCGTATCGATATTGTCAGCGACCGCCCGGATATTCGGGTGGGCGCCGATATCCGCGAACATCGTCGTGACGATCCGGCCGTAACCGATGGTGAGTTCGTTGGTGATCAACGGCTCTTCGATCAGGTGGCCAAGGTCGATCGGCCCATCTTCTGCCAGGAGCGGGTGCGCGGCATGACCGATCAGTACCATCTGGATTTTGGCGATTGGTAGGGACATCAGTCCGGTCGGGAGTTCGTCCGTCGGTAGCTCGATGGCGACACCGGCATCGAGTTGATCGGTATGGAGTTGGTCGTAAATCCGGCGTGTGGGTGCCGTGACGATCCGCAACTGCACGTTGGGGAAGATGTCGCAGAAATGACTCAATGCATTCGGGACGACCAGCCCGGCCATGCCCGAGCCCATCCCCAGCGTGAAGGTTTCGAACCCCGCGCCGTTCAGTCTGCGGGCGGTATCGGACAGGCCCAGGAATTCCTGTGCGACCCGTTCCGCTTCCGCCAGAAAGCTGCGCCCGCGCTCGGTGGTTTCGACGCCGCGACCGGTGCGGTGAAAAATACGGAAGCCGATGTCGTCCTCGAGCGCGGCCACTTGTTCGCTGACGGAGGATTGGGAGATGTGCAGGCGTTGTGCAGCACCCGTGAAGCTGTGTTCCCGGGCTACCGCAAGCGCGTATCTGATCTGGCGAATATCCACGGGTGACGTCCAGGGTGCTGTCGAAGCGCGAACCTAAGCATTAACGGTCGTTGTGCCCGGGCTCAACCATTAGGCCCGCCAGGCCGGTTTCGCACTTTCCCGCTGTGCTGCGTTGCGCGTCACGCCGATATCCGCGAGCAGCCTTTGGTCGAGCTTGGAAAGCCGGTGTCGTTGGGCCGCGCGTTCGCGTATGGCGGGAAGCGTTCTTGATATCCGCGCCAGTCGAAATCCGATGCCGCGAGATAGTGCGACACAGACGGCGCGGCACGACGAACCAAGGCTTACATTAGTAAAAATAATAATAGGTGCAGTTTTTCTCATTTGTCACTCGCGATCCGGTCCGATACGATAAAATCCAATAAAAGTGGTATTAAGGAAGAATTATGGATGTGTTTATGGATGCCGGACAAAGCATCAAATTTCACATATTCATTAGAAAAATTGATGAAATCGGCCTGAAATGAGAGATTTGCCTTCGACGATGGCACTGCGCGCCTTCGAGGTTTCAGCGCGCACCCTGAGCTTTACCGAAGCGGCGCGGGAACTGAATCTGACCCAGGGTGCGATCAGCCATCAGGTGAAAAATCTCGAAGAGCAGCTTGGGGTAAAGCTGTTCCACCGCGATCGGCAACGCCTGCGATTGAGCGATGACGGCACGGCCTATCTGCCCTTCGTGCGCGAAGCCGTGGACCGGTTGCGTGCGGGTGCGGAATTCCTGTCGGCGCGTGAAGACAGCGGCGTTCTCACCGTCAGCGTGTCACCCAACTTCGCCGCCAAGTGGCTGGTCCATCGCCTCGGCGATTTTATCGCCGGCCATCGTGAGATCGATTTGCGGATCAGCGCATCGATGGAGCATGTCGATTTCGCGCGGAACGATGTCGACATGGCGGTTCGCCACGGCACCGGCGACTGGCCCGACCTGCATGTCACGCCACTCGCCCGGGAGGAAATTTTCCCGGTCTGCAGTCCCGAACTATTGCGATCGGCTCCGCCGCTCGAGCACCCGCGAGACCTTGCAAACCATGTGCTGCTACACGACCTCAGTCGAAACGACTGGCCGCTATGGTTTACCGCGGCGGGAGTGGAACCGATCGACGTGTCGCGCGGTCCCCAGTTCGATCAGACGAGTATGGTCATCGACGCGGCAGTCGAAGGCCAGGGTGTGGCGCTCGCGCGCCGGGTCCTGGCAGCGCGTGATCTGATCGCCGGTCGACTGGTGCGGCCCTTCGACATCACGTTGCCCGCGCCGTACGGCTATTACATTGCGTGCCCGAAATCGGTTGCGGACCGGGCGAAAATCGTCCTGTTCCGGGACTGGCTCGTCGCCGAGGCGGCATCGGACACGCGGATCCTCTCAAACGTCGCCTGACGGCGTGCTTTCGCTGCAGAGTTCTGCATGCTATGAGCGCGCAGATTTTGTGTATAAAGCGTTATAACACATAATAAATATGTGAAAAAACAGGTCTGCGTTCGGTCCCGTCTGGCCTGTCCGCGGCGTCCTTCCAGCATTCGGAGATCATGATGACAACGTCCAAGAACCCAGAAACGCTCGCGTTGCATGCGGGGCACCGGGCGGACCCGACGACCGGTTCGGTTGCGGTCCCCATCCACCAGACCACGAGCTATCAGTTCCGAGATACCGAGCATGCGGGAAACCTTTTTGCGCTCAAGGAACTCGGCAACATCTACACGCGGATCATGAACCCGACGGTCGATGTTCTCGAACAGCGCCTGGCGGCGATCGAGGGCGGTGTCGCCGGTCTTGGCCTTTCCTCGGGTCAGTCCGCATCGATGTTCTCTGTGATGAATATCGCGCGCGCCGGTGACAACTTCGTGTGCTCGACCGACATCTATGGCGGCACGTGGAACCTGTTCAAGAACACCATGCGGGACATGGGCGTGGAGGCGCGCTTCGTCGATCCGGCGGATCCCGAAGCGTTTCGCGCGGCGACGGACGACAAGACCCGCGCCTACTATGCCGAGACCCTGCCGAATCCGAAACTCGAAGTGTTCCCGATCGCGGAAGTCGCGGCGATCGGCCGGGAGCTGGGTGTGCCATTGATCGTGGACAACACGGCAGCGCCGCTCCTGTGTCGCCCGTTCGATCACGGCGCCGCCATCGTCATGTATTCGACCACCAAGTATATCGGCGGACATGGAACCTCGATTGGCGGCATCCTGATCGATGGCGGCAACTTCGACTGGGAGGCCCATGCCGACCGATTCCCGCTGCTCAATGAGCCCGACCCCAGCTATCACGGCGCGGTCTGGACCGAGGCGGTGAAGCCATTGGGGCCGATCGCCTACATCATCAAGGCGCGGGTGACCTTGCTGCGCGATATCGGCGCGGCGATGTCGCCGCAGAATGCGTTCCAGTTCATCCAGGGCCTCGAGACCCTGGCGCTGCGCATGGAGCGACATTGCGAGAATGCGATCAAGGTGACGGACTATCTCAAGGCCCATGACAAGGTCGAGAAAGTGATATTCCCCGGACAGATGGACGGTGTGGCACGTGAGCGTGCCGACAAGTATCTGAATGGCGGATATGGTGGGTTGGCGGGTATCGTCCTCAAGGGCGGTGACGAGGCCGGGCGCAAATTTATCGATTCCCTCGAGATGCTCTATCACGTTGCCAATATCGGTGACGCACGCTCACTGGCGATCCATCCGGCATCGACGACCCACAGTCAGCTCGATGCCGATGAGTTGCTGCAGTCCGGCGTGGTCCCCGGTTATGTTCGGCTGTCGGTCGGCATCGAGCATGCCGACGACATCATCGCCGATATCGATCAGGCGCTGGCGAAAGCCTGATCACCGCACGATAACGAGATATGGGGTGGCGCCTGGATAAGGGGCCGCCCCGATTCCGTTTGCGCCCGGCCTTGGCCCGAGTTGCCCGGGATTTTCACCCGGACTTCCGCCAATCCTCGTGCCGTTCGCAAGAATTTCTTAACCTCTGGCCGGCTATCCTATGCCTTCCACCGTATGAGTTTGGGAGGCGTTGGTGCCGAATACCGATGTTGCTGAGAGTCCGGCCAAGCTGGCGAATACCGCCATCGTGCGCATGGCGAAGCTCAAAATTCCGCCCACGCCCGAAAATTTCACCGTCTGGTACAGCTATCTGCGCGGCGATGACCCTGACGTCGTGCACATGATCGACCGCTATTTGGATTCCGGTGAGCCCTTTACCGAAGAACGCTGCAATGCGCTTCATTTGCGTTGTTCGGCCTTTGCGGCAAAATTGATTGAGGAAGAAGGCGAGGCGACTCTGCTCAATGCCGGTTCGAGCCTCGGAAAATCTGTCGAAACGGTCATGTCCCTGTTGGACGAAGCCGGCGCTGGCGCCGCGCGTTATGGCGAAGCCCTGGCGGGTGTCGATGGGGCGCTCGAAGGGGTCGAGGGTGGCGACCGGGTGCGGCAGATCGTGTCCGACCTCGTGGCGGAAACACATCTTGTCGTGCAGCAAAATCAGAATGTGAACGAGCGGCTCGAGCAGTCGAACCAGGAAATCGCGGAGCTTCAGAAGCGCATTTCGGATGCGCGGCGGGAGGCGATGAGTGATTCGCTGACCGGGTTGAACAATCGCCGCGCTTTCGATGAGCATCTGCGCAAGGGGGTTGCCGACGCCGAAGCGAACAACACGCCTTTGTCTCTCCTGATGCTCGATATCGACCATTTCAAAGCCTTCAACGACACCCATGGACATCAACTTGGCGACGAAGTGCTGCGCCTCGTCGCGCGATGTCTCGTCGATTGCACCAAGGGGCGTGATACCGCCGCGCGCTACGGGGGCGAGGAATTTGCGATCATCCTGCCCGATACGGATATGGAGGGCGCGATCGCCCTGGCAGAGCAGGTGCGCGAGACGGTCAACAGCAAGAAAATCGTCCGCAAATCGACAGGTGAATCCCTGGGGGGCGTTACTTTGTCCGGCGGTGCAGCGGTCTATATGGACGGAGATCTGCTCGAGGACTTCATCGAGCGTGCGGACGCCGGCCTGTACAAGGCCAAGGGCGAGGGGCGCAATCGCATCGCGGTCATAGAAGCGCTACAGGGATTGCGCGTCGTCGGTGGCCAAGACCTCGCATAGCTGCGATGTGTTAAGTCTTTGTGACGCCACCGGAATCCCCATGCTACAAGTCAAACGTCGGGTAGCCGTCTGGAGGGGAACCCGTGCGTCCACCAATCATCGTGCGAGCGCGGCTGAGCATTCGCCGGGTCCTGCGTAACGAACATCTGCTTTTAGCGGTCATGGCTCTCGTCGTGGGCGTGGCGGCGGCCTATGGGGCGTTGTTCTTTCGCCTTGCGATCGATCTCGTTCAGGAAATCGCATTCGGATTTCCCCTCGACGAAATGATGCCGTCCACCGATGCGCTGGCCTGGTGGCACATCATGCTGGTGCCATCTCTCGGTGGTCTGCTGATCGGAATTTTCCTGCATTTTGCTCACGGCGGGAATCGACCTCACGCGATCGCGCACGTGATCGAGGCGTCCGCATTGCGAGGCGGCAAGATGTCGTTGCGCGATGGCCTGGTGTCAGCTGTTGGCAATGCCGCATCACTCGGCGCAGGCGCGTCGACCGGACGAGAGGGTCCGCTCGTGCATCTGGGCGCAACGCTCGCGGCCTGGATGTCCGATCGACTGCATCTCGACAGGTCTCAATCGCGCACATTGTTGGGATGCGGTGTCGCGGCAGCGATAGGCTCGCTCTTCAATGCGCCAGTCGCGGGTGCCGTGTTCGCGATCGAACTGGTTGTCGGTAATCTGTCGCTCAAGGCCGGCGCGCCGATTTTTATCGCGGCCGTGACCGGGACCGCGATCGGACGGTTCTACTTCGGATCCGAACCTTCGTTTTCCGTCCCGGCGCATGAACTGATTTCACTGTGGGAGTTTCCGGCCTTCATCCTGTTGGGTGTCGCCTGTGCGATCGTCGCCATCGGGTTCATGCGCGGGATTTTCCTGATGGACGGGTTCGTGGCGCGCACACCCATTCCGCGATGGCTGCAACCGGCGTTTGGCGGGATCATCCTTGGCCTGATTGCGTTGCAGGTGCCCGAGGTTCTTGGTGTCGGCTTTTTGACGGCGGACGCCGCGTTGCATGGCTCGATTGCACTCGAACTCCTGCTGGTTCTGATTATCGCGAAAATGGCGGCCGTCGCGATAAGTATCGGGTTCGGTTTCGGCGGTGGTGTTTTCTCGCCGTCGCTCATCCTGGGGGCGTTGGTGGGTGCCGCGTTCGGACTGGTCGCCGGAAGCGTGTTTCCGGACCAGTTCTCCGGCGTTCCGGCCTATGCGCTGATCGGGACGGGGGCATTGGCCGGTGCGGTCATGGGGGCGCCGCTGTCGACGATTTTTATTATTTTCGAGCTGACGGGCTCATCCGAGATGACCGTCGCCGTGATGATTGCAACCGCTGCCGCGTCTGTTCTTACCCATCAATTCTATGGCCGTTCCTTCTTTCACGTTCAGCTGAAACGCCGGGGCCTGAACGTCTCGAGTGGCCACGATCAGGCGTTGTTGCAGGGAATGTCAGTCGGTCGGGTGATGCACACGAACATGGTGTCGGTCGACGCCGACATGATGCTGGATGCGTTGCACGGCGAGCTGCGTGAATCTCCAAACGGGGAGGTCTATGTGGTCGATGACAGTGGCGCGCTACTGGGCATTATCAACTATGCTGATCTGAACAACGCGATTCTCGCGCGCGGCAACGAGGACGCGCCCGAGCGTGCCGGCGATATCGCACATGCCATGGGCAAAGTGTTGACCGTGTCGGACAGTCTGGAAGATGCCCAGCGTCTGCTGTCGGGTTCCGACCATGAGAATGTCGCGGTCGTGTCGAACCGTGACGACATGATCCTGCGCGGCACGCTGACGACCCTGGATGTCTCGCGTGCCCATAACGACGCGTTGCTGAGTGTGCGCGCGGAAGAGCACGCCTGACGGCGTGATTTGGTCTTATTACTAGAGACTGGGGTCGAGGCGCAGCCAGTTGTTGCGATCCATCGATTCGATCTCGATATCGCGTAACGCGCCCTCGGGCGTGAGGACACGAACCGTCACCGTGTCGCCGGCTGCCCGGTCACGCCAGACCGCCCGGAAATACCCGGCCATGCTGCCCACTGGTGCCGCGTCAACCGCGACAATCAGGTCGCCCGCGCGGACACCGGCGCGTGCCGCCGGACTGTCGTTGGAGACCCCGTCCACGAACAGGCGGTCGCGAATCTCGGACGTTCGGATGCCGAGCCAGGGCCGCGGCGCTGCGGCCCGGCGACCGTGATCGACCATCTCGTCGAGGATCGGCTTGAGGTCGTCGATTGGCACGAACATGTTGCCGGCAACCGGCCTCTGAAAGAACGCGGCGTTGCCCACGAAAAGGGACCCGATGCCGATCAGCTTGCCGTCCACGTCGAACAGGCCGGCACCGCTGAAGTTCGGGTTCGGGGGGGCGGTAAAGATTGCACTGTCGAGCAGATATTCCCACGCGCCGACGAATTCGCGCCGGTCGACGACAAACACGCCCTGCGCCGACCCCGGACCAAGCCTGTTGGCGATGAGGACCTGGGTGCTCACGCCCATATCTCCCGATGCGCCAAAATCGACGGGCGCCAAACCCAGTTCGGTAGCGGCACGGACCAGCCCGAAGCCGCTCTCATGGTCATAGGCGACGAAAGAGGCGGGGACGCGCCGGCCATCGGCGAGCGTGATATCGATCTCAATGGCCTCCAGAATGAGGTAACCGATCGTCAGCACCAGCCCATCGTCGGATATCACCACGCCGCTGCCTTCGCGCTGGGTACCCAAAGTGCGGGCGGTGCGCGCCGTGCCGGGGATGCGGGTATCGATCCCGACGACGGCCTTGAGAACTTCCTGCGGCCCGGGTGTCGCGCCGGACTGGGCATTTGCGGCCGGGCTGGAAACAAACAACGCTGTCATCAGCGCCGCGAATAATGCGATCCGGCCGATTGCTGTCATTGATTTCTGGAAACGATGCTTGGCGTAGTTGGTCATGTTGCGTTCCAATCGAGCCAGGATCTTGTCGGGGCGAGAATGTTAGCACCGGATTCTGTCTCTGCGGACCGGATCACGTGAAATTCAACGGGCAGTCGTGCACCACGACTCAACGTTTGCGCATGATATAATCATTGGCTCAAATGTCTGATCCATTCCACATCGAAGAGCCGCAGAATTCTGGGGTTTCCGACGCCTCTGCGGTGGCAGAAGCGGCGCCTGCGCCGTATTTGACGCAGCTCAACAGCCCGCAACGCGAGGCCGTCGAGGCGCTCGACGGACCGGTGCTTGTGCTCGCGGGTGCGGGAACCGGCAAAACTCGCGTTTTGACGACGCGTCTCGCTCACCTGCTGCGCCGGGGTCATGCCCGGCCTTATCAGGTGCTCTCCGTTACCTTCACCAACAGGGCGGCCCGCGAGATGCGTGAGCGGGTCGCAGGCCTGGTCGGCGGTCCCGCGGAGGCAATCTGGCTGGGGACGTTCCATGCGCTCGGGGCACGGATTGTTCGCCGCCATGCCGAACTCGTCGGCCTGCAGAGCAATTTCACGATCCTCGATGCCGACGATCAGGTGCGTCTGCTCAAGCAGCTCCTGGCGGCCGAGAATATCGATGACAAGCGCTGGCCCGCCCGCGTTCTGATGGGGGTGATCCAGCGCTGGAAGGACAGGGCGTTGACCCCTGACAAGGTCTCGGCCGCGGATGCCGGCGACCTGGCAGGCGGGCGTCTGGTCGATCTGTATCGGGATTATCAGGACCGGTTGAAGACCCTTAACGCGGCGGATTTCGGTGATTTGCTGCTGCACAACCTGACGATCTTCGCCGAACATCCCGAGGTGTTGGCCGAGTATCAGGAACGATTCCGGTACATTCTGGTGGACGAGTATCAGGACACCAATGTCGCCCAGTATCTGTGGCTTCGGTTGCTGGCCCAGAAGCATCGGAACATCGCCTGCGTGGGCGACGACGATCAGTCGATCTACGCCTGGCGGGGGGCCGAGGTCGGCAACATCCTGCGTTTCGAGGAAGATTTCCCGGGCGCCAAGATTGTCCGTCTGGAACAGAATTACCGCTCGACCGGGCCCATTCTCGGTGCGGCGTCGGGCTTGATCTCCCGCAACGAAGGACGCCTTGGAAAGACGCTCTGGACCGAGGCAAACGGGGGTGACAAGGTCCGCGTTCGCGGAGTCTGGGACGGCGAGGAAGAGGCACGGACGGTCTCGGACCGCATCGAGAGCATTCAGCGCAACGGCCTGGACGGGAAACCCGTTGCCCTCAACGAGATCGCGATCCTCGTCCGCGCAGGTTTCCAGACCCGCGAGTTCGAGGAGCGGTTCCTGACATTGGGACTGCCTTATCGTGTGGTCGGTGGACCGCGCTTCTACGAGCGCCAGGAGTTACGCGACGCCCTGGCCTATTTACGGGTCATCCATCAGCCCGAAGACGATCTGGCGTTCGAACGCATCGTCAACCGGCCGAAGCGCGGCATCGGGGACGCAACGGTGCAGGCATTGCATGTGGCGGCGCGGGCGACGGGCAAAAGCCTCTATCGCGCAGCGGGCGAGCTTGTGACCACCGACGAACTGCGGCCCAATATTCGCAGTTCATTGGGAAAGCTGATCGCCGATTTCGAACGCTGGCGGGCCCTTTCGGGAGACGGCCGCGACGGGCTGCCCCATTCGGAGTTGGCCGAGATGATGCTCGATGAGAGCGGCTATACCGAGATGCTGATGAACGACAAGGCGCCCGAGGCACCCGGCCGGCTCGAAAACCTCAAGGAACTGGTGGTCGCGATGGAGGAGTTCGAGAATCTCACCGGATTCCTTGAACATGTCTCGCTGGTGATGGAGAACACCGAGGCGGCCGGCAGCGACCTCGTCAATATCATGACGCTTCACGCTGCCAAGGGGCTCGAATTCGACACGGTCTTTCTGCCGGGCTGGGAGGAGGGACTGTTCCCCCATCAGCGCAACATGGATGAAAACGGCCTCGCGGGCCTGGAAGAGGAACGCCGGCTCGCCTATGTGGGCCTGACCCGCGCCAAACACGACGCCACGATCCTGTTCGCGGCAAACCGCCGGGTGCATGGCCAGTGGCAGTCGGCGATCCCGTCACGCTTCGTCGATGAACTGCCGCCGGAATATGTCGATGTCGACAGTGAACCCGGGGTCTATGCGGGTGACCGGGGTGCCGGCGGGTTCGGTCGTGGCCGCGCGCTCGGTTATGGCGGTGGGCAAAACCGGGCGCCAAAGCGCGACATGGAAGCGAGTTTGATTCACGCTGACCCGCAGGGGTTCGATATCGGCGAACGGGTGTTTCATCAGAAGTTCGGCTACGGCAGGATCACCGCGATCGACGCCAACAAGCTCGCCATTGCCTTCGAGAAGGCGGGGGACAAGAAGGTGCTCGACAGCTTCGTCGTGCCTGCCGACGCGGTCTAGTGTCAGCCAGCGCGGCCTGGAAGATCGAACTCTTTGTGCCGTCGGCGGCGCATGATGCGTTTTCCGATGGCCTGGATCTCTTCGCGGACGTCATCAGCCTGTTTCCCATCGAGGGCACAGGCGAGACCCGGATCACGGGTTATGGCGCCGATGCACCCGATGAGGCGGGCCTTGCGGCGGCGCTGGCGGATGTGGCCGGCCATGCCGGTGTGCCGTCCCCCGCGGTACATGTTGTCTGGCTGCCGAATGTGGATTGGGTGGCGGAGAACCAGGCGAGCTTTGCACCGGTCCGGGCCGGGCGTTTCTACATTCATGATTCGGACCACATGGATCCCCCGCCTGCCGGTGCGGTGCCGATCCGGGTGGATGCCGCGACCGCCTTTGGCACCGGCCATCACGGTACGACCCGGGGCTGCCTTGAGGCGCTCGACCGGTTGATTTGGGCCGGGCTGCCGTCCGCGCCGATCCTCGATCTCGGTTGCGGGACCGGAATATTGGGCATCGGCGCCGCCAAGGCCATGCGGGTTCGGGTGATCGCATCGGACATCGATCCCATTGCCGTAGCCAAGGCGCGCGAGAATGTGCGTCTGAATGGTGTTGCGGCCTTTGTGCGGGCCTATGAAAGCCGGGGTCTCGATGCGGTTGCGGTGCGCCGGCACGGGCCGTTCGGGCTGGTCCTGGCAAATATTCTCGCGCGACCGCTGGAGCGCCTTGCGCCATTGATTGCCGCCCATCGCGCACCTGGCGCACCGGTGATTTTGTCCGGCCTGCTCCGCGAACAGGAGCCACAGGTCATCGCCGCCTACCGGCGCGCGGGACTGTTCTTGCGTGCGCGCATTCATCACGACGAATGGTCGACGCTGATCTGCCGCTAGGCGGCCCGTTCTTTCGCTTTTTGCCCGCCGCGCCGATCCTCGCGGATCATGTCCGCTGCCTTCTCTGCGATCATGATCACGGGCGAATTCGTGTTGCCGCTGGTGATGGTCGGCATGACCGACGCGTCAACGATACGAAGGCCTCCAATGCCGTGGACACGCAGCCGCTCGTCCACGACGGCACCCGGGTCATCACCCATCCTAGCGGTCCCGACCGGGTGGAAGATGGTCGTCGCGATGTCCCCCGCCGCCTTGGCCAGCTCGGTGTCGCTCTGGATTTCAGGGCCGGGCTTGAACTCCTCGGGTGCATATCTGGCCATGGCCGGCTGGGCGATGATGTTGCGGGTTAGCCGGATCGCATCGACGGCAACCCGGCGGTCGGCCCCGGTCGAGAGATAGTTGGGCCGGATCGACGGTTTCTCGCCGGCCTTCTCGCTTTTGATATGCACGGAACCCCGGCTCTCGGGGCGCAGGTTGCACACGCTCGCGGTGAAGGCGGGGAAGGGGTGCAGCGGCTCGCCGAATTTTTCCAGGGTCAGGGGCTGCACGTGATATTGCAGATTCGGGAACTCGAGGGACGGATCCGACTTGGCGAACGCCCCGAGCTGCGAGGGTGCCATCGACATGGGTCCGGAGCGTTTGAACAGATACTCCAGTGCGATACCCATCTTGCCGAGAAGCTTGTTCGCCCGTTCGTTCAGAGTTTCGACGCCGGTGACCTTGTAGGCACAGCGGACCTGCAGATGGTCCTGCAAATTCTCGCCGACCCCGGGCAATGCATGCACCGTGTCGATCCCGTGCGCAACCAGCAACTCGGGATTGCCGATTCCGGAAAGCTCCAGGATCTGCGGGCTGCCGATGGCGCCTGCAGACAGGATCAATTCACCCTCGATGCGAACGGATGCGGGCGCACCCTTGTGGCGCAGCGCCAGACCCGTGACCCGTCGGTCTTCGAGCCTGATTTTGTCGACTTCGGCATGGGTCAGAACGGTCAGATTGCCACGATCACGGGCGGGCTTCAGGAAGGCCCGCGACGTGCTCCAGCGCCTGCCCGTACGCTGATTCACGTGGAAGTAGCCGCAACCGAAATTGTCACCCCGGTTGAAATCATTGGTCTTCGGGATGCCCGTCTGGGCGGCGGCCTCCTGAAATGCGTCGAGCACCTCCCAGGAAAGGCGCTGGTTTTCGACCCGCCATTCGCCGCCCGCCGCGTGCAGATCGTCGGTGGGTACTGCGGCCTGGTCCTCGGACTTCTTGAAATAGGGGAGGACGTCGTCCCATCCCCATCCGGTGTTGCCGAGTTGTCGCCACTGGTCGTAGTCGCGCGACTGGCCGCGCATGTAGATCATGCCGTTGATCGACGAACAGCCGCCGAGCACACGCCCGCGCGGATAGGCCAGTGCGCGTCCGTTGAGGCCTTCCTCCGCTTCGGTGCTGAGCATCCAGTCCGTGCGGGGATTGTTCATGCAGTACAGGTAGCCAACGGGAATATTGATCCAGAAGTAATTGTCCTTCCCGCCTGCCTCGAGCAGCAGCACAGACATCTCCGGGTCGGCGGACAGGCGGTTCGCCAGCACGCAGCCGGCCGAGCCGGCGCCGACAATCACGTAATCAAAGGAACCGAGGTCTTGCATGGGAGCCCGGCTATTCGATTTCGACCAGGATGCCGTTATCGTCGACCGCGATTCCGGTCTCCCGCGCGGCATCGATTACCGAGGGGTGCCAATGGACCTTGCCCGTGTCGGGGCCACCGACGATGAAGTGAAGTGTTGCCGGCTTGTCGGAGACATTCTTGAAACCCCGGTAGATTCCGATCGGCACCGACACGGTATCGCCGGCTTCGAGGAAGACCTCGTGCTCCACCTCGCCATCGCGCCAGTAGATTGACCATTTGCCATCCAGTGGCATGAACACTTCTTCGGTCTCGTGCCAGTGCAAGGCTGCACCGCATCCGGGATCGCACTTGGCGAACCCGTGCGCAAAGCCGTGCGCGTTTCCGAGCTTCGGGGCCAGATCCGGATCGTCCTCGTTCTCGGTTACGCCGAGGCCGTGCAGGTTGATCATCTCGCGTTCATGGCCGGGGATGCGCTGGTCCATGAAGCAGAGATCGCTGCCCTTGAGATCGTTGAAACGCGCCGTGCGCCGTTCCATATCGGCGATGCTGACGCTCGGCCCGGGCGGTGGATCTTGGCGTGTCATGGGTCTTCCCCTTTTCATGTTTGATCTTCGAAACGCTGCGCGCAGAATAACGCGGCGGCACGGAATTGTCTTCCGATGGGGCCTCGCGTAGCCTCGCGCCCATGAAAGATATGTCCCCCATCCAGCGCCTGTCGGCCCTGCGCGAAAAAATCTCCGGGCTCGGTCTCGACGGGTTCGTCGTGCCCCATTCGGACGCTCACCAGAACGAATTCCTGCCGCCCGATGCCGAACGCCTGGCGTGGTTGACCGGGTTCACGGGCTCGGCGGGAACCGCGGTCGTGCTGGCGGAGCGGGCGGCCATATTCGTTGACGGCCGCTATACGTTGCAGGTGCGCGAACAGGTCGATGGGGATTTGTACGAATTCCATCATCTGATAGAGGCGCCGGTCGCGGATTGGTTGACCGCCGCCCTGGCTGAGGGCAATCGGCTGGGAATCGATCCGTGGTTGCACACGCAGGCGGGTGTGGAACGAATACGCAGATCTCTGGGAACCGTTGGCGCGGAACTCGTGCTTGTCGATACAAACCCGATCGACGCGGTGTGGGAAGGTCAGCCGCCGCCACCTTCCGCGCCCGCCGTGCCGCACGACGAACGATTTACCGGTCGCAGCAGTGCGGACAAGCGCGCGTCATTGGGCAAGGCACTGGCGCGCGAGGGCCTGGATGCCGCAGTGCTGACCCAACCGGATTCGATTGCCTGGCTGTTGAATGTTCGTGGCGGTGATGTGGATCACACGCCGCTGGCGCTCAGTTTCGCGATCCTGGGTGCCGACGGGACGGTCGAATGGTTCATTGCACCCGCGAAGCGTTCCGACGCGTTGACGGGGCATCTGGGCGACGGCATTGCGATGCGTGATCCGGAGGCATTTGCCGCGGGGCTCGACGGGCTTGAGAATCGGCGCGTGCTGGTGGCCCCGGATGGTGCTGCGGCGTGGATCTTCGACCGGCTGGAGCAGGCCGGCGCCATGGTCCTGCGGGGCAGCGATCCTGTTACCCTGTCCAAGGCCATCAAGAACGAGACCGAACTTGCCGGCAGCCGGTCGGCACATCTGCGCGACGGCGCCGCGCTGTCGCGGTTTCTGCACTGGTTGTCCGAGGCGGCTCCCGGGGGCAATGTCGATGAGTTGGCGGCTGCGTCGAAGCTGGCTGATTTCAGGATACCGGGAGAGCATTTCCGCGACCTGAGCTTCGCCACTATTTCAGGTGCCGGGCCAAACGGCGCGATCGTGCACTACCGCGTCACGAAGGAAACGAACAGGACGTTGTCACCCGGAGAGCTGTATCTGGTCGATTCCGGTGCCCAGTATCTCGACGGGACAACCGACGTGACGCGGACGGTCGCGGTCGGCGCGCCGACAGATGAGATGCGCGACCGGTTTACAAGGGTGCTGAAGGGGCATATCGCCATCGCCACGGCGCGTTTCCCGTCCGGGACCAGCGGGGCGCAGCTCGACAGTTTCGCACGCCACGCCCTGTGGCAGGCGGGGCTCGACTTCGATCACGGCACGGGTCACGGGGTGGGCAGCTATCTCGGCGTCCATGAGGGCCCGCACCGCATTTCCAAGACCGGCTCGTCCGTACCGTTGCACCCGGGAATGATCGTTTCGAACGAGCCCGGCTACTACAAGGAAGGTGCCTTTGGAATTCGCATCGAGAATCTGCTGGCGGTCACGGAACCGTCGGAGATTGCTGGCGGCGACCGCGCGATGCTCGGTTTCGAAACACTGACCCTGGCGCCGATTGATCGCTGCCTGATCGATCCTGATCTGCTCAACGCCGGTGAACGCGCATGGGTGGATGCCTACCATGCCCGGGTCGCGGACGAGATCGGCCCGTTACTCGATGGAGAAGCACGGGTCTGGCTTGCGGGCGCCACCGCGCCGCTATAATCGAATTGAGTGCGGACGAATTCGCGCTAAGCTGACGGATGTGCGCCAACTACGTGCATCGTTAAAAGGGGGGAAACATGGCAGAGCGGAAAGTCATCGTAACCATCGCGCCCACGGGCGGCATGGCGAGCAAGGAACAGAATCCCAACATCCCGACCCAGCCGCAGGAAATCGCGGATGACGTCTACCGATGCTATGAAGCCGGCGCGTCCGTCGTGGCGGTGCATGCGCGCCGGCCCGACGATCAGGCGACCTGCAACCCGGCGATCTATCGCGACATCAACGAACGCATCCGCGACAAATGTGACATCATCCTGAACAATTCGACCGGCGGCGGCATCAACGGCGACATGATCAAGGAATCCACCGACGGGTTCCTCGAATTGTCCTGGGAAGAACGGCTCAAGGGTATGGAGGCGGGTGCGGAGATGTGCACCCTCGATCCGACCACCATTGTGGCGAACTTCGAGGGTCGCGAGATCATCATGAATACCTCGCCGGAACGCTGTCGCGAGCTCGCCACCAAGATGCAGGCGAAAGGCATCAAGCCCGAATGGGAAGTCTTCAGCCCGACCCATCTGCTGCAGGACGTCATGACGCTCCTGAAGGATGGCCTGGATGAGCAGCCCTATTTCATCAACTTCGTCCTGGGCGCCGACCGTGGCTTTCAGGGCGCGATGCCGTACTCGCCCAAGATTCTGCAGGCGATGGTCGACCTGATCCCCGAAGGCGCGAATTTCAACGTCAGCGCCATCGGCCCGTCGCAGCTGAATGCTGCCTTGCTGTCACTTCTGCTCGGCGGCCATGTCCGCGTGGGACTCGAGGATAATCTGTATTACGAGCGCGGTGTTCTGGCGAACAATGTGCAGCTGGTCGAGCGGATCGTCCGCATCATTCGCGAGCTGGGCATGGAGCCGGCGACGCCGGAAGAGGCGCGAGAGATCATGGGGCTGGCACCGCTGGCGGCATAGTCCCGGTCACCGCGAGGAGTATCTGGCCATGCGTATTGCCGTCATCGGCGGGGGACCCGCCGGCCTCTACTTTGCAACGCTGTGGAAGAAACGTCACCCGGACGCCGAGGTCCATGTCTATGAGCAGAATCCGGCGGATGCCACGTTCGGGTTCGGCGTGGTTTTCTCCGACAGGGCACTCGCGTTTCTGCGCGACGATGATCCCGAGACCCACGACCTGATCACGCCGGCCATGGAGACATGGCAGGACATGACACTCATCCATCGCGGCGAAACGGTCACCATCGACGGTGTGGGTTTCTCCTCGATCGGGCGTCTGAAACTGCTTCAGTTGTTGCAGGAACGGGCTCACGCGGTGGGCGCCGAACTGCATTTCGAGACCGTTCTTCGCAGTGTCGATGATATTCCGGAAGCGGATCTGGTCATCGCCGCCGACGGCATCAATTCCCTCGTCCGGCGCAGTTACGAGGGCGACTTCCAGACGTCCCTTTCGTATTTGCCCAACAAGTTCGCCTGGTACGGGGTGGAGACGCCCTACGACACGCTTACCCAGACCTTCATCGAGACCGAGTTCGGCCCGGTCAACGCCCATCATTACCGCTACACCCCGGCAATGAGCACGTTTCTGGTGGAATGCGAACGGGAGACCTGGGAGCGGGCCGGTTTCGCGACGATGAATGATGAAGAATCCCGCGCGCGCTGTTCGGAGATGTTCGCCGATACGTTGCGGGGCAAGCCGCTGATCTCGAACAAGTCGAGTTGGCGCAATTTTCCGCTGCTGTGGAGCGATCGTTGGTCCCATCTGAATATGGTGCTGGTCGGGGATGCGCTGCACACCGCGCATTTTTCAATAGGGTCGGGCACACGGCTGGCGATGGAAGATGTGATTGCGCTGGTCGAGGCGCTGGAGGCCGAGCCGGGTGATTTGCGTGCGGCGTTGGCGCGGTACGAGGCCGAGCGTCGGCCCATCGTTGAGAAAATTGTCGCGGCCGCAACGAAAAGCGCGCGCTGGTATGAAGATTTCGCCGATCATATGAAGCTGACGTCGTCGGAGTTCGGATACAGCTACATGACCCGATCGGGGCGTGTGGACGATGACCGCCTGCGTCAACTCGCCCCGAAGTTCATGGCAAACTACGAAGCGGCAAAAGCCTAGTCGCGCGGTGCTAGCCGGCGATCATCTCGATCCAGCCATCCTCGTCGACGATCTTGAGCCCCAATTCGGCAGCCTTCTTCGCCTTCGAGCCCGCACCGGGTCCCGCGACCACAAGATCGGTCTTGCTGGACACCGAACCCGAGACCTTCGCGCCCATCGCCTCGGCGCGTGACTTGGCCTCCGAGCGAGTCATTTTTTCCAGCGTCCCCGTGAACACGATGGTCTTCCCGGCCAGTTCGGAATCGCTATCGGGCTGTTCGAAAGGCCGGATATCGAGCAGCGCGTCGAGATCGTCGAGCACCTGTCGGTTGTGATCCTCGTGCACGAAGGCGAGGAGATCGTTGGCGACGGATACGCCGATCCCGTCGATATTCAGAAGTTCCGCATAGGCGTCGTCCTCCGGGTCCTGAGCGGCCGCCATGGCAGCGCGCCAGTCCGACAGGCTGCCATAGGTGCGTGCGAGCAGACGCGCCGTTGCCTGGCCCACCTGGCGTATGCCCAGCGCATAAATAAAGCGGTCCAGCGAGACGTTGCGCCGTTCGTCGATGGCCTGGAGCAGGTTTTCCACGGATTGTTGGCCCCAGCCTTCGCGTTCCAGCAACGCGTCCTTGTGGGTTTCGAGGCGAAAGATATCAGCGGGGCTCGCCAGCAGACCATCTGCGTGCAAAGCGGTTACATTCTTCGCACCCAAACCCTCGATATCGAATGCGTTGCGCGACACGAAATGTTTCAGCCGTTCGACGGCCTGGGCGGGGCAGATCAGACCGCCGGTGCAGCGGCGTACGGCCTCATCCTCGTCGCGCACGGCTTCGGAGTTGCAGACCGGGCAGCGATCCGGAAATACAAATGTTTCTGCGCCTTTCGGACGTTTCTCCGCGATTGCGCGGACAACCTGGGGGATCACGTCGCCGGCGCGCTGGATCAGGACCGTATCGCCCGCCCGGACGTCCTTGCGGTTGATTTCGTCTTCATTGTGCAGGGTCGCATTCGAGACCACGACACCGCCGACCGTTACCGGCTCGAGACGGGCAACGGGTGTGAGGGCGCCGGTCCGCCCGACCTGGATGTCGATCTCCCGCAGGATTGTTGTCGCCTGTTCCGCGGGGAATTTGTGCGCAATGGCCCAACGGGGGGCGCGGCTGACAAAACCGAGGCGTCGTTGAAAGTCGAGCCGGTCGACCTTGTAGACAATGCCGTCGATATCATAGTCGAGCGACGGGCGTTGCGCGGATATGGACGCGTAGTTTTCGAGAATTTCGTCCAGGCCGGTACAGATGCGCGATAGGGCGTTGATCTGGAAACCCCAGGCCGCGACCCGTTCGAGAAACCCCATTTGCGTCTCTGCCACGTCCGCGCTCATCTCACCCCAGGCATAGGCGAATATGCGCAAGGGGCGCTTGGCCGTGACGGTCGTGTCGAGCTGACGCAGGCTACCGGCGGCGGCGTTGCGCGGGTTGGCAAAAATCTTGGCCCCTGCCGCTTCCTGACTCTCGTTGAGGGCGCGGAACGCGGAGCGCGGGAGATAGACCTCCCCGCGAATTTCAACGATGTCGGGCGCGTCTCCACTGAGCGTTTCCGGGATATCTTTGATTGTGCGCAGGTTTTCGGTGATGTCTTCACCCTCGTTGCCGTCGCCGCGGGTCGCACCCCGTACGAACTTCCCATTCTCGTATCTGAGAGAGACCGATAGCCCGTCGATCTTCGGTTCGGCGACGATATCCAGCGTATCGTCCCCGTCGAGACTCAAAAACCGCCGGATACGGGTCAGGAACTCCCCGACATCCTCGTCGTTGAACGCGTTGCCGAGAGAAAGCATCGGTACCGAGTGACGGACCTTGGCAAACCCTTGCGCGGGCGCGGCGCCCACCGCCTGGCTCGGGCTGTCCTCGGTGACCAGATCCGGATGCGCGGCCTCGAGATCCAGCAGACGCCGGAACAGCGCGTCATATTCCGCATCGGAGACTACCGGCGCGTCGTTTTGGTGGTAGGACACATTATGCGCACGGATATCCTCTGACAGCCGCGCGTGTTCCGCGCCGGCGTCCGCCGGTGACAGGGTTTTGGGGTCGGGTCGCGTTTTATCCGTCATTTCGCTCAATCTAGGGCGGTTGGCCGATTCAGGCACATCTGGGCGGATGCCGCCAGCCTGCACCGCATTACGAGGAGAGGCCGGGGTCGCGTCGCCAGGCGGGAATGCCGCCGGCCATCATGCCGACGACGACCAGTGTCACGCCACCCGCGGCGACCGCGCTCAGCGGTTCTCCCAGCACGTACCAGGCGATCAACGCGACCGTTGCGGGAACGACGGCGACGGCAGTGGCCGTCGGTGTCGCGCCGAGCGCGGCCACGGCACGCGGGTAGCCAAGAGTGGAACCCATGAACACGATCAGGCCCTGGAAGGTCCATTGTGCGGCGATTTCTTCCCAGGAGGCTTCGAGCAGACCCGAGGGCAGGAAGAGCAGATGAATCGGCGTGTAGATCGCGAATGTGAACGTGGCAACAATCGCTGCGCTGCGTAGCGGCAAGACATTCCATTTCCGCGCCAGAACACCGAACACCGACCAGGACGCCGCTCCGACAAAGAATAACAGGTCACCGAGCCATTCGTTCGGTGCGCCACTTTCGGAGGCATCGAGAACGAGGAACATGGCGCCTGCGAAGATCATCGTTACGGAAATCACGCGCCAGGTGCCCATCCGCTCGCCGATCAACCACCAGGCAAGCGGTGCGGTGAACAGCGGCAGCGTTCCGGCAAGGATGGTGGCGCCATGGGCGGCGGGCGCGAACATGTAGCCACCAAAAGCGAAGACAGAGAAGCCGGGCCCCGCCGTGAGCGCGAGCAGCAGCGCCTGCCAAAAGCTGATGCCACCGAGCCCGTATCTCAGCAACCACGGAAAAAAGATGGTCCCGGCAACGCACACGCGCAGGGTCGTCAGATCATAGGGGGTCAACGTGAACTGAACGGAGAGCCGTCCCGACAGGTGGAACGCGGACCAGATGATAATGATCGCGCTGACCCAGAGGACCCCGATCATGCGTTCGCGATTTCTCGGAGTCATTCGACGGGCTGGATCAGGCGTTTGCTGTCGAGGACACGCGCTCGCGATCCATGAGTTTGTCGGCAGCCGCACGCGCCTCGTCCGTGATGTCCGCACCTGCCAGCATCCGGGCGATTTCCTCGCGTCGTTCCTCGGCATCCAGTCGTGCCACTGCCGTCGTGACGGTTTTTGCAGAATGCTTGCCGCCGGTACGTTTTTCGACCCGCAGATGCTCGCTCGCCGCCGCCGCCACCTGCGGGCTGTGGGTGACGACCAGGATTTGCTGCTCCGCGTCCGACCCGGCCAGTTCGGCCAGGCGTTCGCCCACGGCGGCGGCAGTGGCGCCGCCGATACCCGTATCCACCTCGTCGAACACGATGGTCCCGGCGCCCGATGTGCCTGCGAGCACGACCTTGAGGGCCAGCATGAAACGGCTCAGCTCACCCCCCGACGCGATCCGCCCCAGCGGTCCGGGAGATGCCCCCGGGTTGGTTGATACATTGAACGCGACGGCGTCGATGCCGTGTTCCGCCCAGTCGGTTTCGTCCAGCGGGGTGACGCTGGTTGCCAGCGTTGCGTTGTCGAGCTTCAGGGGCGGAAATTCCCCGGCGATCCGAGTGTCGAGTTTGCGCGCTGCTTTCTGGCGGGTCTGGGACAGGCTCTCTGCCGCTTCACAGTAACCGCGCCGTGCGGCTTCGACGTTTTTCGCCAGCATGTCGAGATGATCGTCACGCCCATCGATCGCAGCGAGCTGGGACGCGAGGCTTTCGCGCAATTCGGGAAGTTCGTCGGCGGGGACCTGATGCCGGCGCGCGGCGGCGAGAATGGCGAAAAGTCGCTCCTCGACGGCCTCGATCTCACCGGTGTCCGTCTCAAGGTCATGGGCGACGGAGTTGAGCTCCTGGATCGCTTCGGCGAGTTCCGCACTGCTCTTGTCGATGGCGGCGATTACAGGTGCGAGGCGCCCGCCGGAAATATCGTCGTCGCGCTCGAGGCGACCGGCGGCGCGCTGGAGCATCGTTTCTGCACCATTCTCTCCGGTCAGGGCATCTGATGCCTCGTTCAGGGTATCAACCAGACGTCCGGCGTTTTGCAGCAATTGCCGGCGGGAGGAGAGCTCGGCCTCTTCCCCGACCTGTGCTTCCAACTGGTCGAGTTCTTCCAGTGCGGCGCGCAACTCGTCCGCCCTGTCCGTCGATGCGGAAAGGGCCTGTTGCGCCTCGGCGTGCCGGGTGACGGCGTCGCGCCATGCGTGGAAACGTTCTGCGACGCGTTTGCGGGCCTTGCCCGTTTCCGCGAAAGCATCCAGAGCGCGGCGCTGATTGACCGGTTCCGCCAGCGAAAATCGTTCGAACTGGCCATGTATTTCGACGAGTGAATCACCGATCTGGCGTAACAGGCCGATGCTGATCGGTTGATCATTGAGGAAAGCGCGACTGCGGCCCTCGGCGCCAACGGTGCGGCGGAGAATCAGGTCCTCTCCGGAATCAATCTCGATCCCGTGGGCCTCGAACAGGTCTTCGAGACGCGTGGCGCTGGCTTCGTCGAAAATCGCGGTAACAGACGCCTGTTCGGCACCCTGTCGCACCAGACCCGCGTCGGACCGCGCGCCGAGGGTCAGGCCGAATGCGTCGAGCAGGATGGACTTGCCGGCGCCCGTTTCGCCCGTCAGAGCGCTCAGTCCCGGGCCGAACGAGAGTTCAGCCCGATCGATCAGGACGACGTCCCGGATCGACAGATGGCGCAGCATGCGGGGTTAGAACGGCCAGATGCGGCTGAAGAACCCGGGTTCTCTGACCGGGTCGGGTACGCCGTCGCCATCCAGGTCGCGGATGACCTCTCCTTCGACGAGTTCGTAACTGTCGATGTACCACTCGCTGCCCGGGAAGTTATGGCCGAGAACGGCTGCGTTGGACTGCGCTTCGGGCTCAATGCCAAGGGCCGCATAGGCCTCGGAAAGCCGGTGCAGGGCTTCCGGGACATGGGTGGTGGTCTGGTAGTTCTCGATCACCGTTCGGTAACGGTTGATCGCGGCCAGGAAATTGTCCCGCTCGTGATAATACCGGCCGATCTCCATTTCCTTGCCCGCGAGATGGTCGCGGGTAAGGTCGATTTTCAGCACCGCGTCCTTGGCATACCGGGAATCGGGAAAGCGGCGGACCACGTCGTCGAGGGACTGCAGCGCCAACTCAGTGGTTCGCTGGTCGCGCCCGACATCGGTGATCTGCTCGTAGTAGCTCAACGCCTTCAGATAGTAGGCGTAAGAAACATCGCGGTTGCCCGGGTGGAGTTGGATGAACCGGTCGGCCGACAGGATTGCGTCGTCATACTGACCGTCGGAGTAGTAGCTGAAGGCCGACATGAGCTGGGCCTTGGTCGCCCAGATTGAGTAGGGATGCTGACGTTCGACTTCCAGAAACGTATCCGCGGCGTCGGCGAATTCCTTGGCCTCCGCCTGATCGACCGCTTCGTTGTAAAGTTCCTCAACCGGTCGTTCTATATATTCCGGCCCATCATCGGAAGAACAGCCGGCCAGAATCGAGACGGCCAAAAGGGCGGCGCCGATACCGGCGTGTTTTGTCCAGGAATGTGTCTTCGGCATAATTTCTAAATCTCGCAAGTCTGGGCCGCCTCATGCAGGCGTTCGGCAGCGGATTCAAGCGTGATCATCACGCGCCTTTTATATCACGCCAGTCATGGATTCACAGCAAAACGGGCCGACAAGGCCGACCCGTTCAAACACTATGTAAATGAGGAGATGTTTATGCTGTCGCCGCGAGCGGTTCGGGTTCGACAACGGCTTCCGGCAATTCGGCATAACGCCAGGCACTGGGATCGGCGAAAAGAGCCCGCACAATCTCGTGGTTCATGGCATGACCGGAGCGATACCCCTGGAAGTGACCCGAAATCTGGGCCCCGGCGAGATAAAGATCACCGACACAGTCGAGGATCTTGTGGCGCACAAACTCGTCCTCGTAGCGCAGACCCTCGTCATTGAGAATTTCGTCGCCGCTGACCACGACAGCGTTGTCGAGGCTGCCACCGAGCGCGAGGCCCATGCGGCGGAGCTGATCGACTTCTTCGGCAAAGCCAAAGGTGCGCGCCCGCGAGATCTCGCCCTTGAAGGTGCCGTTCACCAGCCGCACGTTCATATCCTGTTTGCCGATCGCATCGGAATCGAAGTCGATGCCGAAACCAACGGAGAAACCGGAACCGGGGGAGAGAGAGACTTCGCGGCCGTCGATTTCAACATCGACCCGCTTGAGAACTTCGATAAACCGCCGCGGCGCGTCCTGCGACACCACGCCGGCGCATTCGATCAGGAAAACAAAGGGTGCGGCACTGCCATCCATAATCGGGAGTTCCGAACCGCTGACCTCGACGTAAACATTGTCGATCGCGCAGCCGGCGAGCGCGGCAAGCAGATGCTCGACCGTTGCGACGGTCACGCCGTCTTCATTGCCCAGGGTGGTACAGAGCGTCGCTTCGACCACATTTTCAACGAGGGCCGGAATTTCCGCCCCGTTGCCGATTTCATCAGTTCGACGGAATATGACACCGGTGTTTACGGGGGCGGGCTTGAGCAGGATCGAAACCGTCTCACCCGTGTGCAAGCCCGTACCGCTGCAGCCGATTTCACTCTTCAGCGTGTGCTGTAGTCCCAGGTCGATGTCCGGCGTAGAAGTCATCCGCTCTATATCTTTCATTTCGGTCGCGTGGTGCCCGCGAGTAACCAATTTCTGATACCGGGTGTAACAACTCGCACTGGGCTGTCACAAATCACTCTTTGTTACAGAATGTTGCGGACGGAAGCCGCGGATTACTGGAGAAATCCGCGGCTTCGTCCATTCGGGTGATCAGTTGGCCTGTCGGCGCAAGAACGCCGGGATCTCGAGCATGTCTTCATCCTCGCGAGGGGTCTCACGGGACGCGGCGGGCTCGATATTCGCCAGAGTCGGCTGTGCCGGTTTCTGGATCACAGGCGCTGGCGCGGGCGCCGGGGTCGTGACGGGGGCCGCTACCGGGGTGGCTGCGGCTTCCACGGCGGTTTCGACAACCGTTTCAGTGGCGGCTTCGATGGCCGGTTCGGCCGCGATTTCCTCCACCTGGTCCGCAACGGGTGTGATCACTGTCTCCGCGACAGGTTCCGCAACCGGGTCAATGACCGGTGCGGGTGTCGTTTCAACCGAAGTCTCTGCCGTCGTTTCGGCAGCAGGTTCAGTCACCGCCTGTGAGGTGATGGCAGGTGCGGCAGCAACCGCGGGCGTCGCTTCGACCGGTTTGCTCGCAACCGGTTCACGCCGTTCCTCGATCTTCGACGCAGTTTCCGCCTGATCTTCGGTCATCGCGCGGTTTACAGCACCCGTCACCTTCTGGAACAGGCTGCGACCGCGACGGCGTTCGGCCTGGACACCTGCGTTGGTGATCGCCGCTTCGGCAAACGCATCGGGGCGCTTGGCCTCTGCGCGCGGTGCCGGCTGGCGTGGCTCGACCACGGGCTTGGGCGGGATGAACGGGGATGCCGCAGAAGGAGCCTCTGCGACGGTCGCCGCCGGTGCGGGTTGCGGGGCCAGTGTGGCGGCAGGCGTGGCCGGTACAGCCTGTTCGGCAGCCGGTGGTGTCGCATCCGTTGCCGGTGCCTTCTCGGGCGTGTCTTCGACCTGCTTGGCCTTCGACTGTTCGGCGTCGTGCACCAACGAAATCATTGGCGAACGCGGCATGGCGTCTGCGTTGGCATCGATGCCCGTGGCTACGATCGAGACCCGCATCATGCCTTCGAGCTTCTCGTCGAAAGTCGAGCCGAAGATGATGTTGGCGTCGGTATCCACTTCCTCACGGATGCGGTTTGCCGCCTCGTCGACTTCGAACAGGGTCATGTCGGGACCGCCGGTGATGTTGATAAGCACACCGCGTGCGCCGCGCATCGACACATCGTCGAGAAGCGGGTTGGCGATGGCGGATTCGGCGGATTCGATCGCGCGACTGTCGCCGCTCGCCTCACCCGTACCCATCATCGCCTTGCCCATCTCGCTCATCACCGTGCGAATGTCGGCGAAATCTAGGTTGATCAGGCCCGGCATGATCATGAGGTCGGTCACGCCGCGTACGCCGGAGTGGAGCACGTTGTCGGCCATGCAGAATGCATCGGCGAAGGTGGTGTTCTCGTTACAGATCCGAAACAGGTTCTGGTTGGGGATCACGATGAGGGTATCCACGAAGTGCTGCAGCTCCTCGATGCCTTCATCCGCTAGCGTGGCCCGATGGCGGCCCTCGAACTGGAACGGTTTGGTCACGACGCCGACCGTCAGGATGCCCTGCTCACGCGCGGCCCGTGCGATGACGGGGGCGGCGCCTGTGCCGGTACCGCCACCCATGCCGGCAGCGATGAACGCCATATGGCTGCCTTGCAGATGATCGATGATTTCATCGAGCGCCTCTTCGGCGGCCGCACGGCCGATGTCGGGACGCGCGCCGGCACCCAGGCCGTTGGTGATGTTCGCGCCGAGCTGGATACGTCGCTCGGATGCGTTCATCGCCAATGACTGGGCGTCGGTGTTGGCGACAACGAATTCAACGCCTTCCAGGTTGGACGCGATCATGTTGTTGACCGCATTCGATCCGGCGCCGCCGACGCCGACAACGACGATCCGTGGCTTGAGTTGGGAATCGGGTGGGGGAGCAGTGAGATTGAGCGTCATTTTTGCCTCCAGTTTTACAGCATTGAGCTCATGGGAAGAACGACCAGACATGGCCGGAACGGTGACCCACCGTCCCGGCGTATGCCGAAACCCTGGGTCGGGGGAGTGGGGGAGTGATGTTTAGAAATGTTCACGGAACCACTGACCAAACCGCCCTGTGAAGCGGCCTGGTTCCCCCTGTCGTACCGGCGACGGCATCGTCAGCGACGACGAATTGTCGACCGCATGGGCGATGAGACCCGCGCCGGTGGCGAATGCGGGACCGGCAATTGCTTCCGCGAGACCGCGGACACGCAGGGGCCGGCCCATACGAACCTGTTTATCGAGAATGCGTCCCGCGAGATCGCGGACGCCCTGTAGCTGGCTGGCACCGCCGGTCAGGACGACACGGCGCCCCGCGAGAGGGCCGAAACCGCTGTCATCGAGGCGCGCGCGCACCAATTCGAAGGTTTCCTCGATGCGCGGTTGAATGATTCCGTTCAGCAGCGAACGCGGCAGCTGTACGGCCGCGTTATGTTCGTCTTCGCCGACCTGAGGCACGTCGAGAAGATCATGCTCGTCGGACTCGGTGGCCAGCGCATTGCCGTAGAATGTCTTGAGACGTTCGGCGTTGGCGAGCGTCGTGGAGAGGCCGCGTGCGACATCGGACGTCACGTGATTGCCGCCGACGGGTATCGTGTCGGCGAACATCATCTGGCCGTCATAGAAGATCGCCAGACCGGTGGTCCCGCCGCCCATGTCGACAACCGTGACACCGAGATCGGCTTCATCCTCAACCAGCGTCGCGAGACCCGAGGCATAGGGTGAAAGCACAAACCCCTCGATGGTGAGATGACAACGCTCGACTGCTGCACGGATCGTGCGCACGGTGTTTGCGGAGGCGGAGACGAGATGCATGTTCACGGACAGCTTCTGCCCGAACATGCCGCGCGGATCGTCGATGCCCTTCTGGCCGTCGATGGCGAATCCGACCGGAATGGAATGGATCAATTCCCGCTCCTTGCCATTCCCGGTACCATTACCGTTCGCGCCATTGCTGGACTGCCGAACCGTATGGGTCTGCTGGAAGACGCGATGCAGATCCAGCTCGTCGACCTGTTGGCCGCCGATATCCAGATCGACACCCAGAATTTCAGATTGTGGTGCGCCGGTGCTGAGATTGACCGTGACCGAACTGATGGTTTCCTGGGCCATTTGCTCCGCCATATGTACGGCCTTGCGGATGGCATCCTCGGCGGCGTCGATATCGATAATCGTGCCGTTCTTCAGACCTCGACTGAGCTGATGGCCGGCGCCGATGACACGCGGCTGGGCGCTCGGTGCGGCGTTGCCGTCGGCAGAGTGGCGCCCGGCGCGTGCGATCAGGCAACACACCTTGCTGGTACCGATATCAAGGACGGCAAAGGTGCCGGTCCGCGGTTTGGTCAGCTTCTTCGGCAATCCGCCGGTCCCCCAATCCATACTCATGTGTCTTTCCCCTCGGCTTTCGGCCGGGGTGCGCTATCGCGGCCGACGCGGACGATCAATCTGTCCGGAACCCGCAGATCGACGGCGACAACGTCCCGGTCGAGCAGGGCGTGCTCGCGCTGGAAGTCATCGAGCCGGGTCAGGGCGGCGGAGATGTTCTGTTCGGGCAACCGCACGTCGATCCCGTTGCGCAGCCGCAGGTTCCAACGACGCTCGGAGACGCGGACCGCCGCTTCGATGGCCTTGGCGACGGCCGGATAGGTTTGCAGAAGGTCGATCAGCTGCGCGGCGTGTTCGGGTGCGCCGTCGCCCACGATCAGGGGCAGATGTGCGAAGGCGTCCAGGCCGGAGCGTTGGATGGTTTTGCCAAAGCGATCCACCAGCGCGGCCTGACCGTCATGCTGCCAGATGGCCAGCGGCTGACGCTCGACAACACGGACGAACACGATATCCGGCAGGCGACGCGCGATTTCCGCCGATCGAACCCAGCCCATGGATTCGATCCGGTCGCGCGCAGCATTCATGTCCATTGCGAAAATGGGAGAGCCGCGCTCGACATCCAGTGCCGCGAGAATCTCGGCTGCATCTGCATTCTGCCGACCGCTGAGGACGACATCATCCACGCGGAGTCCGGCATTCGCCGTGGCGTCCAGAGCGGCGGCGCCGAGCGCGCTCATCCGCGCGTCAATCCAGCCGTTTGCGGACAAATGCCAAGCGCCGCCGGTCATCGCGGCGATGCCCGTGACATAGACCCCAGCCGCGATCATCCGCCGCCGACGGCGATGAACGGGAGGCCGCCGGGTGCCTTTGCTTTTCGAAGCGCCGATCTTCGGGATCAATCGCATTGCGCGGTCTCCACCATCCAACTCACAAGTTCAGGAAATGCGATGCCGCAATAGGTCGCCTGCTCCGGGACGAGGGAGAGGCGGGTCATGCCCGGCTGTGTGTTGACCTCGAGGATCACCAGCGCGTCGCGGTCGTCGTCGTATCGGAAATCGGCGCGTGTAACGCCGCGGCAGTAAAGGGCCTTGTGCGCCTGCGCCGCCCAGGCCATCGCTTGGGCATAGACGCCTTCGCTGACGGGCGCGGGTACGAGATGCTCGGTCACGCCGTCGGTATATTTGGCCTCATAGTCATAAAAGCCCTTGGCCGGACGCAGCTCAGTCACGGCCAGGGCGCGCGGATCTTCGTCTGCAGCCCCCATGACCGCGACGGTCAGTTCGCGCCCGGGGATGAATTCCTCGACCAGTAAATTGTCGGATTCAAGTGCGTCGGGATCGGGCCCGTTCGCGCCATTCTCGATGATCTGGACACCGACCGAAGACCCTTCACTGTTGGGTTTGATCACATATGGCCGCGGCATCACGTCGCCAGCGAGTATTTGGTCACGGCTGGCCAGCATGCCGCGGGCGATACCCAGGCCCGCGGTCGCGAAGATCGCACGCGCGGCGGCCTTGTCCATGGCCAGCGCCGAAGACAGCACGCCGGAATGGGTGTAGGGCAGGCCAAGGAGGTTCAGGAGCCCCTGGATATTGCCGTCTTCGCCGAAATTGCCGTGCAGGGCGTTGAAGACAACGTCCGGTCGCGGATTGAGGTCGTCGAGCAATGCGCGGATGTCGGCCGTGACGTCGATTTCATATGTGTCGTAGCCGGCTTCCCGCAGCGCCTCGGCGCATTGGCGACCGGATTCAAGTGACACGTCGCGCTCCGCAGACGTACCCCCCATCAGGACGGCCACACGTTTGCGTACAGGGGCGTTCATTGCTCTCCCCCCGCTGGTTCGCCGATCCGCTCCAGTTCCCAGGTCAGTTCGACCCCGGTCGTCTCGCGGACCCGGCGGCGAACTTCCTCGCCGAGCCCCTCGATGTCGGCGGCTGTCGCGCCCCCCGTGTTGACCAGGAAATTGCAGTGCTTCTCCGACACCTGGGCGCCGCCGAGCTGAAGCCCGCGGCATCCGGCACGGTCAATCAGTTCCCAGGCCTTGTGGCCGTTCGGGTTCTTGAAGGTGCTGCCGCCGGTACGGGTGCGGATCGGCTGGGTCTCTTCGCGCGATTCCTGCACCAGGGTCATCGCGCGTTCTATTTCGTCCTTGTTGCCCCAGACGCCTTGCATGACGCAACCAACGAAAATCCAATCGCACGGCACGGCGGAACCGCGATAACGCGGCCCCCAATCCTCGGGAGTCAGCACCCGGATCTCTCCGTCGGGCGTAAGTGCGGTTGTCTCGTGGACCACATCCTTGAACTCGCGGCCATAGGCACCGGCGTTCATTCGCAGGCCGCCGCCGACCGTGCCGGGAATTCCGGCCATGAACTCGAAGCCGGCGACGCCAGCGTCGCGGGTGGCCTTCGCGACGTTATAGTCGAGCGCCATCGCACCTGCCTGAACCGAAGTACCGTCGATGCGGACGGCGGAGAAGGGACGGCCGAGCCGGATCACGACACCCGGCACACCGCCATCGCGAATCAGGAGGTTCGAACCGGCGCCCAGAACCGTCACGGGAACGTCGTCAGGCTTGCTGGCCAGGAAATTCGCCAGGTCGGTGACATCGGCGGGCCGGTACAGTATTTCGGCCGGGCCGCCGACGCGGAACCATGTGTGGCGTGCGATGGCGCCGTCGGGTTCGTAGCGCCCGCGCACGGCGGGTAGCCTGTCGAGTAGAGAGGGGGTGCGTGAAATGGCCGCCATGGTCATCCCTCCGTCCCCGTGTCTCGTGACATCAACTGGTTCATCTCGTCGGGCAACGCTTGTGCCCAGTTGGTCACCGTGCCGGCGCCGAGGAAGACGACCATGTCGCCGTCGCGTCCGCTGGCGGTAATCAACTCGGCAAGCCGATCCGGATCGGGGAGTGGCCGCACATCCCGGTGGCCGCGGGCACGAAGCCCATCCACCAGTGCGTTGCGATCCACTCCCTCGATCGGGGCCTCGCCGGCCGGGTATATGTCCGACACGAAGACGACGTCCGCGTCGTTGAAACAGGTGCAGAACTCATCGAACAGGCTCTCGACGCGCGAGTAGCGGTGCGGCTGGAAGATCGCCATTACCTGGCCCGGGGTCGCGCTGCGCGCGGCGTCCAGAACAGCGGAGATCTCCACCGGATGGTGGCCGTAATCGTCGATCACCGTGATACCCCCGGCCTCACCGGTCTTGGTAAAGCGGCGCTTTACACCTTCGAAGCCCGCGAACGCGGTCTGGATAATTTTGTCGGGGATATCCATCTCGAGCGCGATGGTGACTGCCGCCAACGCGTTCTGCGCATTGTGAGCGCCGAACATCGGCAGGTGTATGCCTTCGATGGTTCGTGCCGCGCCAGTATTGCGTTGGGCGATGTTCACGTCGAAGCGCATGCCGGAAGGATCGGTCTCGAGATTGATGCCGCGTACGTCCGCCTGCCGTGAGAATCCGTAGGTCACGATCCGCCGATCCTTGAGTTGCGGGATCAAGGCCTGAACCTCGGGATGGTCGATGCACATCGCCGCGAACCCATAGAACGGGATGTTCGAGACGAAGGTGGCGAAGGCCTCGCGAACGGCGTCGAAAGTGCCGTAGAAATCCAGGTGCTCGGGATCGATATTCGTGACCACGGCGATGGCAGCCGGGAGTTTGACGAAGGTGCCGTCGGATTCGTCGGCTTCGACAACCATCCACTCACCTTCGCCCAGCCGCGCATTGGTGCCGTAGGCGTTGATAATGCCGCCGTTGATCACGGTGGGGTCGCGGTCGGCCGAATCGAGCATCGCGGCGATCAGCGATGTGGTTGTGGTCTTGCCATGGGTGCCGCCGACGGCGATCGACCATTTGAGACGCATCAGTTCGGCCAGCATCTCGGCGCGGCGCACGACCGGGACGAGCCGGGCGCGGGCCGCGACAACTTCCGGGTTATCGCTTTTCACCGCGGTCGAGACGACGAGGACGGAGGCGCGTTCGATATTCTCGGCGCGCTGACCGATGTCGACATGAATACCGAGGTCGCGCAGGCGCAGCACATTCGCGTTTTCCGAAAGGTCACTTCCCTGCACCTGATAGCCGAGCGCGTGCAGGGTCTCGGCGATGCCGCTCATGCCGATGCCGCCAATGCCGACGAAATGGATCAGTCCGATATCGATGGGGAGTGCTCTCATTCGGCGGCCTCCCGCAGACCCGTCGGGTCAAGGTCCGCGCCGTTTCCGTTGGCCGGAATCAGTTGCTCGACGAGATCCGCGAGCCGGTCGGCGGCGTCCGGGTGACCCAGCGCGCGCGCCGCGGCGGCGACACGCGCCAGCGCGTCGGCGGACTCCAGTGCGGCTTCCAGCCACCCTGCCATCGCGGCGGGGGTGTATTCGCCTTGTGCCATGACCCAACCGGCACCAGCCGCCTCGACGGCGCGTGCGTTGGCCATCTGATGATCGTCGACGGCATGGGGGTAAGGCACATAGAGTGCCGGCCGCCCGGCGGCCGTGAGTTCGGCGACGGTAGAGGCGCCGGCGCGACCCACCACCAGATGGGCGGCGGCCAGGCGCGACGGCATGTTGTCGAAGAATGTCTCAAGCTCGACGGGCATGTTCAGGGCAGCGTAGGTCGCGCGAACTTCGTCGATATCCTCGGCCCGGCATTGCTGCGCGAGGCGGAAACGGGCGCGCTGGGCCGCCGTCATGGACTTGAAGGCGGCCGGAACGATCTTTGAAAAGACCTGCGCACCCTGGCTGCCGCCCACGACCAGCAGATCGATCACGCCGCTCGGCGCCGTATAGGGGCGGACGGCGAGGGATGCGATGTCCGGGCGTACCGGATTGCCGACGACCGTCGCTTTCGCGTGGCCGGCAGATTTCAGGCGTTGGGTCTGGGCAAAGCTCAGCGCGAAGGCCCTGGCGCCGCGTGCGAGGCGGCGGTTCGCCCGGCCGAGAACGGCATTCTGTTCGTGGATGACCGTCGGCAGTCCGGCAGAGCCGGCTGCAAGGATGGGCGGCACACTCGGATAGCCTCCGAACCCGACCGCGATTGCGGGTGAGTATTCACGGATCAGGCGGCGGGATTGGAAAAAGCCTTTTGTCAGGGCCTTGATGCCTGCCGCCATGCCTTTGGGGCCGCCGCCGAGGCTGCGGGCCGAAATCGTGTGGCGCATGACAGTCTTTGGCAGACCGAGGACTTCGGATGTGATCTGGCCGCCGCGCGGGTCGGTGACGAACAGGATTGAATGACCGCGCGCCGAGAGTGCGCTGGCGAGCGAGACCGCCGGGAACATGTGCCCGCCGGTGCCGCCGGCCGCGATCAGAATTGGATGCTGGCGTGTGTTCATTGTGGCGCCCCCGATCCCACGCGTCGCCGGGTCAGGGCGAGAGTCATGCCCAGACCCAGTGCGACGCCGAGCAGAGAGGATCCGCCGTAGCTGATGAAGGGGAGGGTCATGCCCTTGGTCGGGATGAGCTGCAGGCTCGACCCCATATTGATCAACGCCTGTATCCCGAATTGAACCAGAAGTCCGGCGACGGCGAGCAGGACAAAGAGGTTCTGTTCGGACATGGCGCGGGTCATGCCGCGCAGCACGATGAAGGCGAACAGGGTGACGATGAACAGGGCGACGAACAGGCCGAGTTCTTCGCCGGCCACGGCGAAGACAAAGTCGGCATGGGCATCGGGCAGGACCTGCTTGACCTGGCCTTCGCCCGGGCCACGCCCGAACAGCCCGCCGCTCGAGAAGGCCTCGATGCTGCGTTCGATCTGATAGGTGTCGCCCGACTTCGGATCGATGAAACGGTCGATGCGGCTGGCGACGTGGGAGAGCGTGAAGTAGGAGCCGATCAGGCCAGACACGCCGAGGACCACGAGGCCGGCAACCAGCCACATGGGCAGGCCGGCCAGGAAGAACTGGGCCATCCAGACGCTGGTGATCACCACGGCCTGTCCGAGGTCCGGCTGGGCGATGACCAACGCGACGACGGCGGCGAACAGGCCGGTGCAGATCAGGCGGCCGGGGAAACGGGGGTCGTGGGCGGCTTCACTGAACAGCCAGGCGGCGACGACGGCGAACATCGGCTTCACGAACTCGGTTGCCTGGAGTGAAAAGCCCGCAATCGAAAGCCAGCGCCGGGCGCCCTTGATTTCTGTGCCGAACAGCAAGGTGACGGCGAGTAACGCGATGCAGCCGAGAAAAGCGATGACCGCCATGCGGCGCACCTGGACGGGCGTCAATGCCGAGACGGCAAGGATCATCGCGATGGCGACGGGCAGCAGCATGAAGTGGCGTTTGATGAAATAGAACTCGTCGAGGCCGATCCGTTCGGCCACGGCGGGGCTGGAGGCGGCGGCGAGCAGGGCGCCGAACGCCATCAGGGCGGCGATGGCCACAAGGCTCCAACGGTCCACGGTCCACCACCATTGCCCGAGAATAGACGTGTCGGCGCGCGTGAACGGTGTCATGCGGCACCCCCGGTCGATCGGGCCTGGGGTGCAAACCCCGGGAGGGCGGCAACGGCTTCACGGAAGGCATCGCCCCGCGCTTCGAAGCTGGAGAATTGGTCAAAGGATGCACACGCCGGAGAAAGCAGGACGACGGCGTTGCCGTTTTTGGCGGCCATGTCGCTCGCCTGTTGGGTGGCCGTCGCAAGATCACCCGAGAGTGTCGTCGATACCCGGCCCTCAAGGGTCGCGTCGAAATCTTCGGCCGATTCGCCGATGAGGAACGCATGGCGGACCCGGCCAAGAAGCGGCGCCAAACTGGCGATGCCGCCTTCCTTGGCCATACCGCCGGTGATCCAGTAAATATTCTCGTAAGCCGACAGCGCATGGGCGGCGGCTTCGGCGTTGGTCGCCTTGGAATCGTTAACGAAGCGCACCGGGCCGATGGCGCCGAGCAGTTCCTGGCGGTGGGCGAGCCCGGGGAAGCGAGCGATGGCGGCGACGATTCCGGCGCGGAGTGCCGGAGTCATGGCCTCCAGGATCGCCGTGACCGCGCCATAGGCGGTCGCGACATTCTGGGCGTTGTGGTCTCCGGGGAGCGCATCGAGGCTACGCATGTCGATGACGGGTTCCGTGTTGCCGCCCCGGTCGTCGATGATCCAGCCGTCTTCGAGGTAGATCCCGCCGGCGCAGATGCCGCGCGTCGAAATAGGTGTCATCGCCGCCAGGTGACGTGCGCTGACTTCTTCGAAGATCGCTTTGGTGTGGGTGTCGTCGACCCCGACGATCGCTGTTTGCGTCGCGCCCTGGCCGTCGAATATTCGGCGCTTGGCAGCAACATAACCGTCCATGCCGCCATGGCGGTCGAGGTGATCGGGCGTGATATTGAGCAGGACCGCCACATCGAACACGGCCGCGGGCAATAGATCGAGTTGATAGGACGACAATTCGAGAACATAGACGCCGTCGGGGCCGAGCGCCTCGAGTGACAGCGCCGGCGCGCCGATATTGCCGCCAATGGCGCTCGCCACACCCAGTTCCGACAGGATGTGGCCGATCAATGCCGTTGTGGTCGATTTCCCGTTCGTGCCTGTGATCCCGATATAGCGCGCGTCCGGTGCTGCCCGGGTGAGGAGTTCCACGTCACAGAGAATTTCGCAGCCCGCTTCGCGTGCGCGGGCGACGACCGGATGGGTGTGGGGGTGGCCCTGGGGAATGCCCGGGCTCAGCACCAGCATGTCGATTTTGTCGAACTCGGCGGTCTCGAGATCGCACGGCGTCAGCCCGCGCGCGGCGGCACCGTTGCGCCGGTTCTCATTGTCGTCCCACGGCAGCACGCGCGCACCGGCGCGGTGCAGTTCGTTTGCCGCGCTCATGCCGGACACGCCGAGCCCCAATACGGCGATCGCGTGATCGTCGTAGGCACCGAGGCCGAGCATGTTGCGGGTCGCCATCATCGCATCACCGCAGCTTCAGGGTGGCGAGGCCGATGAGGGCCAGGACGGTTGCGATGATCCAGAAGCGGATCACGATGGTCGGTTCGGCCCAGCCCTTCTGCTCGAAGTGATGGTGCAGCGGCGCCATCCGGAATACACGCTTGCCGGTCAGCTTGTAGGAGCCGACCTGGACGATCACCGAAACCGTTTCGAGTACGAAGAGTCCGCCGATGATGGCGAGGACCAACTCGTGCTTTGTGACAACGGCGATGCCGCCCAGCGCGCCGCCCATGGACAGCGATCCCGTGTCACCCATGAAAACCATCGCCGGCGGCGCGTTGAACCAGAGAAAGCCCAGTCCCGCGCCAACCAGCGCGCCGCAGAAAACCGCGAGTTCACCGGCGCCGGGAACGGCGAAGATCAGGAGATAGTTCGAGAAGACAATGTTGCCGGTCACGTAGGAGATCAGGCCGAAGCAGGTGGCGGCGATCATCACCGGCACGATGGCGAGGCCGTCGAGCCCGTCGGTCAGGTTGACGGAGTTCGAGGCGCCGACAATCACGAAGATCGCGAACGGCACGAAGAACCAGCTCAGCTCGATCAGGAAGTTTTTCACGAAGGGAAGCGCGAGCGTCGTGTCCAGGGGCGTCGGTGTCAGATGCATGATCCACACGGTCGCTATACCCGCGACCAGAATTTCCGCCAGAAGACGGGCCCGCGCGGGAATACCCTTGGATTTGGACTTGGTCAGCTTCTGGTAGTCGTCGGCAAAGCCGATGGCGCCGAACCCGACTGTGATCAGCAGCAGTGCCCACACATAGCCATTTGTCAGGTCCGCCCACAGAAGCGTGCTGACGATGATGGCCAGCAGGATCAGGAACCCGCCCATCGTGGGGGTGCCCGCCTTCTTGAAATGGGATTCCGGCCCGTCTTCGCGGATGGGCTGGCCTTCGGGTTGCTGCTGACGCAGCCAGCCGATGATTTTCGGCCCGAACAGGAACGCGACGACCAATGCCGTCACCACGGCGCCGCCGGCCCGGAAGGTCAGGGAATTGAACAGGTTGAACAGAATGAACTGGTCTGCGAGGGGGGCGAGGAGGTTAAACAGCATGATTGGCCTCCAGCCCGTCGCTATTGGTGTCGAGGGCGCAGAGTGCTTCGACGATCAGTGCCATCCGGCTGCCGAGAGAACCCTTCACGAGGACCACATCGCCCGCCGATACGGCCTGACAGACCTGGGGGGCGAGGGTTTTCGAGTCCTTTGCCGCGCCACCGCGCATCTCGGTGGGGAGGATGTTGTCGAGCGCAGCCATGCCGGGGCCGGCGCAGAACACCTGATCGATCCGGTTTGTCTCGAGCTCTCCGGCGAGAGCGGTGTGGAGATTCTCGCTCGCATCGCCCAGTTCGAGCATGTCGCCGAGCACCGCGATCCGACGTCCGCCCGAATGGGGCCGGGTGTGGCCCAGCACAGCAAACGCGGCGCGCATCGATGCGGGACTGGCGTTGTAGCTGTCGTCGATCACGGTCAGCAGACCGTCAGACATCTTCACATTGAACCTTGCGCCGCGGCCCTTCGGCGGTGTCAGTTTGGCCAGCGCGGCGGCCGCGCTGTCCAGATCGCCGCCGAGCGCGGAAACCGTGCCGAGAACGGCCAGGGAATTTTGCACCCAGTGCCGGCCGGGCACATTCAGACGGTAGCGGATGATCCGGTCTTCGAGGCGCGCCGTGACGTCGCTGCCGTTATCGCCGAGCTTGCACGCGGAGAGTTGTACATCGGCCTCGGGGTGTGCACCGAACCCCACGACGTTTTCGAGGCCTCGAGCCCACGCGCGGGCGGCCAGGATGGCGAAGTAAACATTGTCCCGATTGAGGATGGCGATGCCGCCCTGGCACATGCCGTCGAAGAGCTCCGCCTTGGCGTCGGCAATCTCTGCGACGTGATCAAAGAATTCCAGATGCACGGCCGCGATCGTCGTAATCACGCCGACGTTGGGGCGCACGAGCTTGGACAGGTCGGAAATCTCCCCCGCATGGTTCATGCCCAGTTCGATCACGGCGAACTGCATGTCACGCGGCATGCGCGCGAGGGTCAGGGGTACGCCGATATGATTGTTCAGGTTGCCGGTCGTGGCGTGGGTCGGGCCGATGGATCCGAGGGCCAGGGTCATGGCCTCCTTGGTCCCCGTTTTGCCGACGGAGCCGGTGATGGCGACGATCGGGGCGTCGGTCCGGTCGCGTGCGGCGCGGCCGAGATTCGCAAGCGCGTGCAGTCCGTCATCGACGCGTATAACCGAAGAACCGCGGGATCCGGTGTTCGTATCGCGGCTGGTGATCGCGGCGGCGGCCCCTGCGTCGAATGCGGCGTCGAGATAGTCATGGCCATCGAAATTCTCGCCGGAGATAGCGACGAACAAATCGCCCGGCCGGCAGGTCCGGCTGTCGATCGATACGCCCGTGGCGGCCCAATCGTGGCCGGATTCACCGGCCTGACCGTTGGTGGCAGCCAGGACTTCGTTGCGGGTCCAGATCGGGGTGGCGGGAGTCATGTGACGACCTCCCCGCCCATCGCGGTCAGAATCCCGGCGGCGACGTCGGCGTCATCAAAGGGCAAGGTTTCCGTGCCGACGATCTGACCCTGTTCGTGGCCCTTGCCTGCGATTATCAGGATGTCGTCGGCTTGCAGTCCGGAAATTCCGGCCCTGATCGCCGCTGCCCGGTCGCCTATTTCGTCCGCCCCCCTGCAGCCCGTCAGTATCTGCCGGCGGATGGATTCGGGGTCTTCGCGGCGCGGATTGTCGTCCGTCACGATCGCGCGGTCGGCGTGCTGCGCGGCGACTTCGCCCATCATCGGGCGTTTGCCCGGATCACGGTCGCCGCCGGCGCCGAAAATCAAATGTAGCTGGCCGCCGACATGGGGCCGGATCGCGTCGAGCGCCGTTCGCAATGCGTCGGGAGTGTGGGCGTAGTCGACATAGACCTGGGCGCCGTTTTCCAGCGCGCCGATCCGCTGCATGCGTCCCTTTACGCCTTTGACATGGGCCAGGGTGGTGAAGGCTTCGGTCAGGTCGCCGCCCGTCTCGGCGACGAGGCCGAGCGCGGCGAGGATGTTGTAGGCCTGGAAGCCGCCAACCAGGTTCAGTCGGGTCTCGAGACTTTGATCCTTCACGGTCACGCAAAGGCGCAGCCCGTCGGGCAGGGCAGAGACATCGGCGATGTGAATATCGCTGGTCTGGATGCCGTAGCTGCGAACCCGATGGCCGGTCGCGCGGCAAATTTCGGCGACCGCATCGAAATGCGGGGAGTCGGCGTTCAGAACCGCGGCGCCATCGACCGGCAACAGGTGACGGAACAGGCGCATTTTTGCACCCAGATACGCCTCTTCCGTGCCGTGATAGTCCAAATGGTCCCGGCTGAGATTTGTGAAGGCGGCGGCGGAGAACCGCACGCCGTCCAGCCGAAACTGGTCGAGGCCATGTGATGAGGCTTCGAGCGCCAGATGATCGATGCCCGACATTGCCATTCTGGCCAGGGTTGCATGCAGTTCGACTGGATCGGGGGTTGTGAGGCTTGGGCCTGCATCGAAACCATCGGCATCGACGCCCAGGGTGCCGATGGCGCCGGACGGATGACCCAGTAGCGCCCAGATCTGCCGCGTGAAGCCTGCGACGGAGGATTTGCCGTTGGTGCCGGTGACGCCGACGATATGGCGCGGCTGGTGCTCATAAAAACGTGCGGCGAATTGGGACAGGCGCCAGCGTGGATTCTCATCTGTGATCAGATAGGGCGTGTCGTCAGGTGTATCGGTCGACAGATCGTCGATCCGGGTGCCGTCGGGTGCGAGAATCGCAACCGCACCCCGCGCGACGGCGTCATCGATGAAGTCGCGACCGTCGGTGCCGGAGTTCACCGACGCGCTGGGGAGCGCGGCGAAGAGGTACCCCGGCCGGACCTGTCGGCTGTCCGCCGTGAGACCGGAAATCTCCGTGTCGTGCATCCGCGGATCGACCATCACCATATCGACCGCCAGCTCAATTAACCGCATCGGACCGGTTCCTGATTGCCGGCTGTGCGTTGATGTTGATGGCGTGCCGGATGTCAGGCGCGGTTTCGTCGAGCGGGGCAATTCCAAAGAGCGGCGCCATGCGGGACACGACACCACGCACGACCGGCGCGGCCGTCCAGCCGCCGGTCGCGTAGCCATAGCTTTCCTTGATACCTTTCGGCTCATCCAGCATGGCGAAAACGACGAAGCGCGGCGCGGTCACCGGATACACGCCGACGAAGGACGAAATCAGCGCATTGCGCTTGTAGCTGCCGTTGACCTGTTTTTCGGCGGTCCCGGTTTTGCCGCCAACCAGGTAACCCTTGGCGTCGGCGTTGCGGCCGGTTCCGGTCTCGACCACGAGGCGCAGCAGGCGACGCATCCGGTCCGATGTTTCGGCGGAGAAGACCTGCACGCCGTCGCTTGTGTCGGCGCCGTGCTCGATGAGGGTCGCGGGGCGGAGAACGCCGCCGTTTACGGTCGCCGCCACCGCGCTTGCCAGATGCAGCGGGCTGACGGCGATCCCGTGGCCGAACGAGATCGTCATCGTGTTGATCTCGCGCCAGCGCGACGGGTACATCGGCTGCGCCTGCTCAGGCAACTCGATACTGCTGCGCCGCAGGAGGCCCAGATGTCCGAGATATTTGCGCTGATCGTTGGTGCCGATATCCAGCGCGATCTTGGCGGAGCCGATATTCGAGGAGTGCTGAAAAATTTCCGGCACGGTCAGCCAGCGCTTTTCGGGATGGAAGTCCGAAATCGTGAACCGGGCGACCCGGATCGGCCTGGTCGCGTCGTAGCGGCTGTTGAAGGAGGCCACGCCCGTTTCCAGCGCGATGGCGTGGTTGAAAATCTTGAAGACGGAGCCGAGCTCATACACGCCGAGCGTCATGCGGTTGAAGCGGGTGTCGTCGGCGGCCTGTCCGGCCGCATTGGGGTCAAAGTCCGGCAGTGAAACCATCGCCACGACCTCGCCACTCTCGGCGTCGAGAACGATCCCGCCACCGCCGATGGCCTTGAATTTCTCGATCTGGCCGGCCAGCTCCTGGCGCAGGATCTGCTGGACCCGAATATCAAGGGACAAACGCAGCGGACGGGTGGCGCCGGCGATGGCGGCGTCCATGCTTTTTTCGATGCCCGCGAGGCCGACATTGTCGACATTGGTGAAACCGACAATGTGTCCGGCGAGACGCCCATGGGGATAGACCCGGCGTTCTTCCTGTTCGAAGTTCAGACCGGGAATGCCGAGCCGGTTGATTTCGAACTGCTGGCGCGGCGTGAGGTTCCGCCGCAACCAGACGAAGCTTTTCCCCGAACCGAGCCGGGCCGCGACAACTTCTTCGCTCAGATCCGGTAGGATTTCGACCAGTCGGCGCGCCGCGTCTGCCGGGTTCGAGATCTTGCGCGGATCGGCGAACAGGGAGGCGGTCTTCAGGCTGGTGGCGAGCAGAACCCCGTTGCGATCCACGATATCGGCGCGTGCCATGGTCGCTGGGCGGGCTATTTCGCGCGATGCGGCGCGGCGTAAGTCTTCGGTCTCGTTGAACACGGCAAGATCGAAAAGGCGCACACCGACCACGAAGAAGGCCGCGGCCATCAGCGAACCGCCCACCAGAAGCCGGGTCCGGGCGGTCTCGATCGCCTGTTTCTTGGTGCTGTCGAACGCGATCCGGTCGTTCATCGCCGGGCACCCCCGGACGTTGCGGCCGGTGTGGTCATGACCTCGCGCAGCACATCGTCCAGCGAACGGACCAATTCGGCACGATTGACCTTTTCGGCGACACGTGTAGCGGGCGGGCGCGGCGCGGGTGCGGCCGGTTTGGCGCGCGGTGCCGCGGCGGGAATGGACGCCGGCGTCACGACACCGGCGATGTTCGACCCGGTGGTCGGAAGTTCATCCTGCGGCAGCACTGGCACGGCGCCCGTGCCCGCGATCTGTGCGCCGGTCGCCGGCAGCAGATCGAGATGGCGGCGGGTCAGCTCCTCGATCCGTTCGGGCTGGTTGAGGAAACTCCATTCGGCGCGCAGAACGTGGATGGCATCGCGGTCGTTGCGAATATCCCGGTTCAACTCGGCGAGCTTGTCGTCCAGCTCGGACACCTCGAATGCGACCTGAAACAACGCGCCGCCGGCCGCAGCGGCGAGCACCATAAGGATGAGGGATGTTGGGCGGATCATCCGGCACCCCCCTCTGCGGCCGAACCCCAGGACGGCTCCGCGGTGCGTTCTGCGACCCGAAGGCGTGCGGAGCGCGCGCGGGGATTGCGCGAGGTTTCGGCGTCACCGGGGCGGATGGCGCGGCGTGATACGAGACGCCAGGCCGGCGCGCGACGGTTGGTTTGTTCGGGCATGTGGCGCGAACCGCGACCCTCACTGCCGCTGCGTGCGCGCAGGAAGGCTTTGACCGGGCGGTCCTCCAGCGAATGGAACGAAACGACGGCCAACCGGCCGCCGGGGCGCAGCATGCGTTCCGCCGCGACCAGACCGCGGTCGAGCTCACCCAACTCGTCATTCACATGAATGCGCAGCGCCTGGAATGTGCGTGTCGCCGGGTCGATGTGGGATGTGCGCGATTTGGGAATGACCGCGCGGACGATATCCGCGAGCTGGCCTGTCGTCTCGATGGGTGCGAGGGCGCGTGCCGTGACGATGGCGCGCGCGACCCGGCGTGCATGCCGCTCCTCGCCGAGTTTGCGCACGATATAGGCGAGGTCCGCTTCGTCTGCGCGGTTGACCAGATCGGCAGCGGATTCACCCGCGCGCTCCATGCGCATGTCGAGCGGGCCATCGCTGCCGAAGGAGAAGCCGCGTTCGGGTGTGTCGATCTGGGGCGATGAGACGCCGAGATCGAGCGCCACGCCGTCTACGGCATCGATGCCGTTGTCGCGGAGCAACGTGTCCATACTGCCGAACCGCCCGGCAAGAAGATGCAGGCGGCCGGTGAACTGCGCGGCAAGCTCGGCGTTGCGCGAGATTGCGTCGGGGTCCCGGTCGATCCCCCAGACTGTGCAATCCGCAGCTTCGAGAAGCTTGCGGGTGTAGCCGCCGCCGCCCAGCGTCCCGTCGACATAGATGCCGCCGTCACGGGGTTTGAGCGCAGTCATGACTTCTTCGAGGAGAACGGGGCTGTGCCCGGGAGTCACGGGGACTCCGGATGTATTGGGGTGACGCGATGTGCGCGCCGCCATCACGGTTGCCCGCCATCGGTTCCGGGTGGGGAACCTGTGGAACTGCCGGGCCGCAGAGTCAGGCCTTTCTCGGCGGCTTGACGGACCGCGTCGGACTGATAGGTGGCGAACGCATCCGGGTTCCAGATTTCGAACAAGGGGCCACGGCCGACGAACGCGGCCTGTTCGGACAGGCCCGCATGGGCGATCAGGGGTTCGGGCAACATCACGCGCCCTTCGCCGTCGAAGGCAAGTTGCTGGGCGTTGGCGAAGAGGGCGGCCGTGAGCGTGTCGTGTTCGTCGGAGAACATGTCATACGCGTCGACACCGGCGCCGAGCTTCTCCATCCAGTCCATCCCGCCGCATTGGATCGCGGAATGCTTGAACGACGGGAACGCCACAATGCCGTGGAACGCCTGCCCGGACAGGACAGCACGAAACGCCGCAGGAACGGACACCCGTCCCTTGCGGTCGACCTTGTTGGTAGTGGTCGACAAAAACATTGCCATCGTTTCCGCCCACTGCCGAAGAAGGTCCGGCAGCTCCTGTCTCCCCGTTGCCCTGGCACACGCGCCAAAATGGGATTGTTTGGGATATCATGGGATAAAATGGGTCGTCAACGGCAAAACCAGTAAAAATGACGAAAAATCAGAGTGCTGCATGGTGCCGATTTGCGCCTACAAGTAATCGCCTGCCCGACATCAGTGGACGTATGCGAACCCACAAAAGAAGGATCGGCGCATAAAGCGGCAGAACTTTGTTCTCGGAATGTTCTTTTCTTGGGGAAAATATCGTCAGGCGGTCTGTAAGCCGGGTTCTGTCTCCGTTTTCACGGGAGATGGCCATTCATCTGGGACGCCCGTTGCCGGACGCCTCGCGCGACCTACCCGGGCAACGGCGCGGAAGTGCGCCATATGCCGCCCCTATTCGGTCTTGCTCCCGGTGGGGTTTGCCCTGCCACCCCCGTCGCCGGGGGCGCGGTGCGCTCTTACCGCACCCTTTCACCCTTACCCGCCCGAAGGCAGGCGGTTTGCTTTCTGTGGCACTTTCCCTGGGGTTGCCCCCGCCGGCCGTTAACCGGCACCGTACTTCCGTGGAGCCCGGACTTTCCTCACATGGACGGGTTTCCCCATTGCCCACGCGCGGCCATCCGACCGCCTGACGAATGCTTTCCTTAGGCCGAACCGGACGAGGCTGCAACCAGACTATGTACCTGGCCGATCCGCTGTTTCGTCTCGTCGTCGAGCACACCGTCGAAGCGCGACGGTCGAAACCGGCGCTGGAAGGCGGCAATGACCGTCTCATCGGGATGGTCAATGGTGTCGTAGCCGATCTCCGACAGCATGATGATCGGCGCGTCATGCAGGGGCGCAGGTGTATCGACCGGTGCTTCCGCGTCGGGCCAGAGGCCGATTTTCGCCGCGGCGAAACGCGCCCATGGGAAACGCTCGCCGGGATCGATCTTGCGGTCGGGTGCGATATCGGAATGTGCGACGACATTGCGCGCCGGGATCGGGTGCCGCGCCAGGATATCGCCGGCAAGCGCGATGAGTGCCTCTATCTGCGTGTCGGGAAAATCCCGATAGCCATAGTCATGGCCGGGGTTCGAAAGCTCGATGCCGATCGAACGGGAGTTGATGTCCCGCCAGCCGCGCCAGCAGCCGACCCCGGCGTGCCAGGCGCGGTCTTCCTCGTCGACCATGCGCCAGGTCGTGCCGTCCTCGTCGAGCAGATAATGGGCGCTGACCCGTGACACGGGATCGCAGAGCCAGTCGCGCGCGCGTACTGTCGGCATCATGCCGGTATAGTGGATCACCAGCGTGTCGATTTCCGGCGCGTGCCCCTGTTCGGGTTTGCGCGCGCCGCAGTTGGGTGATCTGTACTCGGTGATCATCGCGCGGCTTCCAGGCTCTCGCGGCGTGCCTCGAGGTCGAGCCAGCGGTCCTCGGCGGACGCGATGGCGGTCTCGACCTCCGCCAGTTTCCGCGCGGCGCTCTCGTAGGCCGCCGCATCGCGTGTAAACAGGTCCGGATCGGACAGCGCCTTTTCAAGTTCGACCTTGGCGTTCTCGAGCGCCTTGATGCGGTTCGGCAATGCGCCGAGCTCATGTTCTTCCTTGAAGGTCATTTTCTTCGGCGCATCGGCCGTCGTCCGGCCTGTTTTGCCGCTGTTCGATTTCCTGGCCGGCCTGGAGGCGGTTTTTGCGGCCCGCTTGCGCTGGCGCAAATAATCCGAATAGCCACCCGGATACTCCATGACCTGCCCGCCGCCCTCCACCGCGATGGTCGAGTTGACGACCCTGTCGAGGAAGTCGCGGTCATGGCTGACGAGAAGGACCGTGCCCTCATAGCTGTCGAGCATGTCGAGCAGTACATCGAGCGTGTCGGCGTCGAGGTCGTTGGTCGGTTCGTCGAGCACCAGCAGGTTGGAAGTCTGGGCGAGTATCTTGGCGAGAAGAAGCCGGTTGCGCTCGCCACCGGAAAGGGTCGCGACCGGCGCGCGGGCCTGTTTCTCGTCGAACAGGAAGTCGCGCAGGTAGGCCACCACATGGCGTTGGGTGCCGCGCACATTGATGGAATCACCGCCCTGGGGTGCCAGGGTCTGCCACAGCGTGTCATTGGGGTCGAGTTGCTCGCGGGTCTGGTCGAAGAAGGCCAGCGACATGTTCTTGGCGCGGCGCAGACGACCGGAATCCTTTTCCAGTTCGCCGATCAGGAGTTTCAGCAGGGTGGTCTTGCCCGCGCCGTTGGGCCCGACGAGCCCGACCCGGTCGCCGCGCAGGATACGTGTGGAGAAATGGTCGATGATCACATCGTCGCCGAAGGACTTGCAGAGATTCTCGCACTCGACGACAAGGCGGCTGCTGATCGGACCCGCGTCGGCCTCGAGCTGGACGAGGTTCTGGCCGGTGAGCAGCGCCTTTCGCTGGGCCCGCATTTCCGTCAGCCGAGTGAGCCGGCCCTGGTTGCGCCGGCGCCGGGCCGTCACGCCGCGTTCGAGCCAGCGCGCCTCGGCCTTGAGCTTCTGGTCGAGCTTCTGGGCCGCGCGTACCTCGGCGTCGGCGATCTGCTCGGTCCAGGCCTCGAATTCGCTATAGCCTGAAGCGTTGTGGCGCAGGGAACCCCTGTGCAGCCAGAAGGTGTCGGTCGTCATGGCCTCCAGGAATGCCCGATCATGGCTGATGGTGATCAGGGTCTTTCGGCGGTCGACCAGTTCGCGCTCGAGCCATTCGATGGTCGGCAGGTCCAGATGATTGGTGGGCTCGTCGAGCAGCAGCACGTCCGGGTTGCCCAGTAGCGCGCCGGCGATGGCCACGCGGCGGGATTCACCGCCGGACAGGCTGTTGACGTTTCGTGTGCCGTCGATATCGACCCGCGAGAGCGCGGCATCGACGGCGTGGCGCGGTGCGGTGTCCGGGCGCATGCCGATGTCCGCTCCCATCCGGGCGACGAAGTCGGCGATCAGCATATCGTCGGGCAGCGGAATGTCCTGAGGCAGATAGCCGACCGTCAGCCCGGGCTGGATATAGAGATCACCCTCATCGGGATCGAGCAGCCCGGCGAGGAGTTTGAAGATCGTCGATTTTCCCGTGCCGTTGCGCCCGACCAGGCAGGCGCGCATCCCCGGCGTGACCGACAGTTCCGCGCCGGTGAACAGTGGCGTGCCGCCGAAACCGACAGCGGCGTTCTTCAGGGTGAGGACGGGGGGATCGGCGGCCATGACAATCGGGCGTTGCTACTTGATCCCGCGCGCGGCGCAAATCTTGTCGTAGGCGGCGTTGATCGTCGCCAGTTTCTCGTTGGCGACCTCGACGAATTCCTCGGGCATGCCCTGGGCGATCAGCGTGTCGGGATGGTTCTCGCGCACGAGCTTGCGGTAGGCGGATTTGATGGCGTCGTCGTCGGTATCGTGGCCGACACCGAGGATGGTGTAAGGGTCGGCCGCGTCCGGTCCCATATTCCCTTCGCGGATCCGCGCAAAATCCCCGTCGGTAAAACCGAAAATCGCCGCCACGCTGGCCAGATAGGCCAGTTCGTCGTCATGGACCTCGCCGTCCGCCTTGGCGATGATGAAAAGGCAGTTGAGCAATTCCTCGAGCACAGCAGGGTTGTCCCGGAACATGCCGGCAACCTGCTTCGCATAGGGCTCGTATCCGGCAACGGACTTGCGCGCCATGTTGAAGATTTTGGCAACGTTCGAGGATTCCTCGGGTGCGACCTTGAAGACGCGGCGGAAGGCGCGGATCTCGTCCGGTGTGACCACGCCGTCGGCCTTTGCGAGCTTCGCACCCAGCGCGATCACGGCGATGGTGAAGCCGATCTGCTTGGTCGGATCGCCGCCGGTCTCTTCGGCCGCAGCGCCGCTACGGTGGGAATCGTAGATGTGCCCGGCGACCCCGCCCAGCAACGCGCCCAGCGGGCCGCCAAGCGCGAACCCGGCCGCACCACCCAATACCTTGCCCCAAATGCTCATGGGAGACGTTTAGCGGAAACCGCGCGCCGATGGAACGGCACAAGCATAGACAGCTCTATAGGAGAACGGTGTTCAAATGCAGAATCCTCTGGTTGGGCCTATTCGAGATTATGTCCGACTGCAGCAAGCCGCTGGCGGGCTGCTGCGACGACTTCATCGGAAAACTTGCTCGAATGACGAACGACAATCGCCTCGCCCGTCAACTCCGGCATTCCACGTTCGACTAGCATGTCGAAGCCCGTTGTTTGCTTTCCAAATGCCCAGTCCTCGAGTGTGTCCATAACGCCGACGCGAGTGACCTTCTGTCGCGTTCGAGTAAGCTTCGTAGTTCTTCCGCGCTCCTCGCTAAGAGCGAATTCGAACGCGTGTACCGTCGTCCAAAAATCATGCTCCACCGTTCCAGGTTCTGCTTCGGGCACTATGGAGATGAGTTTTCGAAATGCTGCTTCTTCTACTTCTGCGGCACCCTGTTCCCGTGCGTTTTTGATAATTGTTTTGAGCGACTTCTGGTCACTTGTGGATTGTATGTGCTTTAGGATTTTCGAATGATCTAGCATTTCTTGAGGCCCTCGTGTGTTTCCGGCAGTGCAGGGAGAAAAGAGTGGTTAACCTCTAAGTTCTGCGATGGAGCGTGTGGCGCCATCGGGGGTTCGGTATTTCCAATTTCCGTTCCAGACATTTTCCATGCCTGCGACTATTGATGCGTTGAGTTGGTTTAACGTCGGGAATTCGACTTCTGTGTCAGAGCGAACCCATGAGCCCCCACGGGCTTCGGCGCTGTATTCGCGACGTTTGTAATTTCGGAATACTCGAAAACCTTCTGGAAAGTGGACACCGTTGCGAACGTCGTAAACGCCGCCTTCGGAATCTCGGTCGGTTTGCGTGCTGGAAGACGCAGAGCTCGGTTCACAACCAAATGTCCTGCGAAGAATCTCGTCCTCAGTATTTTCTCCGGTCTTCCTGTGAGCCCAGATCGCGGCGAAAACGTCCATAGAAACGCTGATATTTCTTTGCATGGCTATATCTCCTTGTTCGTTGAATAGCATAAATAGCAAAAAGTGCTTATAGTTTCAATAATACAATAATAAGCAAATTTTAATATGCTCTACCCGCCGGCCACCGGCCTTTGACTTTCGCCGTGTGACAAACCAGTCTGCCGGCAAATATCGGGGATAGTTCATGGCGGGTGACGAACCCATACGCGCAGCCGATCGCTGGCACTTCTGGATCGACCGGGGCGGCACGTTTACCGACATTGTCGGGCGGGCGCCGGACGGGTCATTGCGCACGCATAAATTGCTTTCGGAGAATCCCGAGCATTACGCCGACGCCGCGGTGCAGGGCATTCGCGACCTGCTTGAGCTGGGCGCCGGCGACGCGATTCCATCCGGCCTGATCGGCGCCGTGAAGATGGGGACGACCGTCGCCACCAACGCGCTGCTCGAACGCAAGGGCGACCGCACGGCGCTGGCGATCACGCGGGGCTTCCGCGACGCGCTGCGCATCGGCTACCAGGCCCGCCCGCGCCTGTTCGACCGGCACATCATCCTGCCCGAGCAGCTTTATGAAACCGTCGTGGAGATCGACGAGCGGGTGAACGCGAAGGACGAGGTGGTCGTGCCGTTCGATGCGGCCGGCGCGCGGGCCGGCTTGCAGGCGGCGTATGACGACGGCATTCGCGCCGTCGCGATTGCGTTCATGCATGGCTATCGGGTGCCGGACCACGAGAAGGCCTGCGCCGAGATTGCGCGAGAGATCGGCTTCACCCAGATCTCCGTCAGCCACGAGACGAGCCCGCTGATCAAGCTGGTCGGGCGGGGCGATACGACTGTGGTCGATGCCTATCTCTCGCCGATCCTGCGCCGCTATGTCGACCGGGTGGCCGACGAGCTGGGCGATGTGAACCTGATGTTCATGCAGTCGAATGGCGGGCTGACCGACGCACACATGTTCCAGGGCAAGGATGCGATCCTGTCGGGCCCCGCGGGCGGCGTTGTGGGCGCCGTACAGGTGAGCGAGGCGGCCGGGTTCGAGCGCATGATCGGCTTCGACATGGGCGGCACCTCGACCGACGTGACCCATTACAACGGCGAGCTGGAGCGCGCCTTCGAGACGCTGGTTGCCGGCGTGCGGATGCGCGCGCCGATGATGCAGATACACACGGTTGCGGCGGGTGGCGGTTCGATCTGCTCGTTCGACGGCGCGCGCTACCGTGTCGGCCCGGAAAGCGCGGGCGCGGACCCGGGGCCCGCCAGCTATGGCAAGGGCGGTCCGCTGACGGTCACCGATTGCAACGTGATGCTGGGGAAATTGCAGCCCGAGCATTTCCCCTCGGTCTTCGGGCCGGGTCAGGATTCACCGCTGGATGCCGGCGCCGTGCGCGCGAAGTTCGCGGCCCTGACCGATGACATCCGAACGGCGACCGGCGACACGCGCAGCCCGGTCGAGGTGGCCGAAGGCTTCCTCAGGATTGCGGTCGAGAACATGGCCAACGCGATCAAGAAGATTTCCGTTCAGCGCGGGTACGACGTGACCCGCTATACGCTGTGCGCGTTTGGCGGTGCGGCCGGCCAGCACGCTTGTCTGGTCGCCGACGCGCTGGGCATGACCCGGGTTTTGCTGCATCCGTTTGCGGGCGTGCTGTCGGCCTATGGCATGGGGCTGGCCGATATCCGCGCGCTGCGCGAGCAATCCGTCGAGGCCCCGCTGGGTGGTGCAGTGGACAAAGGGGTCGCGCGTATCCTGGAGCAACTGGCCGATGCGGCGCGCGACGAGGTGTCGGGTCAGGGCGTCGACGATGCACGCATCACGGTCCGCCGACGCCTGCACCTGCGCTACGAGGGGACCGACACCTCGCTGGAGGTGGACTTCGCCGGTGCGCCGGAAATGGCGGACAGTTTTGCCGAGACGCACCGCCAGCGATACGGCTTCACCATGCCCGAGAAGGCCCTGATCGTGGAGACGGCGGCCGTGGAGGCGATCGGCGTATCGGACCAGAGCGCCGATGCGGATCTGGCACCGGATGTGACGGGGGACGCGACCGCCGTCGATCAGGTGACGGCGCACATGGATGGCGCGGCACACAAGACGCCCGTCTATGAACGCGACGCGCTGGCACCCGGCGTCTCCATCGACGGCCCGGCGATCATCAGCGAGGCCGTGGCGACGACGATCATCGAGCCGGGCTGGCGCGCGGCGATGACCGAACGTGGTGATCTGGTGATCGAACGGGTCGTGGCGGCGGACCGGGTCGCGGCGATCGGCACCGACGTGGACCCGGTGATGCTCGAGGTCTTCAACAATCTCTACATGTCGATCGCCGAGCAGATGGGCGTGACCCTCCAGAACACGGCCTATTCGGTGAACATCAAGGAGCGGCTGGATTTCTCCTGCGCGATCTTCGCACCCGACGGAAATCTTGTCGCCAATGCTCCCCATATGCCGGTGCATCTGGGGTCGATGTCGGAGAGCATCCGCGTGGTGATCCGCGAGAACGCCGCGCGCATGGCGCCCGGCGATGTGTACATGCTCAATGCGCCCTACAACGGCGGCACCCATCTCCCCGACGTGACTGTCATCACGCCGGTGTTCGATGATGCGGGGCGAGACATTCTGTTCTACGTCGGCAGCCGCGGGCACCATGCGGACATTGGCGGGATATCGCCCGGCTCCATGCCGCCGGATTCGCGGACCATCGACGACGAGGGCGTGCTCATCGACAATTTCAAGGCCGTCGATGCGGGCACGTTCCGCGAGGACGCGATCCGTGAATTGCTCGGCTCGGGCGCGCACCCGGTGCGCAATCCGGATCAGAATGTGGCCGACCTCAAGGCCCAGATCGCGGCCAATGAAAAGGGCGTGTCGGAGCTGCGCCGGATGGTCGATCAGTTCGGGCTGGAGACGGTCCACGCCTATATGGGCCACGTGCAGGACAATGCCGAGGAATCAGTGCGCCGTGTGCTCGACGTGCTGCGTGACGGGTCGTTCGTCTACCCGCTCGACAACGGGGCGGAGATACATGTCGCCGTTTCGATCGACCGGGTCACCCGCAGTGCGCGGGTGGACTTCACCGGCACCAGCGCCCAGCTCGAAAGCAATTTCAACGCGCCGACGGCGATTGCCCGGGCGGCCGTGCTGTATGTGTTCCGGACCCTTGTCGACGACGAGATCCCCATGAACGAGGGCTGCCTCAAGCCGATCGAGATCGTCATCCCGCAACGTTCGATGCTGGCACCGGAGTATCCTTCCGCCGTGGTCGCCGGCAACGTGGAGACCAGCCAGGCGCTGACCGACAGTTTGTACGGCGCGCTGGGTGTGATGGCGGCGGCCCAGGGCACCATGAACAACTTCACCTTCGGCAACGCACGGTATCAGTATTACGAGACGATTTGCGGCGGCTCGGGTGCGGGGCCGGACTTCGACGGCACCTCGGCGGTGCACACCCACATGACCAACTCGCGGCTGACCGATCCCGAGATCCTCGAATGGCGTTTCCCCGTGTTGCTCGAGAGCTTCGAGATTCGCGCGGGATCGGGCGGTGCGGGACAGCATGTTGGTGGCGACGGCGCGCGCCGCTGTGTGCGGTTCCTGGAGGATATGGATGTCATGATCCTGGCCAACCATCGCGAAATCGCGCCCTATGGGCTGGCCGGCGGTGCCACTGGTGCGGTGGGCCGCAACTGGCTCGAACGGGCCGATGGCACTTGCGTGGAAATGTCCGGCACCGACCGGACCCGGGCCGGGCCGGGAGATGTGTTCGTGATCGAGACGCCGGGTGGCGGTGGCTATGGGCCGCCCGAAGGCCAGGTTTTGGCTGCAGGGTGACGCCGCCCGCCAACACCAGGATGCTGATCGGCGTTCTCGCGGTGATTGCCGCGCTGGGGCCGCTGGCGATGCAGATCATCCTGCCGGTTCTGCCGGTCATGCAGGATGCGTTCATGGCCAGCGCGGGCACCGTGCAATATGTGCTGTCGCTCGCCTTGTTCACGATTGCATTTGCGACCTTGGTCTATGGCCCGGCGTCGGATCGCTATGGACGACGGCCGGTGCTGCTGGTCGGGTTGGTGATCTTCCTGCTGGGGTCAATCGTGAGCGCGTTCGCGCCGACGATCGAGCTGGTTATTGTCGGTCGGGTAATCCAGGCCGTGGGCGGTGCGGCCGGGATGGTGGTCAGCCGCGCCATCATCCGTGATCTGTATGACCGGGACACCGCAGCGCGATTGATGGCCTACATGATCACCGCGCTCGTTGTGGCACCGATGGTCTCGCCCCTGATTGGTGGGTTGCTCAACGACGCCTTCGGCTGGCGCGCGGTTTTCATCTTCTCGGGCGTCGTCGGCATCGTGGTGCTGGCGTTGGCGCTGCCGCAGGTGCCGGAGACACTTCAGCCAGGTGCTTCCGCCCAGACCTTCCGCGGCATGCTCTCGGGATTCGCCGTGCTGCTGCGGGTGCCGGCCTTTGTCGGCTACGCCGGACAGGTCGGGTTCGGCATGGGCATGTTCATGGCGTTTCTCGGTGCCGCCCCGTTCGTGATGATCGATGTCCTGCAACGGCCCCCGACCGAGTTCGGTCTGTTTTTCGTCCTGATTTCTGCCGGCTTCATGAGCGGGACATTCCTGACGGCGCGGCTTGGCCAGCGGGTCGGGCTCGACCGGATGATGCGCGTCGGAAGCGGTCTCGCGGTCGCCTTCGGGACCGTCATGCTTGGTTTCGTGCTGGCAGGTATCTGGTCGCCCTGGACGATCTTCCTGCCGGGCATGGGAATGGCGTTCGCCAATGGCCTGTCCATGCCCAACGCCCAGGCCGGGGCGGTCAGCATCAGCCCGCGCTTCGCCGGGACCGCGTCCGGACTTCTCGCCTTCCTGCAGATGCTCGTGGGCGCGGGCTTCGCACAACTTGCGGGAATGGTTCAGGATGACACGCCATTGCCGATGGCCGTGGTCATGTTGACGGCCTCGACGCTTGCGTTCCTGTGTGCGGTCTTCCTCACCCGGGTCGGCGCGGACAAAAACTAGCGTTTGCCGACTTTCTGTCGACGGTGAAAGATGCGCCCGTCAATGACCGCGAGGCCAACCGCGATGAGGGCCAGTCCCGCGATATGCGACAGCGAGAGATTCTCTCCCAGAATTACCACCCCGAGCAGGATGGCGGAAACGGGGATCAAGAATGTGACGAGAAGCAGGTTTGTCGCGCCGGCAGATGCCAGGATACGAAAGTACAGGACATAGGCGATGGCGGTAGACAAGATCGCCAAACCCAGGATTGCCGCCCATGTGCCCGAGCCTGGCAATGGGAGCACCAGCGGGTCCTCGAGAATGAAAGCGATCGGCAGAAGCAGCAGAGCCGAGGATGTGGTTTGCCCCGCCGCGGTTACCACGGGATCCACGCCCATGGTCTGGAACCTGCGCCCGTAGACACCCGCGAACGCATAGGCGAGCGCGGCGGCGAGCACGGCAAGTTGCGCCAGGACTCCGACGCCCAAACCGGTGATCGCGGAAGGCCCGACGATCAGAACGCAACCGGTGAAGCCGAACATGACACCGATAAGTTTCGCTGAGGTAGCGCGCTCATCAGACAATAAGAGACTGGCGACGATCACCGTAAATAACGGCGTGGTTGCGTTAAGAATTGACGCCAGTCCGGAAGCGATTTCCGTTTGTCCCCAGGTTATCAGGGAGAAGGGGATGGCGTTGTTGAGGATGCCCATTCCCAGAAAAGCAAGCCAGACGTCGCGTTCTCGGGGCAGGGGCCGGCCCGTCAAAATGACAAAAGCCCAGAGGGCGGTGGCCGCAAGCGCGACGCGCAAGGTGACGGTCGTGAACGGCGGAAGTTCCTTGATGGCCACTTCGACGAAAAAGAATGAACCGCCCCAAAGAACCGACAATGTCACGAGCATTGTCCATTCGCGCATGCCCATGCGTGTCTTGATGGGGGAAATGGTCAATGTGGCGGTCCGCAAATATGGCTCGGGAACGCGTCACTATCCCATCGCGCTGATCCCGTCATTCCGTTTCTTGCGCAACGATCTTGGATTCGCGCATGCGTTCTAGTCCCCGCGCGCGACGCCTTCGCGCCGCGGGTCTGCGCCGCCGCGCAGTTTCCCATCGACGACCTCGATGCCATGCAGGCCGCTGTTGAGATCGCGCACCCGTGTCGTGTGACCAAGTGCCCTGAATGCCGGCACAAGTTTCACGGCACCGGTGCCGGTCTCGAAATCCGTCGCGCCGTTGCGGTTGACCACATGTCCCAGATCGATGGCTGCCTGAATGTCGAGGCCCCAATCCAGCACCGCGATCAATGTCTTGGCGACATAGCCGATGATGCGGCTGCCGCCCGGAGACCCCACCACCAGACGAAGCGAACCGTCCGCGTTGAACACCAGGGTCGGGGCCATCGAACTGCGCGGACGCTTGCGCGGTTCCACCCTGTTCGCCACCGGCTGCCCGTCCTTGCGCGGGAGGAACGAGAAATCGGTGAGTTCGTTGTTCAGGAGGAAACCCCGCACCATCAACTGGGAGCCGAACGCGCCCTCGATGGTCGTTGTCATGGAGACGGCATTGCCGGCGCTATCGACGATCGAGATATGGCTGGTGCCGGGCCGGCCGTTCTGATTGTCCGGCGCGCGCCCGGGCGCGGGTGCACCGGGGGGAAGCCCGTGAACGACAGGCGGCAGGATGGAGGTGTTCCGGCGGATAAAACCGGCGCGTTTCGCAACATATGCCGGATCGAGCAGTCCCGCTTCCGGGACCGGAACGAAATCACCGTCGGTCATGTACTGATTGCGGTCGGCGAATGCGAGTTTCGAGGCCTCCGCCAGCAGGTGCCAACTCTGCGGATCGTCGGGTCCCATGCCGGGCAGATCGAACGCGGTCAGCATGCCGAGGGTTAGCCCGACGGACAGCCCACCGGAACTTGGCGGTCCCATACCGCAGACCCGGTAGCTGCGATAGCCGTGACACACCGGCGCCCGGCGGATGACGTCATAGGATGCGAGGTCCGCCAGTGCGAGGCGTCCCGGGTTGCCGGGGGCGTCGCGAACGGCGGCGACGATATCTTCGGCGATCACGCCCGTGTAGAAGGCCCGGGGACCGCGCTCGGCGATGGCGATCAGGGTTTCGGCGAAGGCCGGGTTCTTCCTTAAAGTGCCCGCACGCAGGGGTTCGCCGTCGGGAAAGAAATATTGTCGCGCTTCGGCGTAGGTTCGGAGCCGCTGGCCGCGTTCGCTGGCGAGCAGCTTTGCGAGCCTGGGCCCGACGATGAACCCCTCCCGGGCGAGGTGAATCGCCGGCGCAAACAGTTCCGGCCAGGTCAATTTCCCGTGTTCCTGAAACAGGCGGGCCAGCACGGCGACGGTGCCCGGCGTGCCGACCGAATGGCCGCCCACGACGGCGTCACCGAATTTCATCGGCGTGCCGTCGGCGGTCAGGAAAAGGTCTGGTGTGGCGGCGATGGGGGCCGTTTCTCGCCCGTCAAAGGCGACGGTACGGTTCTTGGCGGCGTCATAAAACAGCAGAAACGCGCCGCCGCCGATGCCGGAGCTTTGGGGTTCCACCAGATTGAGAACGAGCTGAACGGCGATGACGGCATCCGCCGCGCTTCCGCCACGGCGCAGCATTTCGAGGCCCGCCGCGACGGCGTCGGGGTGGGCGGCCGCGACCATGTGACGTTTCGCGGTTGCGAGCTTTTTTGTGGACCAGCCGGATGAATCTTCCGGTTGGTTCTGCTGGCCACTTGCGGGCGCCGCCGCCAACGCCCACATGAAGGTCAGTGCATAAAGCAACGTGCAACGAAAACGCATCATCCCAACAAGCTGCCATGGAATCGACGGCAGGCCCAACTGTGCGCGTTGTCACATCTTCGCCATTCCATTTGCGCTCATATGGTGCGTGGTTCGGTTTGCGTCCCACAGGCTGATATTTTAGCTTTCGAACGCGGCGCAATCCGGGCATGACAAAGGACTGGCGCGCTTGATGCGCATGCGCGCCCTAGAAAACTGGAGACGCCGTCTCGTGCGAAAACTAATCATTGGCATTTCTGTTCTGGTCGTCGTTGTGATTGCGGCTGCATTTGTGGGCCCGCTTTTTGTCCCGGCGGATTCGATAAAGGCAGATATCTCCCGGGAAGTGGCGAAGGCCACCGGTCGTGATCTTGCAATCGATGGGTCTTTGAAGTTCCGCATACTGCCGGCGCCAGGCGTCTCGGCCACGAATGTGCGGTTGTCGAATGCCGCGGACGGCAGCGCGCCGGATATGCTGCGCCTGAAGGCAGCTGTCGTCGAGGTCGCGCTGTTCCCGTTGATCACGGGAAACATACAGATCAGCCGTATCGTGCTTTCGCAGCCCGATGTCCTGCTCGAGACATATGCGGACGGGTCGAACAACTGGACGTTTGTGCCGGCGCCGGATGATGCGCCGGGTGCGGGTGGTGTCTCAGTCGGGGCAACAGACGGCGAGACGGGCACGTCGCAAGCGCCGGCCGTACGCTTCGACAATGTCGTGGTTGATGGCGGTACGCTGGTTTTCAGGACACCAGACAGCACCGAGCGTGTGGAGAAGATCAACGTCTCGCTGGGTGCGGCGAGCCTGAAAGGTCCGTTCCGCGCCGATGGTACCGTCATCGCGCGCGGAATTTCGGTCGGCGTTGACGCTGCTGTCGGCGAGTTCGTGGAAGATCGTGCGACGCCCGTCAACCTGAAGATTACAACCGGCGGGGCCGAGATCGGCTATTCGGGCGCTCTCGCGGGGACGCCCGACGCCGCACGCCTGTCCGGGCAGGTCGAGGTGCGCGCGGAGGATCTGTCGGCGCTGATCGCCGCCGTTTCCGACGGGCCGGCACCGGTGGCTCTCAAGGGCAAGTCGCTTGAGGTTGACGGGACATTGGCCGCCAGCCAGGAGGCGATCTCGATCGATGATCTTGCGTTGCGGCTGGGCGACGATTCCGCAACCGGTGCGGTCGATGTGGTCCTTGGTGACAAACCCTCTGCGGCCGTTGTTCTGAACCTGGCACAACTGGATCTGGACCGGCTTCTTGCTGCAACGCCGAAGTCGGGTGCCAGGGAGAACGGTTCGGGCGCAACCTCGGCAGCAGGGGGGAGCACTGCATCCAAGAAATCCGCGCCGGGTGAAGCCTCGAGCGGCGCGGGGTTTGCGCTCCCAACCGGAATTTCGGCAACACTGGAAGCCAAGATCGATGCGGTCGTTTATCGCGGCGGTGTCGTTCGCCAGGTTCTGCTCAACACAGAACTGGCCGATGGCAGCGTGACGATATCGCAGGCTGCGGCGCAGTTTCCCGGCGGCGCGAACGCATCCGTGATCGGGTTCGTATCGACGGCGGATGCGGCACCGAAGTTCGAGGGCCAGGCCGAATTGTCCGCCGATGATTTCCGGGCGTTCTTGCAATGGGCTGGAATCGATGTCGCGACCGTGCCGCAGGATCGCCTGCGCAAGATGACCGGCTCTGTATCGGTCAACGCGACCCCCGAAAATGTCACGCTCACGGATATCGATGTCAGTGTCGACGTTTCGCGGTTGCGGGGCGGCGTGGCCATTGCCGTACGCGAACGCCTCGGCCTCGGTATCGGGCTTTCACTCGACAAGTTCAATGCCGACGCTTATTTGCCGGGTCCGACCGCGCAGGCACCGGATAAATCCGGTGCGCCGACGGGCGGTCCGGCCGCCAACGCCGCCGCTGACGGCAGGCCGAAAGCCGGTAACGCCGGGTCGACCGGGCTGGCCGCGCTCGACAAGTTCGATGCCATCCTCCAGCTGAAAGTCGGCGAGGTGGTTGTACGCGAACAACGCCTGAGCGGGATCAATCTGGATGCGACGTTGCAGGGCGGCAGCCTCGAACTGCGCGACATGTCCGTCGAGAGCCTTGCCGGCGCGAATGCTTCCGTAAGTGGGCGCCTCGACGGTCTCGCGAGTGCGCCGAAAGCCGATGTGGCGATCAAACTGGACGCGCGCGACGGGGACCGTCTGCTCGCGCTGGCCGGGGTCGATGCGCCGGCGAAACTCGGTGCGACAAAGCTCAGCGGCACACTTCGGGGGGATATGCAAAACCTCGAGGTTGACGTGACCCTCGATGCATTGGGCGCCAGCATGCGGACGGCGGGAAGTTTGGGTGTCCTGGCCGTGCCACCGCGTTACGACATTCGGATGGACATCAGACATCCCGACGCTGCCGGATTTGCTGCGCGGATTCGCGGCGAAAACGGTGCCGGAGGGCCCAAACTGGGCGCGCTGGCGGCCAACGCAAGCCTGCGCGGCGACCTGACGGCAAGCGATATCGACACGACGATCGGCGTCGGACCCGGTGAGGTCAGCGCGCGCGGTCGGCTGACCGATCTCGCCTCCGGCAGCCCGCGCGGCAATCTCGCAATCAGTGCGGCCCACCCGGACATGGTGGCCTTCGCACGGTTGCTTGCACCCGGCTACAACCCGGCAAAACCCGACCTCGGGCCGTTCGCCATGAAGACGGACCTGGCGCTTGCTGAAAACTCCATGACCCTCTCGAATTTCGCCGGGAAAGCGGGTCCTGTCGACTTCAAGGGCAACGCGCAGGTCGCGACGGGCGGTCCACGGCCCAATGTGGTGGCAAGCCTGGAGACGAGCGAAATTGTCGTTGATTCGTTCCTGCCGGCGCAAAAGGGGGCCGCCGCTTCCAATGCGCGCGCCGGCGGCGCTTCGGCTCCCGGCGTGGCGTCGGGGCGCGGTTCGGCATCCGGCGCCGGCGGGCAACGCTGGTCGCGTGAACCGATCGAGCTGTCCGGCCTCCGGGCCGCCGACGCGGATATCAAGCTTTCCGCGCCCGCGATCACCTACACCAACATTCGCGTCGATCAGCCGCGATTCTCGATCAAGCTCGATGACGGCGTTCTGGACCTCACCGAATTGTCGGGCAAGGCGTTTGGCGGCGGGTTCAACATGACGGGCCAGGTCGCGGCGGGTGATGTGCCGACCATGCGTTATGCGATGCGGGTCGAGAATGCCGATGCCGCAAAATTCCTCGGTGAGGGTGAGGGCGCGGGTGGCGAGCGCGGCGTGATGTCTGTACTCGACCTTCTGTTCCCGGTTTCGGACGTCAAGCTTGCGTCGGGTCGGCTGGGCGCGGACCTGGATGTGACGTCACGCGGGCGGAGCGAATTCGAGATGATTTCCAATCTCGCCGGCAAAGGTGCCATGCGATTCACTGATGCGGTGGTCGAGGGAATCGATGTTTGTCAGATCAGCAACCAGCTCGATCGGCTCAACGGTATCGAGGGATTCCTCGGACTCGCTTCATCGGGTCGCGGGGGGCAAACCAAGATCGCAAATTTCGACGGGCGGTTTGATTTGGCCAACGGTATCGCAACCTTGCCGCAACAGCAGATCAATGCGGATTGCGCGGCGGTGGCGTTCAGCGGCACGACCAACCTGCCGGCCTGGACGGTGGATATTCGCGCGCGCGCCGGGTTCCCGGCGCATCCTGAATTTGCTGGTGTGGTTGTCGAGCAGAAAGGCCCGCTCGATGCCCCCAACACGCGGCTGGTCAACGTCAACGAGATCAACCAGTTCATTGTCGGCAAGGCTGCCGGATCGATCCTGCGCAAGCTGCTGCCGGGTGGAAATCAGGAACAGGCACCACCCGCAGCCGACGGGAACACCACCCAGCAGCCCGCACCGAGCAAGCCGGAAGACCAGTTCAAAAACTTGCTGGAAGGCCTGATACGCGGCCGTTGACTGGATTAGAAACCGGGTCGGAGTCAGCCGGCTGGCGCGCTACTTGCGCAGATCGTGCAGGACGAACACACGAATCGCGCTCGACAGGCTGCCGTCGCGTTCGCGGTCGATTTCCGTCACGAGTTCATTGACGGAAATTCGGCGCGCCTTGGCGACCGAGCGCAGATGGTCCCAGAAAACATTTTCGAGGGACACACTTGTCCGGTGCCCGGCGACGACGACGGATCGCTTCTTGTTCGCCGACTGGCGCGGCAGGGTATCGACAACGTTGCTGATCATGACGGCTTGATCATGTTCTCCGGTTTGACCCACTCATCATACTGCTCGGCCGTGAGCAGGCCCAAGTCAATTGCGGCGGCTTTTAGGGTACTACCGTCTGAAAATGCCTTTTTCGCAACCTTCGCGGCATTATCGTACCCAATATGCGGGTTCAGCGCGGTCACAAGCATCAGGGACTGGGCCATGAGTTCGGCGATGCGATCATGGTTGGCCTCGATTCCGTCCACGCAACGATCGGTGAAGCTGCGGCAGGCGTCACCCAGCAGCCGGGCCGAGCGCAGCACGTTGAAGATGATCACAGGCTTGAACACATTCAGCTCGAAATGACCGTTGCTGCCCGCGACGGTCACCGCGACATGGTTGCCCATGATCTCGGCCGACACCATGGTGAGCGCCTCGCACTGGGTGGGGTTGATCTTGCCGGGCATGATGGATGAGCCGGGCTCGTTTGCGGGCAGACTCAACTCGCCGATGCCGCTGCGCGGACCGGAGCCGAGAAACCGGATGTCGTTGGCGATCTTCATCGCGGCAACCGCGCCCACGTTCAGGGCACCGGACGCGGCGACGAGGGCGTCGTGGGCGGCCAGGCCGGCGAACTTGTTGGCCATCGTCTCGAAGGGTTTGCCGGTGATCGCGGCGACTTCCTCGGCGAAGCGCTCGGCGAACCCAACCGGCGTGTTCAGGCCCGTGCCGACGGCCGTGCCACCCTGTGCCAGTTGCAGCAGGTCAGGCGTTGCGCGTTCGATACCGGCGATGACCCCGTCGATCTGGGCCGCGTAGCCTGAAAATTCCTGGCCCAGGGTAAGCGGAGTCGCGTCCTGGGTATGGGTGCGACCGATCTTGATTACATCCGCGAACTTCGCAGCCTTGGCTTCGAGCGCGTCCTTGAGGTGGGTGAGCCCCGGAACCAGGCGGTCCTGGAATTCGATGGCCGCAGCGATATGCATCGCGGCGGGGAAGGTGTCGTTCGAGGATTGGCTGCGATTGACATGGTCGTTGGGGTGGACCGGAGACTTGTCGCCGGGCTTGCCGCCGAGAATCTCGTTCGCGCGGTTCGCGATCACCTCGTTGGCATTCATGTTCGACTGGGTGCCGGAACCTGTCTGCCAGACGACCAGCGGGAAATTGTCATCGAACTTGCCGTCGATGACTTCCTGTGCTGCCTCGATCACGGCATTGGCGACCTCAGGCTCAAGCTGCCCGAGCGCGAGATTGGCTTTCGCGGCCGCCTGCTTCTGAATCCCCAATGCGCGCACCAGCGCGGTGGGCATGCGGTCGTCGCCGATCGGGAAATTCTCGATACTGCGCTGGGTCTGGGCGCCCCAATATTTGTCGGCCGGGACAGCCACTTCGCCCATCGTGTCGCTTTCGGTGCGGGTCTCGTTCGTCATCACTTCCTCCGGGTTCGGCGCGCATTATCGTCGCCGGACGGCATAGGTAAAGGCCTAACCCCTGTGGGTATCAGGATTTGCGGGGTTTCTTTTTCGCCTGGGTGCGGTTCGCCGCGGCGAGTGCCATATGTGCCCATGGGCGCAGCGCGTCGATATCTTCGGCCGCATCGTCAGGTGCGGTCACATAGGACATTTCGACCGGCTTGCCGCCCTTGTCGTAGGTGAAGGATTCGCAGCCGGCTTCGAGGAATGCCGGTTTGGTCTCCCCGTCGACCTTGAGATAGAGCGTCTCGTCGGCGATCAATGCGAACATGACGCCGTCGCAAAAGATGCCATGCCCACCGAACATCCGACGCAGGCGCGTGCCCTGATCAAACGGGGCACCGACGCTGGTCAGTAAATCGCGGGCGTGCTCGGCGAATTCCTGGCCTTGTGGCATTGGCGCATTTCTACTTTTTTCGGAATTGATCCAGGTTGACGACTTCGGCGCTGTCCGCATCATCTTGCGGGGTCTCTTCGGCGCGCGCATCGTCGGCGTCGCCGTCGGTTTTGCCGTCCTCGGCTTCGCTCGCCGTGGTCATGTTGTCCGGCACGGGGACCAGGTCGCCCTCGGAGCGAACGGCCGGCACCATGACACTGCTTCCCGTTTCGACGTTGAACTGAAGCCCGAATTTGACCGACGGATCGACGAAGGCCGACAGGGCCGCGTAGGGAACGCGCAACTCAGCGGGGCGGTTCTTGAAGCTCAGGGTGATCGAAAAGAAGCTGTCTTCGACAACAAGGTCCCAGAACTGATGCTGCATCACGATGGTCATCTCTTCGGGATATTGATCCTGAAGATAATCCGGGATCGAAACGCCGGGCGCCTGGGTGCGGAAGGTCAGATAAAAATGATGGTCACCGGGAAGCCCCTCATGGAGGGTCCTGGTCAACGCCTCGCGGACAACGCCCCGGAGAGCGGTTTCCACCATCTGATCGTATCGCATCTGGTCGTCGGTCATGATCACGAACTGGAAGCGCGCCCGGTTGGGCGCTGGTCAATAATTATGAGAGGTGAATATCGTGCACCGGGGCCCGAAGAGCAACGGTTTGCCTGACAAGTATCTCGCGAACATGTGGATGCAATGGTGATGGGCGACCGTTGATGAAGGCAAGTGGGGGGCTTCTGTTGCCCGGTGCCCCCCGAACCGCGCTTGTTAACGCTTATTAAGCGGCAACAGCGAAGGTTTCAACATTGTCGTTGGCACCTATGAATATGGCCCGATGTCGGTGGTACCATGCCGGACGAAAGTTCAGCCTTTACGCGCCCGTCGATCCTGTTTCGCCCCCATTCCGGTCATGGCATAAGCCATGAAACGCCGAGATAAATGGTGGAGGCGCCGGGTACTGCCCCCGGGTCCGAACGTTTATTGCGCAAAACGTTTATCGCCATAGTCGGGTAAACCCGACGCCCCATTATATAGGGCCGGCGCGGGAAAAACGAAGGGCTAAGCTGGGTTATCCCCGTTGGCCCGGTTTTTCACAGGGTGTCGCGGATATCCGCGACTCGTGTTGCAGACTAGGTTTGGCCCGTTACGTAAGCCCGATCCGAGGCCTGAGACCCGATGCAGCAATATCTCGATCTGATGCGACATGTTCGCGACAACGGCGCCGAGCGGACCGACCGCACGGGAACCGGGACCTTGTCCGTGTTCGGTCACCAGATGCGCTTCGATCTCAACGCCGGCTTCCCGCTGGTGACGACCAAGAAGATACATATGAAGTCGGTGGTCTATGAACTGCTCTGGTTTCTCAAGGGTGACACGAACATCCGGTATCTGAACGAGAACGGGGTTTCGATCTGGAACGAATGGGCCGATTCCGACGGCGACCTCGGGCCCGTCTACGGTCACCAGTGGCGATCCTGGCCGGCACCCGATGGCAACCGGATTGACCAGATAACGAATTTGCTCGACCAGATTCGGCATCGGCCGGATTCGCGCCGCCTGATCGTGTCGGCCTGGAATGTCGCGGATGTGGACACGATGGCCCTGCCGCCATGCCATTGCCTGTTTCAGTTCTACGTGGCGGACGGCAAACTTTCCTGCCAGCTCTATCAACGCAGCGCCGACATTTTCCTCGGCGTCCCGTTCAACATCGCGTCCTATGCATTGCTCACGATGATGGTGGCGCAGGTCGCGAACCTGGAGGTCGGCGAATTCATCCACACATTCGGCGATGCGCATCTTTACCTGAACCATCTCGAACAGGCCGATGCACAGCTCGAGCGGGAACCCTATGCGTTGCCTCAGCTAACCCTGAACCCGGACGTCCATGATCTGTTCGCGTTTGACTATGACGATTTCACACTCGACGGGTATCGGTTCCACCCGCATATCCCGGCGAAGGTCGCGGTCTGAACCGGTGCGTATATCGCTGATCGTTGCGATGGCCGAGAATGGCGTGATCGGCCGTGACGGCGGTCTGCCCTGGCGTATCCCGGCCGATCTTAAGTTTTTCAAGGAAACGACGATCGGCCATCCGATCGTGATGGGGCGCAAGACCCACCAATCGATCGGGCGCGCATTGCCGGGGCGCACGAACATCGTGATCACGCGCGACAAGGGTTTTTCGGGTGAAGATATTGCCGTCGTCGGCGACCTTGATGCCGCGATTTTGGCCGCCGGCAATGCGGATGAGGTGATGGTGATCGGCGGCGCGCAGATTTATGAACTGGCGCTGCCGCGCGCGGAACGAATTTACCTGACGGAAGTGCATATCGCGGCAGATGGCGACACGCGGTTTCCCGAACTCGATCACGACGCATGGCGCGAGACGGCGCGGGTCGATCATCCGGCCGACGGTGAGACGCCTGCGTTCAGTTTCGTCACCCTCGAACGCTAGACCTCGAACTCGGGACCGCTAGCTGCCGTCGCGCAGCCCCGGCCAGTTGCGGTCACCCGACGCGATGTTGCCGGCCTTGTCGAGGGCCCAGCGCGCGCGCACGATCTTCGAATAATTCAGATACAGCTTGCCGTCCCGGATCGACCATGCGTCGGGGTCGGTTGTGGCGGTATAGCCTTGTGCCACGGCCCAGGCGCAGTAACCGCCATATTGCGGGGCGAATTTCTCGGGCGTGGCGTTGAACTTGTCGCGGTTCGCGGCCGACACGAATTGCCAGGTTGCGCCTTGATAGGAGGCGCTGTGCGCCGGGTCGCCCTTGACCGGTTTTTCGTCGGTGAAATAAGCCACCGGATCATAGCCGTGGATGGCGGCCCCCCCGGCGGAGAATACGGGCTCGACCGCAAGGGCCGGCACGCTGAACAAAAGACCGATAAGCAGGAAGGTTGCCGTACGGGTGACAATTCGCATCCGGATTCTCCCGATTGTGGGTTGCAATACGCTTCATAAACACGCGTCGCGCAGAAATCATTCCGACATCGGCACAACAAATTCAATTGTCTTCTGGGATGCGCGGGAAATGAAATCCGCCGGGCCGGAGACCATTTGGTGCCGGCCATTTTGGGGGGCAAGGTGGCCGGCGGCCTGCGGGGCACGGCCAAACTCCGACCCGGCGGTTTCGCGATGCGGGCTTTTGTTCAGGGACCCGCCTCTGGTCACTAGTTGGGGCGAAACAGGGTGTTCGACAAGGCACGAAGATGTGTCGTGCGATCAACTAACTGCGACCGCGAAGGCGCGGTCGTGCGAGGCGGCATCGCCCCGCAGGCCCGGCAGGCCGCTTTATTCGATGGAGATGCTGGGCGCCGGACGAGTGGTTGCCGAAGATAGCTTCGCCAACACGGCCGACGCGAGATCCCGGTAGGCCGCCGCGTGCGGGCCATCGGGTTCGCTCGCCGTGATCGGTTGTCCGGAATCCGACGTCACCCGAATTGCGACATCGAGCGGAATTTCGCCCAAGAACTCGCAACCGAGCCGATCGGCTTCGGCGCGCGCACCGCCATGGCCGAAGATATCCGTCTGTTCGCCGCAATTCGGGCAGATGAACATGCTCATATTCTCGACGATGCCGAGCACCGGCACATTGACCTTGGCAAACATGTTCATGCCCTTGCGGGCATCGATCAGCGCGATGTCCTGCGGGGTCGAGACGATCACCACGCCGGCCAGCGGGACCCGCTGCGCCATCGTCAACTGCGCATCGCCGGTTCCCGGCGGCATGTCGACGATCAGCACGTCGAGCGCACCCCATTCGACCTCACGCATCATTTGTTCCAGCGCCCCGATCACCATCGGGCCACGCCAGACCATCGCCGTGTCTTCGGGCACCATGAATCCCATCGACATGACTTTCACGCCATGCGCCTCGAGCGGGGCGATCTTCTTGTTGGCCAGAGGCTTGGGTTTCTCGGTAACGCCCAGCATGCGGGGCAGCGACGGCCCGTATACATCCGCGTCGAGAATGCCGACCCGCTGGCCCAGCGAGGCGAGGGCGACGGCGAGGTTCACAGCCGTGGTTGATTTGCCGACCCCGCCCTTGCCGCTGGCTACGGCGACGATCGCACCGACATCCGGCAGCAGCGATGCGGCGGGTGCAGGGTTGGCACGTGGCGCCGGTTTCGCGGCGACATCGGCTGCTTCGGGGCGTGCTGCCGGGGCCGCATTGTGGGCGGTGAGAACCGCGGAAACGGACGATACCCCGTCGAGCGCAAGGACTGCGCGTTCGGCGGCTTTGCGTAACGGCTCCATCCGCTCCGCGTCCGCCGGATCGATCTCGATCGCGAAACCGATATTGCGCTCCTTGATCACCATGCCCGAGACCATGTCGTTCGCGATGATGTCTTTGCCGCTTACCGGGTCGACGACTGTGCGTAGCGCCGCGCGAACATCGTCTTGTGAAAGGGCGGTCATGCTTGAAAACTCCGGCTGTACAGACAATATCGTCTAGGACTGGTCGCCAGGGCGTGATCGCGCTTCACGACATGTTGTGTGATATAAGCCTGAGTGATCGATTTATAAACCCGGCGCGGTGACCGTTTGCCCTCATTTGGCAAACATCTTGTCCGGCGTCAGCTTACTGGTGAAGGAATTTGTGATGCCTTGGAACAGTCAAGGAGGCGGTGGTGGCCCATGGGGCGGCGGCGGCAGTGGCGGCGGCGGTCCATGGGGTGGGCAACGCCCGCCGGGCGGCGGCGGCATGGGCGGCGGACAGCAGCCCAATATTGAAGAGATGCTGCGTCGCAGCCAGGACAAGGTCCGCCGAATTATTCCGGGCGGGTTCGGCAGCGGCCGCGGGATTGGTATCGTCATTTTGATTGTTGTACTGCTCTGGGGCCTGAGCGGCTTCTACCGGGTTCAGGAAAACGAGCGCGGTCTCGAGCTGGTCTTCGGTAAGTGGAATGAGCAAGTGACCGCACCGGGTCTGCGCTGGCGCTGGCCAACGCCGATCGGCGAGGTGTTGACCCCGGCGGTGACGCAGATCAACCGTTTGAACATCGGCTTTCGCGACAGCGAGAATGTCGGCGGCAGGTCCTCCTCCCCGCGCGACATTCTCGGCGAATCCCTGATGCTGACCAGCGATCAGAACATCTCTGATGTCGATTTCACGGTGCAGTGGCGTATCGCTGACCCGGCAGACTATCTGTTCAACATTCTCGCACCGGAAGAGACGGTGAAGGCCGCGGCGGAAAGCGCCATGCGCGAAGTCGTCGGCCAGACGAAGCTTGATGATCTTCTGACCACCGCGCGTGAAGGCGTTCAGGATGATACCCGCATACTCCTGCAGTCGATTCTCGACGGCTACGGTGCGGGCATCAACATCGAGCGTGTCCAGCTTCAGAAAACCGAAGCGCCGCCACCCGTTATCGATGCCTTTAACGATGTGCAACGCGCGCGTCAGGATCAGGAAAGGCTGCAAAACCAGGCCGAGGCCTACCGCAACCGGATCGTGCCGACGGCGCGTGGTGAGGCGGCGGGTCTGCTTGAGGAAGCTGCCGCGTATCGCGAACGGGTCATCAAGGAAGCCCAGGGTGAAGCCGCGCGCTTCGACCAGATCTTCGCGACCTACCAGACGGCACCCGACGTGACCCGCCGGCGTCTTTATATCGAGACGCTGCGTGATGTTCTGGAGGGGGCCAACAAGGTCATCATCGACGAAGGTGCCGGCGGCCAGCAGGGTGTGGTGCCTTACCTGCCGCTGAACGAGATCAATCGCAATCGAACCGAAAACACCGGAGGCCAGCAATGAGCCGCGCAAAACTCGCGATAATCGGCGGTATCATTATTGTCGTCGGTGTGTTGCTGAATTCCGGCCTCTTCACGGTCCGGGAGACAGACCAGGTTCTGGTCCTGCAGCTTGGTGAACACAAACGTACGGTCCGCGATCCGGGCCTGCATTTCAAGGTGCCGCTGATCCAGAATGTCGTGAACTACGACAAACGGGTCCTGAGTGTGGACCCGCCGGCCGAGGAAATGCTGCTGAGCGATCAGAAGCGTATTCTGGTGGATGCGTTCGCGCGGTACCGGATCACCGACCCGCTGAAATTCTTCCAGACCGTGCGGGATGAGCAAATCTTCGGGAACCGGTTCGGCAATATCCTGACCTCGACGGTCAAGGAATTCGTTGCCCAGCGTGAACTCGCGGACCTGCTTTCGGATCAGCGCAACGTCATCATGGAATCGATCCGCGACGGTGTTGCCAACGAGACCGACGGGTTTGGGATCGAGGTCGTCGATATTCGTATCGGGCGGTCGGAGCTGCCGGAAGCGGTGTCGCAAACCGTGTATGAGCGGATGCGCACCGAACGCGAGCGGCAGTCGAACAAGCTGCGCGCCGAGGGCGAAGAGAATGCACGTCGCATTCGTGCCGAGGCGGATCGCCAGCAGGTCGAGATCGTGGCCGAGGCGCAACGTGAGGCCCAGTCCTTGCGGGGCGGTGGCGACGCGACACGCAACGCGATTCTCGGTGAATCCTACGGAAAGGACCCCGAGTTCTTCGAGTTCTTCCGTTCGCTGGAAGCTTACAAGGAGACGTTCGCCAAGGAAGGCACGACGATGGTCCTCTCCCCGAACAGCGACTTCTTCAAGTATTTCGGTGATCTGCAAGGCGGTCGCGACCGTGTCACGGGCCGTCAGGGCGGCAGGTAGCCGGCTATGGGACAACTCCTCATCTGGGGCAGCTTTCTGCTTATCGGCTTCGCGCTGGTCCTGTTGGTGGAGGGCTTGATCTACGCGATGGCACCCAATCTGATGAAGCGCCTGCTGAGCCAGATGAATGTTGTGCCGGAAGCAACGCTGCGGTCCGGCGGCGTCATAGCCGCGGTCGCCGGGTTCGGATTGCTGGTGCTCCTGAAAGTCGTGCAGCTCTGAGTGGTCCGGTTGCATTGCGGTCATTCACGCGAATGTCATGGCGTGAGGCCGCGATGCCGCAAATGTGCCGAAAGGGCGCCCAATTGCGAACATGATTGGGCGCCATATCGGTATCCGGCGGCTCGGGTGCCGCCGTGTTTTCCAGTCTGCCCTTGAACAGCCGGTTCGCATTTCACATATCAAACGGACCGATTACCAAGGGTGCGACGGAAGGCGCAAAATGCCTGGAACGGGAGTAACGGAAAAATGACCTCACAACATCATCAACCATCTCGCGCATTGGTCGGCTGGACAGCCGGCCGTGTCAGTTCGGCGGGCGCATTCCTGATCGGAATTATGCTCGCCATTGCGCTGGTCCTTTCAGCGCAACCGGCCGCCGCACGTTCGGCCCCGGACTCGTTTGCCGATTTGGCGGAACGATTGCTGCCGACGGTCGTGAACATCTCCAGTACGCAGCTGGTGAATCAAGGCCCTGGCCAGGAACGCGGGCCGGATATTCCCCAGGCCCCGCCGGGATCGCCGTTTGGCGACATGTTCAAGGATTTCTTCAATCGCAATCAGCAGGGCGCGCCGCGCCGTGCAACGTCATTGGGCTCCGGGTTCATTGTAGACCCGACCGGTCTGGTCGTGACCAACAACCATGTGATCGACGGTGCCGACGAAATCATGGTCACTCTGTCTGACGATACCCAGCTCAAAGCCGAGTTGGTGGGCCGGGATCCGAAGACGGATCTGGCATTGCTTCGTGTCGAAACGGAACGAGACCTGCCGTTCGTGCCCTGGGGCAATTCAAGCGTAGCCCGTGTTGGCGACTGGGTTGTCGCCATCGGCAACCCGTTTGGTCTCGGCGGTACTGTGACGGCCGGTATTATCTCAGCGCGCCAGCGCGATATCCGCCAGGGACCGTATGACAGCTTCCTGCAGACCGATGCCTCCATCAACCGGGGCAATTCCGGTGGACCGATGTTCAACATGAATGGCGAGGTCATTGGTGTGAACACGGCCATCTTCTCGCCAACAGGCGGCAGTGTCGGGGTCGGTTTTGCCATCCCGTCATCCATCGCCTCGCGGGTCATCGATCAGCTGCGTGACTTCGGCCAGACGCGCCGCGGTTGGCTGGGTGTCCGCATTCAGTCGGTGACCGAGGAGATTGCCGAAAGTATCGCCCTTGAAGGCGGTGCGCGCGGTGCGTTGGTATCGTCTGTAACTGCGGCCGGTCCTGCCGAGAAAAGCGGTATCGAGGCCGGTGATGTGATCCTGACGTTCGATGGCAAGCCGGTGGACACCATGCGCGAGTTGCCGCGTATTGTTGCCGAAACCGATATCGGCAAGAGTGTACCGGTCGAGGTGTGGCGTAATGAGCGTCTGGTGACGGTCGGTGTTCAGATCGGTGAGCTCGAGGAAGAGGTGCCGATCCTCGCGTCTGCCGGCCCGCGTGGTCAGGCGATTGAGCCCGAAGAAGCCGCGATCGACGATATCGGCATCACCGTGACGTCCATTACCGACCAGATGCGGACGCAATTCACGCTGCCGGACGACTTGCGCGGTGTGGTGATCACCGGTGTTGAGGCCGACAGTGCCGCCGCCGAGAAAAGCCTGCGCCCCGGCGACGTGATCGTCGAGGTCAGCCAGGAAGAGGTGAGTACACCGGGCCAGATTGCGGAGAAAATCCGCGAGGCTCGCGACACTGACCGTAGTTCGGTGCTGCTCAAGATCAACCGCAATGGCGACCGCCGGTTTGTCGCGGTCCGGATCAATAAATCCTGACGCAAGAAACCAAATAGGTTTCCTGGATAAGTGACAGCGGCGGCACCTTCGGGTGCCGTCGTTTCTTCTGTTTGAGGAGTCTTTCCCGCACAGATGCTTTCGCCCGCCAATGCAATATGCGATGAGGACGCGCTGAACCGATGTCTTCCACGCACACAAGCAAAGAGTTGCCGATATGAGCGAACGCCTGCTCCACCCGTTTCCCGGATTGCGCCCCGCACCCGGTGCCGCAGAGGATGTTGCTGCGCCGCCCTATGACGTCGTGTCGTTTGATGAGGCCGCCGCCATGGCGAATGGCAGGCCCTGGAGTTTTCTGCATGTGTCGCGGCCCGAGATCGATCTGCCGCCGGGAACGGATTCCCATGCGGATGAAGTCTATGCCAAGGGGGCTTCCAACCTCGCGGCGATGATCGAGGCCGGCGTGCTGATTCGCGACGATGCGCCCTGCTACTACGTCTATCGCATCATCATGGGCGATCACGTCCAGACAGGCCTGGTCGCCGCCACACCCGTGGACGCCTATCTGAAGAACATCGTGCGCAAGCATGAATTCACGCGACCCGACAAGGAAGACGACCGGGTGCGTCAGATTGATGAAGTCGATGCACAAACGGGCCCGGTTCTGGTGGTCCATCAACCGCAGGACGCCATCACCGATATTCTCAAGGAGATCACGGCCCTGGAACCGACCTATGACATCACGCAGCCCGATGGGGTGCGCCATATCATCTGGGCCGTGACGGTGACGGACGATGTTCAGCGGGTGGCAGATGCCTACGCACCCGTGGATGTGTTGTATATCGCCGACGGGCATCATCGCTCCGCCGCCGCGGCGCGTGTCGCTGCCCTGCGCGAGAGCCGCGACACCGTCACGGATGCCCATCAACAGTTCCTGATCGTCGCGTTCCCCACCGACGAGTTGCACATCCTCGACTACAATCGCGTGATCAAGGATTTGAATGGCTTGTCCGAGGAAGATTTCCTTGCGCGGGTGGCGGAGGTCTTTGAAGTGACGCCGTCTTCTGGTGCCGCCCGCCCGGCCCGTCAGCATGATTTCGGAATGTATATTGGTGGCGCCTGGTACGCATTGGCGACGAAGTGTGCGCCCGGGCCTGATGCACCGCCGCTCGAGCGGCTCGACGTGAAGCTCCTGTCGGATAAGCTGCTCGACCCGGTGCTCGGGATTGCCGATCCGCGAACCGATCCACGGATCGATTTCGTCGGTGGAATCCGGGGGTTGGAAGCGTTGGAAGCCCGCGTGGATGGCGGCGACTGGGCGGTGGCGTTCGCATTGTTTCCCACGAGTATCGAGGACTTGATGGCCGTCGCCGATGCGGACGAGGTGATGCCGCCGAAATCGACCTGGTTCGAACCCAAGTTGGCAGATGGCCTGGTTTCCTATCCGCTCGATGTTTGAGTTCGCCACGGATGGCTGAAAAGCCGGTCATCGTGGTTGCGGGGCCGACGGCGAGTGGCAAATCCGGTCTGGCCATGGATATTGCCGAACGTCTCGACGGCACCATCATCAATGCGGACTCAATGCAGGTCTATCGCGACCTGCGGATCCTGACCGCCCGCCCGTCACAGGCCGACGAGGCGCGTGTGCCGCATCTCCTTTATGGAGACCGCGACGCGGCACAGGCCGGTTCCGCCGCCGAGTGGGCCGCCGCCGCGCATGGCGCGCTCCAGTCCACGATCGACGCCGGCCGCCGGCCGATCCTTGTGGGTGGCACGGGCCTTTATCTGAAGGCATTGATGGAGGGTCTGGCGCCCATCCCCGAGGTTCCCGGCGAAATCCGCCAGCGCGCACATGACCGTCGGCTCGAGATTGGCGATGTCGCGTTCCACAACGAACTCGCTACCCGTGATTCCGAAATCGCCGCGCGGCTGCACCCCGGTGACAGTCAACGTGTGTTGCGGGCGTGGGAGGTGGTGGAGGCAACCGGCCGGCCGCTATCCGAATGGCAGAACGAGCCGGCTGTCGCGCCGGACAAGTCATTTCGGGTGATCGTGATTGCGCCGCCGCGCGCCGAATTGTACCGAAATTGCGACAGCAGATTTCTCGACATGATAGAGGCGGGCGCGATCGATGAAGTGAAGGCGCTCGCCGCGCGCGCTGCCAAAGAGGGGCTCAATCCGGCGTTGCCGATCTTCAAGGCCCTGGGATATCCGCCCCTGGCGGCGTATCTGCGCGATGAAACCGATCTGGGTGCAGCCATCATCGCCTCCCAGCAGCAGACCCGGAACTATGCGAAGCGGCAGACAACCTGGCTTCGGCATCAACTGCCGGGGGAACCAGGGGAAGACGGGCAACACCCTCGGATCAATGTATTGAAATATAATTACTCATTTGGTGACGATCTGTTTTCATTTCTGAGTTGACAGCGTATAAATCTTTTCTTAAGTTACCTGTGCGCTTGTAGCGGATGTCGTTGAGAATGCGATATCCGAGCAGCGATTTTTTTATGCCTGGCGTCATTGAACAATCCCGGATCGGGCTGAGGCCCGCGTAAATTACGCCGGTTGTGTCGATCTGGCTGGTCAACGGGGAGCAATTCGTTTATCCCGCCAGTCTTTGGTGCAGTGCAGCAATTGAAGCATGTCGATCCCGGGTCGCAGCGGGTCGACCCGAACGAGAATGAAAGGTGTGGGCGTTATGTCTGGCAATCGTATGACCGGAGCGGAAATGGTGATTAAGGCCCTGGCGGATCAGGGTGTTGAGGTCGTCTTCGGCTATCCCGGCGGCGCCGTACTTCCGATGTACGACGCGTTGTTCAAGCAGAATTCCGTGCGCCATATTCTTGTCCGCCACGAACAGGGTGCGGTGCACATGGCCGAGGGTTATGCCCGGTCCACCGGCAAGGTGGGGGTTGTCCTCGTCACCTCGGGTCCTGGCGCGACCAATGCCGTTACCGGCCTGACCGATGCGTTGATGGACAGCATTCCCGTGGTTTGCCTGACGGGCCAGGTGCCGACTCACCTGATCGGCAACGATGCCTTCCAGGAGGCGGATACGACCGGCATTACCCGGCCGTGCACCAAGCACAATTATCTGGTCAAGGATGTCGACGACCTGAGCACGGTGATGCATGAGGCGTTTTATGTCGCGGCGGCGGGGCGACCGGGACCGGTGGTAATCGATCTGCCGAAAGACGTTCAGTTCGCCGAGGGTGAGTATCACTCGCCGGAGAATGTCACGCACCGCCACTACAAGCCCCAGCGCGATGGCGCGGATGTCGCGATCGAGGAGGCCGTTGAACTGATTGCCAACGCCAAGAAGCCGATTTTCTACATCGGTGGCGGCTGCATCAACTCCGGCCCGCGCGCATGCGAATTGGTGACCGAACTGGTCACCGCGACGGGGTACCCGGCGACCACCACGATCATGGGCCTGGGCGCATTTCCTAGCTCGTCGTCACAATGGCTGGGCATGCTGGGCATGCACGGAACTTATGAATCAAACCTGGCGATGCATGACTGCGACGTCATGGTCGCAATCGGTGCCCGTTTTGATGATCGGGTGACCGGACGCACGGACGCCTTTTCGCCGAATTCGAAGAAGATCCATATCGATATCGATCCGAGTTCGATCAACAAGAACATCATGGTCGATGTGCCGATCATCGGCGACGTGGCGAATGTCGTCGAGGACATGCTCGAAAAATGGAAGGCTCGAAACGCGAAGCCGGACGGCAAGGCGCTCGAAGCCTGGTGGAAACAGATCGAAGAATGGCGCGCGGTGGATTGCCTCGCTTTCGAGCAGGGCACGGGTCCGAAGGATGAGATCAAGCCGCAATATGCGATCAAGCGCCTCTACGAACTGACGAAGGACATGGATGCGCTGGTGACGACCGAGGTCGGCCAGCATCAGATGTGGGCGGCCCAATATTATCACTTCGACAAGCCCAACCGGTGGATGACGTCGGGTGGCCTCGGCACGATGGGCTATGGCCTGCCGGCGGCGGTTGGTGTGCAGGTCGCACATCCGGAATCCCTCGTGATCGATATCGCGGGCGAAGCGTCTACAATGATGAACATCCAGGAGCTCGGCACCATCGCCCAGTACAAGCTTCCGGTGAAAATCTTCATCCTGAACAATTACTGGCTTGGCATGGTCCGCCAGTGGCAGGAACTGCTCCACGGTGCGCGTTATTCGGAATCCTATTCCGACGGCTTGCCCGATTTCATAAAGCTGGCCGAGAGCTACGGCATCACCGGGTTGCGCGCGACCCATCCGAATGAAGTGGATGACGTGATCACCCAGATGATCGAGACCCCGGGACCGGTGATCGTCGATATGGTCGTCGCGAAGGAAGAAAACTGCTTCCCGATGATCCCGGGCGGTGCCGCACACAACGAGATTCTCCTCGGTCTCGGTGATCAGCAGGAACAGAAGCAGTCCGAAGACGGCATGGTCCTGGTCTAGGACGGACCTGTACTGCGGTGGCTCGTCGAGAGCCGCCGTTGCCCGGTTCCAATTTCATTGAAAGCACACGTGTTATGGCAAAAAGAGACGATGCCGTTGAACGGCATGTTCTGGCGGTTCTGGTAGACAACGAACCGGGTGTTCTGGCCCGGGTTGTCGGGCTGTTTTCGGGCCGGGGATACAATATCGAGACACTGACCGTCGCGGCGGTCAGCGAAGATGAGCTGTCGTCGCGAATCAATATCGTGACGACCGGGACCCCGATGATCATTGAGCAGATCAAGGCTCAGCTCGAACGTCTCGTGCCGGTTCGCGATGTCCATGATCTCAGCGAAGAGGGGCCGCATGTTGCCCATGAGGTCGCGCTGGTGAAAATCGAGAATGAGGGCCCCGAACGCCGCGAGGCTTTGCGAATTGCGGATATCTTCCGTGCGCGGGTTGTCGACACGGGCGTGGATTCCTTCGTCTTCTCCCTGACCGGTGCGTCGGAGAAGGTCGACAGCTTCCTGCAACTGATGCGCAATCTGGGTGAGACCGAAATTGCCCGTTCGGGTGTGGTCGCAATCCAGCGCAGCGACAAGGACGGCAAGCCGAACCTGGGCGGTGATCTGGACGACGATTGAGACCTGCGGTGAAGCCGGTCATTGCCCGGCGGCATTCAGCACTGTAAAACCGCGCCACACCGGGCGCGGAAACGCGAAACCAACGATACTTCAAGACTGACGCAGAACAGGGAACAGAGATATGCGCGTTTACTATGACCGCGACGCGGACGTGAATCTGATCAAGGGCAAAAATGTTGCCATTATTGGCTACGGCAGCCAGGGCCATGCCCATGCCATGAACCTGCGCGACAGCGGCGCGACGAATGTCGTGATCGCGCTGCGCGAGGATTCATCCAGCGTCGCCAAGGCGGAGGCCGCCGGATTTGAGGTGAAGAACTCGGCCGATGCGGCCGCCTGGGCGGACGTGGTGATGCTGGCGGTCCCCGATGAGCTGCAGCGGGACCTCTACTATGATCATCTCCATGCCAATCTGAAGGAAAATGCCGCCATCGCCTTCGCGCATGGCTTGAACGTGCATTTCAATCTGATCGAGCCGCGGGCCGATCTGGATGTCTTCATGCTCGCGCCGAAGGGCCCGGGACATACGGTGCGTTCCGAGTATGAGCGTGGCGCCGGCGTGCCGAGCCTCCTCGCGGTGCATCAGGATTCAAGCGGCAACTGTCACGACATCGCGCTCAGCTATGGTTCCGCGATCGGCGGCGGCCGGGCGGGAATCATCGAAACCACCTTCAAGGAAGAGTGCGAGACCGACTTGTTCGGCGAGCAGACCGTCCTTTGCGGCGGCCTTTCGGCGCTCATCCAGGCGGGCTTCGAGACCCTTGTCGAGGCGGGCTATGCCCCCGAGATGGCCTACTTCGAGTGTGTGCACGAGGTGAAGCTGATCGTCGACCTGATCTATGAAGGCGGCCTCGCCAACATGCGCTATTCGATCTCGAATACGGCCGAGTATGGCGATTACACCCGTGGGCCGCGGCTCGTGACTGACGAGACTCGTGCAGAGATGCGCAAGATTCTCAAGGAGATCCAGGATGGCGACTTCGCGCGCGAATGGATGCTCGAGAATCAGGTCGGTCAGGCCTCGTTCAAGACCGTTCGTCGCCTGCAGGCCGACCAGCAGCTCGAAGAGACCGGTGCCAAGCTGCGTGGCATGATGCCGTGGATCGCCGAAAACGCCATGGTCGACAAGTCCAAGAACTAGCTGGTTCCGAAATCGGTCGGTCCGCGTGCCGAAAATACGGGCGTGGACCGAAACCGGCTGGTTTGGTTAACAAAATCGTTGCGGTTCTACATAAAAACGCTCTAAAACAAGGGCGTTAAGGCACTTTCTTTGCATACTGGTGAACCGATCGTTCACCATTTGTTAACTGCCCTGCGTCGATTCTTCGTGTTCGAGGTTCCGCCGGGGCCGTTGGGGAGATTCAGGGCGTGGCAATTGTCCGCACAGCATTCGAATTGTCAGCGCAAACCGTTCGTGGTTTGCCGACAGTTGATCTGTGCCTGACCACTCTCGATCTCGACGCACTTCTTATCGGCGGTGCGGCCCTGCGACTTAGGTGCCCCTGAGCATAAACAGGCCATAGCGGGCTGCGTTGTTCAGGGGAGAGTTCACCACCACCCTAAGTCAGCAAACCGAATTTGAGGCAGGACCAATGACCGCCACCGAAAAGAACACACAAGGTAATGATTCGCCGGTCGACAAGACCGACCCGAACTACGTCCGTATTTTTGACACCACGTTGCGTGACGGCGAGCAATCGCCAGGCTGCTCGATGAACCTCGAAGAGAAGGTGCGTGTTGCGCAAATTCTCGAGGAACTTGGCGTCGATATCATCGAAGCCGGCTTCCCGATTGCATCGAATGGCGACTTCGAGGCCGTGCGTGAAGTTGCGAACACGGTCAAGAAGTCGACCGTGGCCGGCCTTGCGCGCGCCGCGCATCAGGATATCGACCGCGCATGGGAGGCCGTGAAGGTCGCGGAACTCCCGCGCATTCATACGTTCCTCTCGACCAGCCCGCTGCACATGAAGTTCAAGCTGCAGATGGAGCCGGATGAGGTGCATGACGCGGTCATCGACAGCGTCAGCTACGCCCGCAACCTGTGCCCGGATGTTGAATGGTCGCCGGAAGACGGCTCACGAACCGAGCATGATTTCCTTTGCCGGACCGTTGAAAGTGCCATCCGGGCCGGCGCCGCCACGATCAACATTCCCGATACGGTCGGATACGCGGTGCCCGAGGAATTCGCGGCGCTGATCGCGATGTTGTTCAACCGGGTACCGAATATCGACAAGGCCGTGATTTCCGTGCATTGCCACAACGATCTCGGGCTTGCGGTCGCCAACTCGCTGGCTGCCGTCGGTGTCGGCGCGCGCCAGGTCGAGTGCACGATCAACGGCATCGGCGAACGGGCTGGTAATTGCGCGCTCGAAGAGGTCATCATGGCGTTGCGTACGCGCCAGGATGCCATGCCGTACCTGACCGGCGCGGACTCAACCGTGATCACACGGGCGAGCCATCTGGTCTCGACGATCACCGGTTTCAACGTACAGCCGAACAAGGCAATTGTCGGGGCGAACGCGTTTGCGCATGAATCCGGTATTCATCAGGACGGGGTGCTCAAGAACGCTCAGACCTATGAAATCATGACCCCGGAATCGGTCGGCCTGAACGAGTCGAACCTCGTGATGGGCAAGCATTCGGGCAGCCACGCCTTCCGCGAGAAGCTCAAGGATCTCGGCTATGGCGACATGGGCGACAACGCCATCCGTGATGCCTTCCAGCGGTTCAAGGACCTTGCCGACAAGAAGAAGGAATTGTTCGACGAGGACATAATCGCTCTCGTTGATGACACAATTCAGCACGAGAATGTCCGCCTCAAGTTCGTATCCTTACAGGTGCGGGCGGGGTCCAAAGGGCCGCAGGAGGCGGATCTGGAACTCGAAATCGATGGTGAACTGGTGAAGACGACGGCGCGCGGTAACGGGCCAGTCGATGCCACATTCAATGCCATCGGTGAGCTGTTTCCCCATGAGGCGAAGCTGCAGCTTTACCAGGTGCACGCCGTGACCGGCGGCACCGACGCGCAGGCCGAAGTCACGGTCCGCCTCGATGAAAATGGAAAGACCGTGAACGGGCAGGGCGCGGATGCGGACACGTTGGTCGCGTCTGCGCGGGCCTATCTTCACGGATTGAACAAACTGCTTGTGAAACGAGAAAAAACCGCGCCGGCGGCATTGTCGGCGTAGTCGGTAACTGGGCGGAGCTCTGGCGCTCCGTCCGGACCCCGATCCGGGGTCAAATAAGAACGGGCGAGGCCACGCATTATGTTTTCGCGAATCATGGGAGCGCTTTCCGCTGACATGGCAATTGACCTGGGGACGGCGAACACCCTGGTCTATGTCAAGGGTCGGGATATCGTCCTGAATGAGCCCTCGGTGGTTGCGATCGCCGAGTCAAAGGGCAAGAAAAAGGTCCTTGCCGTCGGCAACGAGGCAAAGCAGATGCTCGGGCGAACGCCCGGCAACATCCAGGCAATCCGACCGCTGCGCGATGGAGTGATCGCGGACTTCGAGGTTGCCGAGGAGATGATCAAGGAATTCATCCGCAAGGTGCACAACCGGCGCGGCTTCCACAGCCCGCAGATCGTTGTTTGCGTACCTTCGGGGTCAACCGCGGTTGAGCGCAGGGCGATTCAGGAATCTGCCGAAAGCGCGGGCGCGCGTCGTGTCTGGCTGATCGAGGAACCGATGGCCGCCGCCATTGGTGCTGGCTTACCTGTCACGGAACCGACCGGTTCGATGGTCGTCGACATCGGCGGCGGCACCACGGAAGTGGCGGTCCTGTCGTTGGGTGGCATCGTCTATTCACGCAGTGTGCGCGTCGGCGGTGACAAGATGGATGAAGCCATCATCGGCTATATCCGCCGCAATCATAATTTGCTGGTGGGTGAATCGAGTGCCGAGCGGATCAAGAAGGAAATCGGTTCGGCCTGTCCGCCGGAGGATGGCGAAGGCCGGACGATGGAGATCAAGGGGCGCGATCTGATGAACGGCGTGCCGAAGGAGATCATCATCACCGAGCGGCAGATTGCCGAAAGTCTGGCGGAGCCGATCAGCGCCATCATCGACGCGGTCAAGGTCGCGCTGGAGCATACGGCACCCGAACTGGCGGCGGATATCGTCGATAAGGGCATTGTTCTGACCGGCGGTGGTGCGCTGCTCGGCAATCTGGACTATGTGCTGCGGCACGCGACGGGACTTCCGGTTTCGATCGCGGATGATCCGCTGACATGTGTGGTGCGCGGCACGGGGCGTGCGCTTGAGGAATTCAAGAAGCTCAAGGATGTCCTGGTCAGCATGTACTGACCGGACACCGGGGTGACGGCGAGAACCTGGACGACAGGATAGTCTGGTGGTGAAACGAAACGCGAGCATGTCGGTTGCCGGTCTGGCTGTGCCATTCCGCATCTGGGGTCAGCGGTTTGCATTTCTCGGGTTGTTGGCGCTTGCCTTTGCACTGATGCTTCTCAGCAAGGCGGAAACCGGTGCGCTGGAGCGCGCGCGTACCGCGATTGTGGATGCTACGGCCCCGGTTCTCGATGTCATGTCGCGTCCGGTCGAGGCGGCCCAGACGGCGGCCCAGTCAGTCGAAAGTTTTTTCGTTGTGCGGGCAGAGAATGACCGTCTGCGCGCAGAAAATGCACGGCTTCTGCGCTGGATGCTGATGGCCCAACAACTCGAGGTCGAGAATGCGACCTTGCGCGCCCAGCTCGATTTCGTGCCCGGCGCCGCGCCGCGAGCGATTACGGCCCGGGTGGTTGCGGACACCGGCGGCGCGTTCTTCCACAGCCTTCTGATTAACGCCGGTGCGCGCCATTTCGTGCAGCGCGGACAGGCCGTCGTGTCCCATGGCGGCCTGGTGGGGCGGGTCGCGGAAGTGGGTGACCGCTCGGCCCGTGTGCTTCTGCTCACGGACCTGAATTCGCGCATACCCGCGATTGTCGAATCAACCGGCGACCGGGTCATCGTGACGGGCAATAATACGCCTTGGCCGACCCTGACCTATCTGGCATCGAATTCGCCGGTCTCGGCCGGAGATCGGGTGCTGACCTCGGGCCATGGCGGCGTTTTCCCGCCGGGGCTTGTGATCGGCGTCGTGGCCGAGGCGAGCGAGGCGCGGGTCACCATTCAGCCGGCGGTGCCGCTGGCGCGCGTGAGCGAGGCGCGGGTGCTCGACTATGGTGTGAACGGTATCCTGCCGCCGCCGGAACAGGTGCCGGCCCGGCTTGCCCCGCCGCCGGCTTCTCCGGCAACGCCTCCGGTCGTTCGTGATGTGCCGGCCGGACCTTCCGGCGCCCCTGCGGTTTCTCCGAAAATCGGCGCGGAGACGGCCCGGTGAACGCGGCCGTGTTTGGTCCGATACTCGAATTTACCCGGCGGGTGGTGCCGGGCTTCACCATACTCCTGCTGATATTGCTGGCGCAGTTGCCGATGCCGCTGCCCTTCCTTCCCGATATCGCGCCGGCGTTACCGTTGATGGCGATTTACTACTGGGTCGTGTTTCGTCCCGATCTGATGCCCCGAATACTGATCTTTACCCTTGGCCTGTTCCAGGACGCGTTGATCGGTGCGCCGTTCGGTTTGACGGCTTTGATCTTTCTGCTCGTGCATGGGTTCGTGCTCAACCAGCGTCGTTTTTTGGTCGGTAAGCCATTCTGGATCTTCTGGTCTGGTTTCGCGATCGTCACGCCGGTGGCGGCATTCCTGACCTGGCTCCTGGCCTCGGTGCTTCGCGGCGCGGTCCTGCCAACGGATGTGGTGTTGATGGGAATGGTCCTGACCGTGATCACGTTTCCGGCCATCGCCTGGGTGCTGTTGCACAGCCAGCGCTGGTTGGTCGGCTCGGCGCAGCCGTCATGAACAATCGCGTCAACAACCGGCAGCGGCAGTTCACCCGTCGCGCGGCGTTGCTGGCGGGCGGACAGTTCACCCTGCTGATGGCGCTGGTCGGGCGGATGTACTACCTGCAGGTGGTGGAATCCGAGCGCTACCAGATGCTGGCCGAGGAAAATCGGATCAATATGCGGCTTCTGCCGCCCTCGCGTGGACGGGTCATCGACCGATTCGGGGTGCCAATCGCCATTAACCAGCAGAATTACCGTGTGCTGCTGAAAGCCGAGAATGCGCCGGATGTCTCGGCCGTTCTCGATCGGCTTTCGTTGATCATTCCGATCAGCGCCGATGAAAAGGCCCGCGTGCTCAAGGAAATTCGTCGGCGCAAGAAATTCGTACCCGTAACGGTGCGGGAATTTCTCGATTGGGAGGATGTGGCTCGGCTTGAGGTCAACACGCCCGATCTGCCGGGGATCGATATCGATGTGGGAGAACGGCGCTTCTACCCGAACGGTGCGGCCGGCGCCCACATTCTCGGCTATGTCGGGTCGCCCCGGCCCGAAGACCTGTCGGGAGATCCGCTGCTTGAGCTGCCGGGTTTCAAGGTGGGACGCAGCGGGGTCGAGCGTGCGTTCGATTTGCCCCTGCGCGGGCGCGCCGGTGCCAGCCAACTCGAGGTGAATTCTGTCGGACGCGTGATCCGCGAGCTCAACCGGCATGATGGTGATCCCGGCCAGGATGTGGTCCTGACCATAGATATGGCGCTCCAGCAGGAGGCCATGAAGCAGCTGGGTGAAGAGGCCGGCTCGGTGGTCGTTATGGACGTGGAGACGGGCGGAATTATCGTCCAGGCGTCGACCCCGAGCTTCGATCCCAATGCATTCACCGAAGGGCTCAGCACGGCCCAGTGGCGCGCCGTGGCCGACAATGAACGCGCGCCCCTGCGCAACAAGGCGCTCGCTGGCGAGTACGCACCGGGCTCGACCTTCAAGATGATTGTCGCACTCGCTGCACTGGAGGCGGGCTTGATCACACCCCAGACAAATTATTTCTGCCCCGGCTTCCTGGAAGTTGGCGACGGTAAGTTCCATTGCTGGCGCCGACATGGCCATGGCCATGTGAATCTTGACCGGGGGCTCTCGGAATCCTGCGATGTCTATTTCTACGAAGTCGCACGACGGGTCGGCATCGACAATATTGCGCGCATGGCGAATAAATTCGGCCTGGGCACCGAGCTTGGTCTGGATACGCCGGGTGAGCGGGCGGGGCTGATCCCGACCAAGGCCTGGAAACGTGCCGTGATCGGGCAGCCCTGGGTTCTGGGTGAGACCCTCGTCGCCGGCATCGGCCAGGGCTTCATCACCACCACGCCCATGCAGCTAGTGACCATGACCGCACGCATGGTCAACGGCGGCAAGGTCGTCCAGCCACATCTGGCGCGCGATGTGGTCGCACGGGACAAGCTCGCCGCCCGTGTGGCGGTCGAGACGCAGACCATTGACGTCAAGCCGCAGCATTTGAAGTCGGTGACGGATGCCATGGCCCTGGTGACGGAATCCCCGGCGGGCACCGCGCACGCGGCGCGAATCATGACGCCCGGCATGTCGATGGGCGGCAAGACGGGAACCGCGCAGGTTCGGCGGATTACCCAACGCGAACGCGACGGCGGCGTCATCAAGAACAAGGATCTACCCTGGCGCTACCGGGATCATGCGCTGTTTGTCGGCTATGGACCCATTGACGCGCCACGATATGCCATCGCGGTTGTCGTCGAGCACGGTGGCGGTGGTTCCGCGGTTGCCGCACCGATCGCCCGCGATGTGATGACCGAAACCCTGAAGCGTGATCCCGCGCGCTTGGCGCCCGGCGCCAATGTCGCAGGCCTGCGCGCGCCCGGCAGTCAGGACGGCTGAGGATGGCACGGCTCAGCGGCACCACGGCGACCAAGCTCACCTTCCGTCAGAAGCTCCTGCATCTGAACTGGGAGTTCGTGCTGCTGATTATTCTGACCGCGTCGATCGGCTTCGCGATGCTGTTTTCCGCAGCGAATGGCGACTTCGACCCCTGGGCGTCGCGTCAACTCATGCGATTTGCGGTCGGGGTTCTGCTGATGCTTGCGGTCGCGATGACCGATATCCGTATCTGGTTGCGAGCGGCCTTTCCGATTTACGGGGTATGCCTCGGCCTGCTGGCGGCGGTCGAACTCATGGGGTCGATCGGCATGGGTGCGCAGCGCTGGCTCGATCTCGGTTTCTTCCAGCTTCAGCCGTCGGAAGTGATGAAGGTCGCGGTGGTCCTGGCGCTGGCACGCTACTTTCACGGGCTGGATTCCGAAGATGCCGGCCGGCTGACGAATCTCGCGATTCCGATCATCCTGGTTGCCGCGCCGATGGCCCTGGTTCTGCGCCAGCCCGACCTGGGTACGGCCGGTGTCGTGGCGATGGTCGGCGCCGCGATGTTCTGGTTGGGTGGTGCGCGGCTCTGGCAGTTCGCGACGGTCGCGGCGGCGGCGGCGGCGGCGGTGCCGATCGGCTGGCAGTTCCTGCACAGCTACCAGAAACAGCGGATCTTCACGTTCCTCAATCCCGAGACCGATCCGCTCGGGTCGGGCTATCACATCCTGCAGTCGAAGATCGCGCTCGGTTCGGGAGGCCTGTTCGGCAAGGGTTTTCTTGCGGGTACCCAGAGCCATCTGAATTTCCTGCCCGAGAAGCAGACAGATTTCATCTTCACGATGCTGGCCGAGGAGTTCGGGCTTGTCGGCGGGACCGGATTGATCGCTTTATACGGGCTGCTCATCGCTTACGGTATCTATATCGCGTTCCGCGTCCGCAGCCATTTTGCGCGCCTCCTGGCGATGGGCCTGACGGTGAATTTCTTCCTCTATGTGTTCATCAACATCGCCATGGTGATGGGCATTCTGCCCGTGGTCGGGGTACCCCTGCCGCTGATTTCCTACGGCGGCACGGCGATGCTGACGGTGCTCATCGGCTTCGGCCTGATCATGAGCTGCTGGCTGCACCGCGATACCTACATCAACAAGCGCGGCGGCGCCGCCTGACCCGGCAATTAACCGTGCCGGCAGGGGGTACGCGTATCGACAATCCGGGTCGCGGGTGTTATATCCGCCGCCGCTTCAAGCGCACGGTGGGCGATTAGCTCAGTTGGTAGAGCAGCTGACTCTTAATCAGCGGGTCGTAGGTTCGAGCCCTACATCGCCCACCATTTACCCCATTGATATTATTGAGAAAATACACATTCTGCATTAGGTCAGGGTGGGGTAACTGTCAGACTTTTTGAGGCCTGTCAGACTCTAAAAATGTCTGACGGACGCCCCCAACTGTCTGATTTCAATAGATAATTGTATTAAGAACACCTGATTCTAAATCAGTTGATCAAGTTTGCTTCCACGGACAATAGTGATCTGATGAACGCACAACGCGCAAAGCGTCAGCACACCGTTCCTAGATTCTATCTCGAATACTTTTCTGACGAGGAAAAGATGGTGTGGAGTTATGACCAGGTCGAGAACGAAGTGCGGCCTGCAGTTGCCAAAGAAACAGGCGTCGAAAAGAACTTCTATTCCCCGCAGGACAACGACGGGGCCTATATCGATGACATAGACAACTGGTTGGATGACGTGGGAATAGTATACCTTGCAAACCCAATTTCCGTCCCCATATATGATTCTAGCAATGAATCTATTGGGTTACGGTTATGTCGATTCTATCGAAAAAGCATTTTCACAACGAGAAAGCGGCTTTCGCTTATCTTGAGTCACTTCTCTGGCCGGATGGCCCCCAGTGTCCGCACTGTGGCGTCATCAACAATGCTGGCAAGCTGAAGGGCAAAACCACGCGCGTTGGATTGTGGAAGTGCTACGAGAAAGAATGCCGCAAGCAGTTCACGGTGAAGGTCGGCACGGTTTTCGAGCATGGCCGCATCCCGCTGTACAAGATGCTACAGGCGACCTACCTGATGTGCAGCAGCAAGAAGGGCGTGAGCGCCCATCAACTGCACCGCACGCTTGAGGTCACGTACAAGACGGCCTGGTTCCTGGCCCACCGCATTCGCGAGGCGATGCGCGAGGGGAAAGTTCCGGGCGGCCTCGGCGGTGATAACAAGGTTGTTGAGGCTGACGAGACGTTCGTTGGTGGCAAGGCGAAGAACGCGCACAACAGCAAGCCGATCCCGCCGAAGGAGGCGGTGTTCTCGCTTGTGGAGCGTGACGGTCGGGTTTCGTCCCATCACGTCGCTGCGGTGAACGCGCGGACGTTGCGCCCGATCTTGGTCACGCATGTTGATCGCAAGTCGTATCTGATGACGGACGAGGCGCGGCAGTACGTGAAGATGGGCGAGGAGTTCTCCGGCCACGGTTCGGTGAACCACTCGATTGAGGAATATGTGCGCGGCACGTTCTGGCACACGAACACGATTGAGAGTTATTTCGCGACGTTGAAGCGTGGCATTGGCGGCACCTACCAGCACGTCAGCCAGCAGCATTTGAAGCGGTATCTTGGCGAGTTCGATTTTCGCTACAACTACCGTGCGGCGCTTGAGGTTGATGACACGGAGCGCACTGAAAAGGCGTTGTCGGGCATCGTTGGCAAGCGCCTGACCTATGGGGGGTCTGGTGCGGCGGCGCAAGCGGTCTAGGGGTTGACCCGTTTGCGTGCTGTTGTGGCAAAGTAAACTTGCAGGACTGAACCCGCCTCTAGTGGCGGACGTAGGCCCTGCTTCGGGGCCCTTCGGGGCCCCGCCCTATCTTATGACGCCCATTGGATCACTTGGGTTGGCGGCCCGGACCACAACGTTGTCCAGCAGGTCGAAAGCTTTGTGAACGTCGTAAGCATTTTTTGACGCTAGTGGTTTTTCGCGCCTCAGGAGACCGTAGGCGCAGAAGTCTGCCATTTGGACGAAATAGGATCGGTGCGACTCCTTGAAGAATGGGTCTTCGAGAATGCGGTCAAGTGGGACATGGTCGATACTGCCGTCCGACCGATAAATGGGGTTGAACACGCTCATTCTGCGGGCAAGGCGCGTGTATTCGAGTTCTTTGCCCTCGTCGCAGACAAGAAGGGCGTGACTGTCCCATGCGCGCATTGTGCGTTCGATCCGGGTAAGCAACCGCTCGAAGGCCCAATCATGTTGGGATGTTCTGCACACGTTGAAAACGCGCACGCCGTCTAGGGAGTTTAAAAGTTGGAACGCGTTGCGAAATATCTGGCTGCGGCGGTATTTGGTGATGATCTTGGGCCCCAGGCGCCCGCGCCCGCCGATAAACTCTGTTGCGTGAAATTCCTTCTGCACAAAAATGCCATCAGTTTCTTTGAGGCGGCGACGCCAGTCTCGGATTGCGCGAAATGTCGTTAGCCATTGTGTTGCTGGCACAGCGACGGCAGAAAATGTGATGTATGGGCGTTCGTACGAATCGTCGATGTAGATGAGGTGCATATGGGCAAGCCTACAAAGAAGTCTCAATCTGAAAAGTTCAAAGACCTTGCCCGCGAGATCGACGCGGACGAGGACAAGGATGCGTTTGAGGGCAAGCTGCGCACCATTGCGCGACAAAAAGCCCCCAAAGATAACCCGAAGGACGAGAAATGATGATGCGATCTCTCCAGCCGGAAACCAGTGCCCGCATGGGCTGCCCTTGCGGACACGCATCGGATTGCGCTGTCCACAACGAACCGGCAATGCCGGCTGGAGAGTGCACGTGCGGGCTTACAACTGAGCGTAAATCCCGTCCTTCATTGCAGAGTCGTGCCGTACGTAGCCCGGCCTTGGCCCGGGGAACGACTCGTTAAGGATCTCCAAGGACCTTACGCGGTCCTCGCGGAATAAATCCCAGTCGTGGCCCGGTGTTTCATGGGGGCCGTTGACCTGAAAAGCGCGAAGGAGATTCTTTCCTTCGGAGCTGCGGCCATAGGCGTGAGGCTCAATGGTCCGTACGCCCACGGTGTAATCAACGCGCAGCAAGCGCCGCTCGTTGATGGCCTGACATATAATATCGTTCATTGACGATCTCTTTCCCCCAGCATTGCTGGGCTTGTGGAAAGGACCGTCTTGCGCAGAATCGTTCACTGGCGTACCAATGAACACAGGGAGAAATCACTTCCTTATTCAAGTGCACCCGCGACGGTCCTCAAAAATTGGCGCGGGAAGCCATAACGCCGGAGTGTGATCAGACACTCCGGCGTTATTTTATTCCGATTCGGCTGAGTCGCTTTCCGAAGATTTATCCATAAATCAATTGGATAACGGGGATGGATTGTGTTTTCCGCAACCTGTCACCCAACCTGTAGGGGTGTGCAAGGTATACATATCCCGATGACGTTGAGGACAAAGCGTCAAATATTTATCCAAAGCTTCTTGCTGGTGAGCAAATCGCGGGTCAGCAGAGAGCTGATTTTTCTGTGTTTCTGGCGAGTCTGTATACCCGCAGCCCTGCATACATACGAGCGATGGCAGAGCTCTATGGATTCCAAGTGCAGCATGCTGCAAAAGTGGTTTTTGGCGAGCGGCGGTCTTTTGAAACTGAAATGGATAAGCTTGATGAAGAGCGTGGTACGGAGACTGATGGTCTTAGACGCGACGAGCTATTTTCTATCGTAAAGGATTTGTCGAGCTTTGAACTTTCTGTTGACCGTAAGGTTGGGCTTAGAGGGATGGCAGTCACCGACACCCTCACTCAGATATTTATGGACATGAACTGGAGTATCGGAACGTGTTCCGATCAACATTTAGTTACGAGCGACAATCCCATCGTTCGGCTAACTCCACCAAACGAATATCACCCGATCTACGGTGACGGCGCATTCGCGAACAAGCGCACCTATGTGACCGTACCTCTATCTGCCTCGGTAATTCTGGAAATGAGATGGTCCAGTCCGGTGGGCAAAGGCATGCTTCATGTCCCGAAACAGCGCGGACGGCTTTACAACAGACAACGAGCTGTATTTTCTGAGCGATATCTTTACGCGTCCCGCAACGACATTGGTATTAGGACACTTGGACAAAAGCATCGAAAGCCGGGCCTAAATATAAGTGTTTCGGGATTGGGGAATAGCATGGAGATGAAGATAAAGAGACGCTTGGACTAGACCGCGAGCCTTGGACTCTGTCTGTCAGACAATCCCCCGAAAAGGCACTTGTTTGCCCATGTTTTAGTCTGACGTGACGTTGATTTCATTGGATAGTCCATATTCTCTTAATCAGCGGGTCGTAGGTTCGAGCCCTACATCGCCCACCAATTATTTTAAAGGCTTAGCTGGCGACGGCTGAGCCTTTACCGTTTCCGGCATTCGATGGAGGGGCGTGCCACGGTCTTGCCCGGATCAGCGGGCGGTTCATGGACATGCCCCGGGCGAAACCATAGAATTTGTTCAATACAAAGAATGCGCCGCCACGACAATGCATGGGCCGCACCCGGGGGAGTTCATGACAACCAGAGACCGTCTGCAGATGGGCGCATTTTTGCCGCCGCATCACCCAAACGACGAAGACCCGACCCTGGCGATGGAGCGCGATTTGGCCCTCGTCGAACATCTGGAGCAGCTCGGCTACCACGAAGCGTGGATCGGTGAGCATCATTCGGGCGGGTTCGAGATCATTTCCTCGCCGGAACTCTTCATCGCAGCGGCCGCTGAACGGACACAGCGGATCATGCTCGGCAGCGGGGTGGTCTCGCTGCCCTATCACAACCCGCTGATGGTGGCAGAACGCTTCCTGCAGCTCGATCACCAGACCCGGGGACGCGCCATGCTGGGCGTCGGGCCGGGCCAGCTGCAGACGGATGCGCGGATGCTCGGGATCGATGCCGCGACGCAGCGCGACCGGATGGCGGAATCCCTGGAAATCATCCTGCGCCTGTTCAACGGCGAGACGGTCACCCATGAATCCGACTGGATTACCTTGCGGGGTGCGCACACCAACCTGAAGCCCTATACCCGCCCCCGGCCGCCTGTCGCCATTGCCAGTGCGGTGACTCCTTCAGGTGCCAAACTTGCCGGCCGGCACGGGCTCGGCATGCTGTGCCTGGCGGCCAGCGTATTTGCCGCTTACGACGTGCTGGATGTGAACTGGGGTATCGCCTGCGACGCGGCCGCGGAAAACGGTCTCTCCATGGATCCGGCTGATCTGCGCCTTGTGGTGCCCATGCATCTGGCGGAGACGCGCGAGAAGGCCTGGTCCAACATTCAGTTCGGTTTCGAACCCTGGGAGGATTACAGCTTCTCGGTGAACCCGAAAACCGGATTGCTCGGTCTCGGCGGCATCGAGGAAGCGGTGAAGACGGGTCTTGCCGTCGTCGGCACACCGGATGATGCGGTCGCCTGCCTGGAGAAATACTGGGCCAAGACCGGCGGCTTCGGTTGTTTCCTGCATCTGGCCACGAACTGGGCCGATTTCGAGGAAACGAAGCGTTCGTATGAACTGTTTGCGCGCTATGTGATGCCGAAATTCGCGGGTCGCAATACCCAGCGTGAAGCCTCGCTACAGTGGATGAAGGACAACCGCGAGGAATTCAGCCAGTCCTATCGGGACGCCTCGCAAGCGGCCATCGACCGGCACTTCGATGGAAGTGCGCCGTCTCCGACGAAGGACGGCTGACCTGAGCGTGACCGCCGCGGTGGGCGCAATCAGCTCAGCGGGATATCGTTGTCGGACTTCGTGGCCTGATAGGTCGCGGACATCTCGTCATAGGCCGCGCGAATTGCCGCGATCTGTGCCGCGCGTGCGCCGACGCTGTCGCCGCCGATTTCGTCTGACAGGGCACTCAGGCTCTGACACGTCCAGAATGCGTTTTTGCGGGCGTAGTTGCCGTCGTCGATCCTGAACACTTCCTGCAGGATCTTCAGATCGTGGGGTATGTTGAAGGCGTCGCGCGTGTCTTCGTAGCTGAAGAAGTAATAGAAATTGTCGAACCCGGCCCAGGTGATGGCTGACAGGCACAGCGAGCAGGGTTCATGCGTGGAAATGAATACGCAGTCGCTGGTGTTGGGGCGCTCACCGGCCGGCATCTCGTAGAACGCGTTGAGGGTCGAGATCTCGCCGTGGTTCAGCGGGTTCTCGGTCTCGGCGTTGGTGGCCGCGATGACCAGCGACAGGTCCGACTTGCGCAGGATGGCGGCGCCGAAAAGCTTATTCCCGGTCGCCACGCCGGCGCGGGTGAGGGGCACGATGTCTTCCTCGATTACGTTGAGCAGACGCGCGCAAAATTTCGGTGAAGCCTGGGTCATGGCCGTCTACTCCGTGCGCGCGAAGTTGGAATGGGCCGAAACCTTCCACGCGTCGCCGATCTTGCGAAATACCGTCAGCCGCGGCGCGCGGCGGGTAATCGGTTTGCCGTCGATGGTCTCGTCGATCTGCAGGATGTAGCGCACCACCATGACATCGCCACCGGTCGTCGTGACAAGATCGTTCAGAGCGAAATTCGGCCGCGCCCGCACCGTGCCGGCACCCCGATTGATATAGCCATCCCGGTCATAGCCCACACCATTCGATCGCATGATCTGGTATTCCGGCGCGAGCATGGGGGCGACGGCATCGGGGCCGGCGATAACGCCTTCGATAAACGCGACAAGAAGCGCGCGTGCCTCGTCAGTCGCCTCGTCGGTAGCACCTGGGGTGGGTGCCGCCAAAACAAGGCTTGCCGCAAAAGCCGTCGCGATAAAGAGGCGGGATAGGGTTCTGCGCATGGGTAACGCCTCGAGTGAGAGCTGTCCGTGAGCACCCGCCTCAGTCGGCGTATGCAAACGTTACAACTCTTACCAAGATCGTTTCGCGCCGTCGCGGTACGGGCGTAGTCATTTCGTCTGACGGCTGAGAACCGAGGCGAGCGCCTAGAACAATCCCTTGGTCATGCCGCCGTCGACCGCCAGCACCGTGCCGTTGACGTTGCCGGATGCGTCAGATGCGAGGAACGTCACCACGCGTGCGACCTCGTCCAGTTCGCCCAGGCGCCCGATAGGGATCTGCTGGCGGAACCCGTTCTCGAGTTCTTCCGGTGTCGTGTTGTTGGCTTTGGCCATGTCGGCAAACAGGTTCAGGATGCGCTGGCTGCGGGTCGGGCCGGGATCGACGGCGTTCACGAAGATGCCATCGCCGCCGTAGATCTGCGAGAGCCCCTTGTTGACGGCCATGAACGCTGCGTTGACGGCGGAGGCCGGCAGGGCCTGCTTTGCGGGCTCTCGTCCAAACATGCCGATCATGTTGACGATGCGGCCATATTTGCGGGCCTGCATGTGGGGGACGAGCGCGCGGGTCAGCTTCACCGCACCCAGGAACTTGAGCTCGAACGCATCGCGCCAGACCTGGTCCTCGATGTCGTGGAACACCCCGCCGCGTGCTGCACCGGCGGCGTTAACGAGGATATCGATATTGTCGAACTGACCGAGGGCGGCTTCGACGATTTTTTCGCCCGCGCCTTCATCGGTGATGTCGATCGCCAGCAACCCGACCTCGACCCCATGCGCCTTCGTGATTTCGTCGGCCGTGCTTTTCAGGTCGTCCGCGTTGCGTGCGGTCAGGAAGACGTTGGCGCCTTCGGCGGCCAGCGCCATGGCCGACGCCGCGCCCAGACCTTTGTTGCCGCCCGAAACGATCGCGTTCTTGCCCTTGAGATTGAGATCCACCGTTACCCCCGTTCATCCGTATGTTGAAGATGGGTCATAGCATCACGCCGCGTCACGGGGGTAGTCGCACGGGAGAACAAGCCTTTTGATGTATTTGTCCGAGCTGCCGGGCTTTAATTGCGGCATGAGATCGGCATAGGATCATGGCATAGGATGCCAGGGTCATGATCCGCTTCGCCCCCAATTTTTATCATCTGTTCCTCGAGCTTCCGATCCGTGAACGGTTTGCCGCCGCGGCGAAGATCGGTTGCACCGCGATCGAATGGCATTTCCCCTACGAGTTGCCCAAGGATGAGCTGAAGGCGCTGCTCGATGATCACGGCCTGGAGTTCATGTATTGCGTGGTCCCGGCCGATTGGGATGCGGGCGTGCGCGGGTTGGGCGCCCAGCCCGGCAAGCAGGACGAGTTCCGGCGTGCTGCCGATCAGGCGCTGGAATATATCCAGCATTGCAATTTCTACTCGATCAATGTGGGTGCGGGGCCGGTGCCACCCGGAGAATCGCGCGAGCGTTGCGTCGAGACCTATATTGAGAACCTCGATTATTTCGCCGCTGCGTCCGGCGATCACCGCTGCCAGTTCCTGCTGGAGCCGGTCACCGCGCGGCGCATTCCCGATTGGGCCATGCAGACCATGGCCCAGGCGCGCGACATCGTGGCGGCGGTGGGCCGCGACAATGTGGGTCTCGTCTACGACACCTATCATATGCGCTATGAGGAAACCGGAACCCTGTCGGACATCATGGACGAGTACTGGCCGCTGATCGGTTACGTCCAGATCGGCAATCCGCCCGACCGGCATGAGCCGGGGGTGGGTGAACTTGACCTTCTCTGGCTTGTGCGACGCGCCATCGACAAGGGCTATCGGGGGGCCATCGGTATGGAACTCGATCCGTCGATGGACAGCTGGACCAGTCTTCTGTGGATGAACGCGCTGGGCTATACCGTCGACCCGGAAAACCGACTGTAGAATGTCCCTCGGAGTGAAAGACATGATCATCACCAAGCCTCTTCATGCCGTTGCCGTTGCAGTGTTCGCATTCGCTGTTCTGGTCGGGCCTGCGGGTGCCGCGGATCTGCCGAACCCCGGCGAGACAGTCATCCTGACCATCGGTGGCGCGGTGACCCGGTCCAACCGTGGCGCTCCGGATCACTTCGCCGCCTCGTTTCTCAAGACTCAGGAGTATGACTACACGAAGGCCGCGGCGTTCGACGTGCCCATGCTGGAACGTCTCGGCATGGTGAAGACGACGATCAAGGCGGCACCCTGGCCGCGCGCCATCACCCTGGAAGGGCCGCGCCTTGTCGATGTCCTGATGGCCGCGGGATGGAATGGAACGAAAATTACGATGGTCGCCCTGGACGGCTTTGCGGTCGAGATTTCGGCCGCCGACATTGCGGCCCGGGAGTGGATCGTGGGAATCAAAGCCGATGGGGCGTATCTTCCCATCGGCGGACGCGGACCCGTCTGGATTGTCTATCAGGTGCCCGGCGGACAGGGGACGGAAGAGGACGAGGCCCGCTGGCCGTGGGCGGTGTTCTACATTTCCGCGGAGTAATTGCCCTGCGTCACACGCATCGGGGATATCCGAATGTAACGCACCTCTTTAACTAAAAGAGCAAATTCCACTATTCTATAATCAATAATATCCGATCCCGGAGGCGCATTGCCCCGGTAACGAAACCGCCCGTTCAGCGGGTGCATAATCTTGTTTCCTGGGAGAGCTTCGATGGCGAAAAAGAAAACACCGTATCAGGACGAACAATCGTGGACCGACGTGCGTGATGGCATGCGGATCGATTGGGACGTGCCGATCGAAATGGACGATGGTCTCGTGCTGCGTTGCGATGTGTTCCGGCCGATCAAAAACGGCAAGTACGGTGTCATCATGACCTACGGTCCGTACGGCAAGTTTCTTCACTTTGACGATGCCTATCATGACCAGTATGAGCGGATGGTCGAGGACTTCCCCGATATCGCATCCGGCACCAGCGAGAAATACCAGAACTGGGAGGTCGTCGATCCCGAGCGCTGGGTCCCCGATGACTATGTGGTTATCCGTGTGGACGGGCGCGGCACGGGGCGTTCGCCCGGTGTCATCGACATCTGGTCCCTGCGCGAGGCGCAGGATCTGGCGATCTGTATCGATTGGGCCGGTGTCCAGTCATGGTCGAACGGCAAGGTCGGCCTGAACGGCATCTCCTACTACGCCGAAAATCAGTGGCAGGCCGCCGCGCTGCAGCCCAAGCATCTCGCGGCGATCTGTCCGTGGGAGGGTGCGGCCGATTTCTACCGCGACATGGCCCATCACGGCGGCATCATGTGTAACGGCTTCGTCAAGGACTGGTCGGAAGCGCAGGTCTATACGGTGCAGCACGGCAAGGGCAGCAACGGCAAGCGCTCGCGCATGAACGCCGAATGGGTCTCCGGTCCAATTACACTGACCGAGGAAGAGCTCGGCGCCAACCGGAACAATTTCTACGAGGATTGTCTCGCCCGGAAGCTCGACACCGACGAATACTGGCAGTCGCGCATGCCCGACTGGTCCAAGGTCAAGGTGCCGATGCTCTCGACCGCCAACTGGGGCGGGCAGGGCCTGCATCCGCGCGGCAACTTCGAGGGTTTCGTTCAGTCGGCCTCCAAAGAGAAGTATCTCGAAGTGCACGGGATCGAGCACTGGACGCATTTCTATACGAATTACGGCATGGATCTGCAGAAGCGTTTCTTCGGCTACTACCTGAAGGGCGAGAAGAACGGCTGGAACAAGCAGCCGAAGGTCCAGCTCCAGGTGCGCCACCCGGGCGAGGTGTTCGTCGAACGTCATGAGAATGAGTGGCCCCTGAAGCGGACCAACTGGACCAAATTCTATCTGAATCCCTCTGATATGAGCCTCTCGGGGACACCCCAGAAGAGCAAGGGTGACGTCACCTATGGTGGCTTCTCCGACGGTGTGACCTTCATGACCCCGCCGCTGGAAGAGGATATGGAGATTACGGGGCCGATCGCCTCGAAGCTCTTCGTGTCTTCGTCCACCAGCGATGCCGATATGTTCCTGGTGGTCCGGATCTTCGGGCCGGACATGAAGGAAGTCACCTTCCAGGGCGCGCTCGATCCGCACACGCCGATCGCCCAGGGCTGGCTGCGCGCATCCCATCGCAAGCTCGACAAGAAGAAGAGCCTGCCGTACCGCCCGTACCACACCCATGACGAAGAACAGCCCCTCGATCCGGGCAAGGCCTACGAGCTCGATGTCGAGGTCTGGCCGACCTGCATCCACGTGCCGAAGGGCTACCGGGTCGCACTGTCCGTGCGCGGACGGGACTATGTTTATCCGGGCGATTCCAACGTGCAACTTGGCGAATATGCCAACTGGAATGGCTGCGCGATCTTCCGCCATGACGATCCGCGCGATCGACCGGCGGAGATTTTCGGCGGCGATGTGACGTTGCACACAGGGCCGAAGGAACAGGCCCATGTGCTGTTGCCGATCATCCCGGCGAAGAAGCCGGCGCGGAAGGCCGCAGCCAAGAAGTAGCAGAATATTTTGGGCGGCCAGGAGATACGGGCCGCCCAAAACGATTCGGCCTGAACGTTTTCAGGGCCGTACCAGGAATGCAAAAAAAGCCCGAAAGGGCCTGTTTCGGGAGGAGTGATCATGGACGACATCAAATATACCGACGACCCACTGTTCAAAAGCGAGGTCCGTGAGGGTATGCGCGTCGATTGGGATGTGCCCATCGAGATGGATGACGGCCTCATTCTGCGCGCCAATGTCTATCGCCCGGACGATGACGGCCAATATCCGGTGATCATGTCCTACGGCCCCTACGGCAAAGACCTCCATTTCGAGGAACTCTACAAGACCTGCTGGGATCTGATGTGCGAAAATCATCCGGATGTCCCGCGTGGGTCCTCGAACATCCATCAGGCCTGGGAAGTGGCTGACCCCGAAAAATGGGTGCCGCGCGGATATGCGCTGGTGCGGGTCGATTCTCGCGGCGCCGGCCGCTCGCCGGGTTATCTCGAAAACTTCAATTCGCGCGAGACAAAGGATTTCTACGACTGCATTGAATGGGGTGGTGTGCAGCCCTGGTCGAACGGCAAGGTCGGTCTCAGCGGCATTTCCTATTATGGGATTAACCAGTGGCAGGTGGCCGCCCTGCAGCCGCCGCACCTGGCCGCGATCTGCCCGTGGGAAGGCTCGACGGATTATTACCGTGAGGGAAGCTACCACGGGGGCATCTACTCGACGTTCGCCAAGAACTGGTACGACATGCAGATCATGAAACTGCAACACGGCTACGGCGATCGCGGTTTCCGCTCGCGTGCCAATGGCGAATGGGCAGCCGGTCCGGAGACCTTGTCCGATAACGAGTTGGGCGCCAACCGGTTCGATTTGCATCAATCCTTGCGCACCCATCCGCTCGATGACGAGTTCTTTGCCGATCGTGCGGTGGACCTCTCCAGGATCGAAGTGCCGATCCTCAGTTGTGGCAACTGGGGCGGTGCGCCGCTGCATCCGCGTGGCAATTTCAACGCGTTCATGCAGGCATCTTCGAAGGAAAAATATCTCGAAGTCCACGGCCTGGAACATTGGTCGCTCTACTACACCGACTATGGCAACGACCTGATGTGGCGGTTCTTCGATTGTTATCTGAAGGGCGACGATTCCGGCTGGAAGGACCAGCCGCGCGTGTCGCTGAATGTGCGTCATCCGGGCGAGAAGTTCGTGCCGCGCGGCGAGGAGGACTGGCCGCTGCCGCGCGCCCAATGGACCAGGTTCCATTTCGAGCCGGTGGGACAAATACTTTCGGAAACGCCCACCAGCGAAGCAGCGACGATCACATATCAGGCGATGGGTGACGGCCTGACATTCCTGTCGAATCCCGCTGCGGAGGACACGGAAATCTGCGGCCCCATGGCCGTGAAGCTCAACGTGTCATCGGATACCAAGGATGCGGACATGTTCGTCATCCTGCGGGTGTTCCAGCCGGACATGAAGGAGGTTACGTTCCGCGGCGCGCTCGATCCCCACACACCGGTCGCATCAGGCTGGCTGCGGGCCTCGCACCGCAAGCTCGATCCCGCGCGCTCGAAGGAATGGGCGCCGTATCACACCCATGATGAGGTACAGGAATTGACGCCGGGCGAGATCTACGAGCTCGATATCGAGATTCACGGTTCGGGAATCGTTGTGCCGAAGGGTTATCGGTTCGCCCTGTCGATCCGCGGCTGTGACTATGTCTATCCCGGTGAGCCCGATTCCGGCCTTTCGAACATGAAGAACGCGTTTACGGGTGTCGGACCGTTCCTGCACGACGATGAGACGGACCGGCCGCCGGAGGTGTTCGACAACAATGTGACGGTGCATCTTGGCAACGATCATGCCGGCTATGTCTTGTTGCCGATCATCCCGGCCAAATAGGCGGGGCCCGGTACATGGCGGAGAAACCCTACGCGGATGATCCGCAGTTCCGCACCGAAGTTCGCGACGGCATGCGGATCGACTGGGATGTGCCGATCGAAATGGACGACGGCAATGTCCTGCGCGCGGATATCTTCCGTCCCGATACGCGACGGCGTTACCCCGTCATCATGAGCCATGGCCCCTATGCGAAGGGGTTGGCATTCCAGGAAGGTTACGAGACTGCCTGGAACATCATGATCGAGACCTTTCCCGAAGTGGCCCAGGGGACGACCAACAAATACGCCAACTGGGAAGTCGTGGACCCGGAAAAATGGGTGCCCGACGGGTATGTGGTCATCCGCGTGGATTCCCGGGGTTCGGGCCGTTCGCCCGGCATCGTGGATGTGCGTTCACCACGCGAGACGCGTGACTTTGCAACCTGTATCGACTGGGCCGGAGTGCAGCCTTGGTCGAACGGCAAGGTCGGGCTGAACGGCATCTCCTACTACGCGATCAACCAGTGGCATGTGGCGGCGCTGAAGCCCAAACATCTGACCGCGCTGTGTGTGTGGGAGGGTGCCGGCGACTATTACCGGGACTCCAATTATCACGGCGGTATCCTATCGACCTTCGTCACCAACTGGTACGACAAGCAGGTGGAATCCGTGCAATACGGATTGGGCAAGAACGGCCCGCGTTCCGCCGTGCATGGCGATCTCGTTTGCGGGCCGGAAACCTTCACCCGCGCCACGCTGAAGAAGAACCGCACAGATCTGCCGCACGAACTACGCACCCGCACGCTTGACGATGCATGGTACCGGGGCCGGTCGGCCGACTGGTCGAAGATCGACGTGCCGGTGCTGTCGGCCGGAAACTGGGGCGGGCAGGGGCTGCATCCGCGCGGCAACATCGACGGGTTCGTGCATGCGGCGTCCAGGCAGAAATGGCTGGAGATGCATGGCCGCGAGCACTGGACCGAGTTCTACACGGATTACGGTCTCGATCTGCAGAAGCGGTTCTTCGGACATTTCCTGAAGGGCAAGGATACCGGCTGGAAAAAACAGCCCAAAGTGCTGCTCAACATCCGTCACCCGGATGAAGCGTTTGTGCCCCGCGCCGAAGGCGAGTGGCCGATCAAGCGCACGAAATGGACCAAGGCCTATCTCGATCCCGTCACCGGCGCGCTCGGTGCGCGCAAACTCGAACGAAAGCGCAGCATCACCTATGCCGGCCTGGGTGACGGGGCGACATTCCTGATGCCGGCAACCGACAAGGCAACGGAGATTACGGGACCGCTGGCGGCCAAGCTGTTTGTGTCTTCGGAGACGAAGGATGCGGATCTGTTTTTGGTTGTGCGGCTGTTTGCGCCGGATCTCAAGGAAGTTACCTTCAAGGGGGCGCTCGACCCCCATACGCCGATTGCGCAAGGCTGGTTGCGGGCGTCGCATCGCAAGCTCGATGCGAGGAAGTCACGCAAGCACCAGCCCTATCACAGTCATGACGAGGAACAGCCGCTCAAGCCGGGTCAGGTCTATGAACTCGACGTTGAGGTTTGGCCGACCTCGATCGTGGTGCCGGCGGGCTATCGCCTGGGGCTTACCGTGCGCGGTCGTGACTATGTCTATCCCGGTGGATCGGGCGGGCGGTTGTCGAACATGAAGAACGAATTCACCGGTGTCGGACCTTTCGTCCATGACGGTCGTGACGCGCGGGTCTATGGCGGCAACGTCACGATCCATTGCGGGCCGAACCACCCGTCGCATCTGTTGTTACCGGTCATCCCGCCGAAGCGCGCGGGCAAGAAACGCAAATAGAGTAAATCAGGGGGGACGCAGACATGAACAGAATTCAGACACCCGGCGACAGCCAGATGACGTCGAAGGTCAATGACGGGATGCGCATCGATTGGGATGTGCCGCTCGAGATGGATGACGGGATCGTGCTGCGCGCCGACATCTACAGGCCCGACGATGATGGCCAATACCCGGTGATCATCAGCTACGGCCCCTATGCCAAGTGGCTCGCCTGGGAAGACGGCTATCCTCACCAGTGGAAGCAGATGGTCGAGGATTACCCCGACTGTCTGGCCGGATCGTCGAACCGTTATCAGAACTGGGAGCTGGTCGATCCCGAGAAATGGGTGCCGGACGGCTATATCTGCATGCGCGTCGACTCACGTGGTGCGGGCCGGTCCCAGGGGTTTCTCGATGTCTGGTCGGCGCGCGAGGCCCAGGATTTCCATGACTGCATCAATTGGGCGGGAACCCAGGCCTGGTCGAACGGCAAGGTCGGCACCTCGGGCATTTCCTACTACGGCATGAACCAGTGGCAGGTTGCATCGCTCCAGCCGAAACATCTGGCGGCGATGTGCGTCTGGGAAGGGGCCGCAGATTACTACCGGGACCTTGGCCATCACGGCGGCATCGCGTGCCGTTTTCCATCGATGTGGTACAACTCGGCCGTCGTTCCGCGCCAGCACGGCAAGGGTGCGCTTGGGCAGAAAAGCCGCCTCAACGGCGAATGGATATCCGGGCCGGAAACCCTTTCCGAAGAAGAACTGGCGGACAATCGCACGGATTTCGGGCGGGATATCCTCAACCATCCCCTGGTGGACGATTACTGGAAAGCCCGGATGCCGGACTATTCCAAGATCAACGTGCCGCTGCTGTCGTCGGGCAACTGGGGCGGTGTGGGTCTCCATCCGCGCGGCAACACGGAAGGGTATGTGAATTCGGCGAGCGATCAGAAATGGCTCGAGATTCATGGGCTGGAGCATTTCACCCACTATTACACCGACTACGGCATGGATTTGCAGCGCCGCTTCCTCGGCCATTTTCTGAAAGGCGAGGACACCGGTTGGGGCGAGCAGCCGAAGGTGCAGTTGCTGATACGTCACCCCGACGAGGTGTTCGTCGAACGGGCCGAGGATGAATGGCCGATCCCGCGTACCGAATGGACCGAGATGTATCTCGACCCTGCCGGCAAGACGCTTTCCGAGGCGCCCATGGCCGAGGCGCAGAGCTACATCTATGAGGCGATGGGTGACGGCGCGACGTTCCTGACATCGCCGATGGTGCAGGAGACCGAGATCACCGGCCCCGTCACGGCCAAGCTGTTCATTTCTTCGGAGACCGAGGATGCAGATCTGTTCCTCGTCCTTCGGGCCTTCAAACCGGACATGAAAGAAGTTGTCTACAAGGGCGCCAACGACCCCCACACACCCGTCGGGCTTGGCTGGTTGCGCGCGTCACATCGCAAGATCGATACCGACCAGACGCTGCCCTACCGGCCCTATCACACCCATGACGAGGTGCAGCCGCTGACGCCGGGCGAGATCTATGAGCTCGACATCGAGATCTGGCCGACGTCGATTGTCTTGCCGGAGGGCTACCGGCTGGGCCTGAGTGTCCGCGGGCGGGACTATGTCTATCCCGGCTGGACCCCGGGCGATCCGATGATCGCGGGCCGGGTCCAGTATGGTGTTGGGCCGTTCAAGCACGAGATGCCGTCCAACCGGCCGCTCGATGTCTTCGGCAAGAAGGTCACGCTGCACACAGGCCCGGACCATCCGTCCCACGTGCTGTTGCCGGTGATTCCGGAGAAGTAGTAGCGGGCTTGTGCGTTCGTTTTACGGAATTGCTATTTGGTGCGCATAAGGCATTCGAAAAGAATCGTTATGGCCGCGAGAATGGAAAGCGAGAACAACAAGGCCCAGGAGAATTCTGCGCCAGCAACCACCAGGGCTAGAGCGAGCAGGGCTGACGCCTGAATATTTATAAGCAGTTGGGTCCATGAACTGGCCGATGCCCAGATCGGCGTTCTGGAATATCGCTTCATCGTTTTTTGGTGCATGCGGAACCTGAACATGACGTGGGAAAAACAGAAAATCGTACCCGCGACTATCAGGAGGAAAACAACGGTCAGTGATGATGCCGAGAATTTGGTCATGTTCGCGACGGCGTCGAGATTCTGGGATCCGAGTGCACCTGTGGTGAGCGCGAAAATTGCCGTCACCCAGGCCGGTACTTGCCATATCAATCCGTCGAAGTGGCGATACTCCGAGCTGTAAACCGAATCGTTCTTAGAGGGCTTGGGATTGTTTGCGACGTAGTCCAGGAGTTCGCTGTCAGTGTTGATGCGCCGGCATTTTGCATCAAATTCTTGGGTTCCGTGCGTATGCCGATCGTCTTCCTGGCTTGATCCATGTTTGACTGTGTGGATAACGGACCCTGCAGACATATAGACGTTGTGAACGATACCAATTTGCGTCGTAAACAGTTCGCCGGGTCGAAATATCTCGATCGTAAACCTGCCGCCCTGCTCTTCGGCATACGCAATCCAGCCCGACTGAACGATGTAGGTTTCACGCACATTCAGGTGGAAATGGCTCTCTTGCCAGGCCCCGTGCAGTCCAGCCTCTGTGCGGATATAGGCTGTGCCATCAGATTTTTTCAGTCGAAATCGATGTTCCCCGTTGGGCATTTTTTCATGCCGCGTAAAGATTCCAAATTCGTTGTTCGCCTGTTCGGGATTGATTGGTTCCATTGCCTGTCCCGCGCTACTCGTAGTTGATTGTCCACACCAAGGTGGAGCTATTCTATGGCTTACAGGCGATCAGACAATTGGCTGTTTACTTGGCTAGGGCCGTGTCGGGTCGAACCTGTCCTCTAACCCGGCCCAGCAATCCTGGTAGTCGCCCTGTAGCAACGGCGTGCTGCGCGCGAAGTCCGTCGGGCGGAGCACGTAGCGGGTCTCGAGCATGAAGGCGAGGGTGCCGTCGATCTTCTCGGGTGCGAGTTCTGCCGTGCTGGCGGCCTCGAATGTCGTCGCGTCGGGGCCATGCCCGGCCATGCAGTTATGCAGGCTGGCGCCGCCGGGCAAGAACCCGTCGGCCTTGGCGTCGTAGGTGCCTTCAACGAGACCCATGAATTCGTTCATCACGTTGCGGTGGAACCAGGGCGGGCGGAATGTGTGTTCGGCGACCATCCAGCGTGGTGGGAAGATCACGAAATCCACATTCGCCGTACCCGGGTCGGGCGAGGGTGACGTCAGCACAGTGAAAATCGACGGATCGGGATGGTCGACGCTGACGGTACCGAACGTCATGAAATTCGCCAGGTCGTATTTGTACGGCACATGGGTGCCGTGCCAAGCGACCACGTCGAGGGGGGAACGGTCGATTGTGGTCGTCCAGAGACCACCGTCGAATTTGAACACGAGCTCGAAGGAACCCCGCCGATCCTCGAATGCGGCGTGCGGGGTCAGGAAGTCGCGCGGCCTGGCCAGGCCGTTGGTTCCGATCGGACCCAGCTCCGGCAGCCGAAGCGGCAGACCGTAATTCTCGCAGACATAGCCGCGTGATGCGCCCTGCGGGAGCTCGGCCCGGAACTTGATGCCGCGCGGGATGACCGCGATTTCGCCGGGCGCTGCGTCGAGCCTGCCGAGCTCCGTAAGGAGGGTCAGCTGACCCTGTTGCGGCACGAAGAGCATTTCTCCATCGGCGTTGTGGAAGAACCGGTCGGACATCGATTGGTTCGCCGCGTACAAGTGAATGCCGACCCCGGCCTGATGATGGACATCGCCGCACAGGGCGTAGCTTTGCATACCTTCAATCAGATCGGTCGGTACGTCCGGCAGCGGCAATGGGTCCCAGCGCATCTGGTTGGGTGAAGCGGGTGCGTCGCCGGCGTTCGGCGCGTGCCAGCTGTCCTGTTGGAGGCGCTTATAGGCCGGGGCCTTGGCGGTCGGCCGGATGCGGTAGCACCATGTCTGTCGGGATTCCGCGCGCGGCACCGTGAAGGCGGCGCCGCTGATCCCTTCGGCGTAGAGCCCATAGGGAACCTTCTGAGGCGAGTTTTGTCCCTTCGGAAGCGCGCCGGGCAATGCCTCGGTCGAAAAGTAATTGCCGAGGCCGCTTTGATAATCCGCCTGGTCCATGGTCGTTCCGCCGTCCATCGCGTTGTCCCTTCAGTTTTGTCGCAATAATAGTTGCAACTGAAACCAATGCAAGGTCAGACGGCTGTGTAACCACCGTCGATCAAGAGGTCCGACCCGGTCATGAAGGAGGATTCTTCGCTGGCGAGAAACACCGCGCCGGCGGCGATTTCTTCAGGTTTGCCGAGCCGGTCGAACATGGTGCTATTGGCGGCCTGGGCGGCGCTCCGGTCTTCGAAATTGGTCACGAAACGATCGGTCTCGACCGGCCCCGGGGAGAGACTGTTGACCCGGATATTCTGGTGCGCATGGTCGAGCGCCATGGCCTTGGCCATATTGATGAGCGCGCCTTTCTGGGCGCAATACCAGGGGCGACCGGGCTTTGCGGTCCGTCCGAGTTGAGAGGCGATCAGGATGATGCTGCCGCCACCATTCGCGTCGATCGCCGGGATGGCATGTTTGGAAAACAGGAAGGCGCTGTTGAGGTTGACGTCCATGGTTCGTCGCCAATCGTCATAGGGAATCTCGGTAAGGGGGGCGAGGGGGAGATCGTAGATCGCATTGCTGACGAGGACATGGAGGCCTCCGAAGCCTTCGACTGCGGCTGCGACGGCGGCTTCGGCGCTGGCTTCGACTGCGACATCGGCCGTCAGTGCGATACCTCTCCCGCCGCCGTCCACAATTTCATCGACGGCCGCATTGACTCGCTTCGCATCGATATCCACGCACACGACCGCCGCACCTTCTCTGGCGAACCGCGTGGACATGGCACGACCTATTCCGCCGCCAGCGCCGGTAACGATTGCAACCCTGTTGTCGAGTGCGCCCATGAATTTTGCTCCTTTGAAACGCGTAAAGGTTAGAGATAGATCACATTTCAGATGAATTCAGTTTGAATTTTAACCGATTGAAATTGCGGGTATTTTTGATTCGAACTAGGTTCGTTTCCAGACCAACGGACCAAGTGACAGGATACAAACGGACACAGAATTCCGGATCAACAATACGCCGGCTGGTGCCATGCCCCCGGACATATTTGGCATCGCAACCAATCTCCCCATGGCCTCAAGCAAGCGCCGCCGTCGTGACACCAAGTCAATCTCGGGCCGGATCAGGTAGATCCGGCCTTTTTCTATTCAGCCATATTCCTGTTCGGTCCGGTCCCGCGCGAATCGTGCCTTGGTATAGACCATCGGATTGGGGCAGAGATCGATGCGTCCGGGGAAAACATGATCGAGAATGTGCAGCCGATATTGGGCCTGATTGCGCTTGTCGGATTGGCTTGGCTGGTGAGTGAAAATCGCCGTGGCTGGTCATGGCGACTGGTCCTCGCGGGCGTGGCCGTTCAAGTGGCACTGGCGGCTATCGCGCTGTCGGTGCCGGTGGTTCGCGAGGCGGTTGGTGCCGTCAACGGATTGGTGCTGGCCCTCGACACGGCGTCGAAAGCCGGCACGAGCCTGGTGTTCGGTTTTCTTGGCGGCGGCCCATTGCCCTTCGCGGAGAGCCACCCGGGTGCGGCGTTCGTTCTTGCGTTTCAGGCGCTTCCGATTGTTCTTCTGCTGTCTGCCCTGTCGGCCGTCCTCTGGCATTGGCGGGTGATGCCGCTGATCATCCGTGGTCTGGCCGCCGGCCTGAAGGCGACCCTGCGGATCGACGGCCCGGTCGCACTGGGCGCCGCCGCCAATATATTTGTCGGCATGGTCGAGGCGGCCATTTTGATCCGGCCCCATCTGGTCCGCATGAATCGCAGCGATTTGTTCGTCACCATGACATGTGGCCTCACGACTATCGCCGGGACAGTCCTCGTGCTTTACGCCACATTCCTGAATGGCGTGATCGAGAATGCCGCGGGTCATTTGTTGGTCGCATCTCTGATAAGTGCGCCGGCGGCGATTGTCGTCGCGCGACTGATGGTGCCCGTGTCGCCGGATTCTGTTCCGGCGGTTGATGCGAATTCCACGGTCGCAGACACGAACGAAGCCGGTCGTGGCATGTATGACAGCACCTTGGACGCCATGGTTCAGGGCACCCAGGACGGTTTGCGTCTCTTGCTGAATATCATCGCGATGCTGATCGTATTTGTGGCGATGGTGGCGCTGGTTAACCAGATGCTTGGCCTGTTTCCCGACCTTTGGGGCGGGCCGGTCAGCCTGCAACGGCTGCTCGGCTGGGTGCTGGCGCCGGTTGCCTGGTTGATCGGGATACCCTGGGCGGAAGCGACGACCGCCGGGTCGTTGATCGGCACCAAGATTGTTTTGAACGAGTTGATTGCGTTTCTCGAGCTCGCGGCAACCGGTGACAGCCTGTCGGAGAGGACCCGAGTTATTCTGCTCTATGCGATGGCCAGCTTTGCCAATTTCGGCAGTGTAGGGATCATGTTGGCGGGAATGATCGCGATGGCGCCGGAGCGGAAGTCGGATCTTATTGGTCTGGGGCTTAAATCCCTCTTTGCGGGAAGCATCGCGACCTGTATGACCGGTGCCGTGGTCGCATTGGTGATCTGATCCCAGATTCGCGCCAAATGGGCTATACTCCGCGGTTATCAACAACCCCTATCAACAGGTGACGTCATCGACGACGCGCGTGCCTTCAACGAAGCGGAACGTACCCGCTTTCACAATTTACTGAATCTCGCAAAGGAAAGCCCTTACGAGGGTGAGCGCGAGGCTGCGCTTGCGGCGGCAAAACGCATGGCGAAAAGCCGTGGAATGTCGCTGGAGGAGGCCGCCGGCGGCGGGCCGGCGCCGAAACGCCCCGAGGAGCGGTTTCCGCAATTTTCGCGCAAGCAGGCGGAGCAGGCAGCCGGCATGGCCAAGGCCGCGCGCATGACTGACTCCTGGGTTGATGCCGACAAGGCCCGCCGGGATGCGGCCTTGGAGGAAGCGCGTGAGCGTGGCCTAGATGAAGATGAGCGCCGTAAGGCGGAAGCGGCGGCGAACCGGGTGCCCCGGCGCAACAATCGCAAGCGCGATCCCGAAAGCCATGCACGTGTGCTGCTCAACGAGACGTCTCTACCGCTTGAGGAGATCAGTGTTCTGGCCGGGCTAGATGTTTACGAGGTGGTGGCACTGAAATTGAAGATGCGCCGCGGGGAATAACGCGCTGGTTCAGGTTCCCGCTGCTCGCTGCAGGAGCGCGCCGCGGACAAATTTTATATATGTTGCAACCACATCTTCCGGCAGTTTCCCATCGGCCAGGCCGTAGCGCAGCGTGAGATAGCTACGGGCGGCCATGAGCAGGTAGACGACCGTCTCCAGATCCCCTTCGGCGTATGCGGGCAGATCACCGCGATCGAGTCCCTGTTTTAACGCTGCCACATATCTTGTCGTAAGCGCGTTGAAATGCTTCTGATGGGCTTTTGGCGCCATCGTTTCCGCCTCGTTCAGAATTCGGTAGAAGCCCGGATGGGCCGCGAGATACTCGAAGAATGCGCGAAACCCGCGCTCTTCCATTTCGAGCGTGTCACGGCTTCCGCGGACCCGATCTCCGACGAAAGCGATCAGGTCCTGGCCGAGCTCGGGAAGCAGCGTATCGAATAGCGCCTGCCGTGTTTCGAAGTAGTTGTAGAAGGTGCCCTGTGCGATGTTCGCCCGGGCTGTGATGCGCGCGACGGAGGCATCCGCATAGCCATGGTCGCCGACAACCTCCGCGGCCGCTTCGATCAAATCCTGACGCGTGGCGGCCGCTTTCTCGGCGCGTGTGGGGCGCCGCGACGCCGTCGGTTTGGTCTGCTCATCTTGTGCAACATGCGAAGTGGGCATCACGATTGGCTCAATTGAAAGAACAGGGTGCCATCATCACCATTCCCGGAGTCGCATGCAATAAATATGAATAATGAATCATCATTCATATTTATTGACTCACCCCGACGTTGCCGCCATGGTGAGATTTGAGAACAGTGAACTGCTGCCGTACCGGTCAGGCATTCGGTGCGATAGTTTCAGAGGGGGATTTCAGGTGAACTACGACGGCTATCAGGCAATCAAGGCGAAACGCGACGGGCAGGTGCTCACCCTGACGATGTCGCGCCCCGAAACGCTCAACGCCATCGACGCGGAACTGCACGAAGAGCTGTCGCGGATATTCTATGACGTCGCCGCAGATGACGAGGCCGACGTGGTTGTGCTGACCGGCGAGGGGGCCGCGTTTTGTGCCGGCGGCGACCTGCAATGGCTGAACGCCATGCATGGCGACCCAGCGGCGTTTGCCCGTACCGTTTGGGAAGGCAAGCGGCTGGTGAACAGCCTGCTCGACCTCGAGAAGCCGATTATTGCCCGCCTTCCCGGTCATGCGATCGGGCTGGGCTGCACAATCGCGCTTTACTGCGACATCATCTATGCAACGGAACGGGCCAAGCTCGGTGACCCTCATGTTGCTGTTGGCCTCGTTGCGGGGGACGGGGGTGCGGTCATCTGGCCTCAGCTGATCGGCTACGCCCGGGCCAAGGAATATCTGATGACCGGGGATCTGCTGACGGCCACGGACGCGGCCGCGATCGGACTGATCAACCATGTGGTTTCGGCCGACCAACTCGATGCCGCGGTCTACGGCATGGCCGACCGTCTCGCCGGGGGGGCCATCAACGCCATCAAGTGGACCAAGGCCTCGGTCAATGCCGGGCTCAAACAGGCGGCCAATGCCGTCCTCGACACGGCCTTCAATTTCGAGGCCATGTCCCAGATGACGGACGATCACCGGATTGCCACGGAAGCCTTCCTGAACAAGGAAGACCCGAAGTTCACGGGCAAATAGGCCGCGCCATGGAACATTTCCAGGAAGCCGAACATGTCACCATGCTGCGGGACACGTTGCGGCGGTTTGTCGAAAACGAAATGCCGCGGGCCAAGGCGCAGGAATGGGACCGGGAGAATCATTTTCCCCGCGAGATCTTCGAGAAGCTCTCCGCACTTGGGGTAAATGGTCTGACGGTGCCCGAGGAGTATGGTGGCGCCGGTCGGGACATTACCGCAACGATGGTTGTGATCGAGGAGCTGGCGCGTCGGTCGATGGCTGTCGCCGTACCCTTCATCATGTGCGCCTGCTACGGCGCGATGAACATGGAAGAGGTCGGCAGTGAAGAACAGAAGAAGGCGCTTTTACCGAAGCTCGCAAACGGCAAACTGCTGTTTGCCTACGGCATCTCCGAACCCGATGTCGGCGCCGACGTGGCGAGCGTCCGGACGACCGCCGTTCGCGACGGAAATGGCGCGACCGTCAGGATCAACGGTTCGAAGCGCTTCTGTTCCGGCGCCAATATCGCCGACTACATCTATGCTGTCGTGAAGAGCGATCCCGACGCCGAGCGTTATCAGAACCTGTCCATTGTCCTGATTCCGCCGGACGCGCCCGGTGTGACGATCGAATTGCAGAACGCGATGGGCATGAAGGGGGCATCCACCTGCGATGTGACGTTCGAGGATGTCGAAATTCCGGCTGAGAATATCGTTGGTGGTGAGGCCGGCTGGAACGATGGCTGGCGCCGTATCGTTGGGCCAGGCCTCGATGTCGAAAAGATAGAAGTCGCCGCACTGGCGCTGGGGAATGCCGCCGCGGCGGTCGATGATGCCTGGGAATATGCCCAGGAGCGCAAGCAGTTCGGCAAGCCGGTTTCCGCCTATCAGTCCGTTCGTCACATGCTGGTCGACTGCAAGACCAGGCTCCACGCCTGCCGGCTGATGACCTACCACGCAGCCTGGCTGCTCGATGAAAAGAAGCCGGCATCGGTCGAGACCTCGATGGCCAAGCTCTATGTCAGTGACGTCGCCAAGGAGATCGTGCTGACCTGCCAGCAGGTGATGGGCGCCTACGGCTACATCAAGGAATTCGATATGGAGCGTTACGTGCGCGAGGCGCTGCTTATGCCGATCATCGGCGGCTCCTCGGCGATCCAGAAGAACAATATTTCAAACCGGCTGCGGCTGGCACGCGAGTAGGCCGGGGAGTGCGCGAAATGCGGATGGACATCAGCGGCTGGAAGACGCGCCTGACTGACGAGTTGATCGCGGCGAACACGGCCAGTGGAATTTGGCGAAACCGCACACTGGCGGACGAACTCGCCGATCTGGCGTCGAAGAATCCCGACCGTGTGCTGTTCGTGGAGGGTGGCACACAACATACCGTCGCCGACTTGGATCGCCAGGCGCGCGCGTTGGCCAGCGCATTGCAAAAGCGTGGTCTCGTCGCGGGCGATGTCGTGAGCTTCGAACTCCCCAACTGGCCCGAGACCGTGATCATCGATCTGGCCTGCGCCATGCTGGGGCTGGTCTGCAATCCGATCATCCCGATCTACCGGGATTCCGAGGTGTCCTACATTCTGCGCGATGCCGGCACCAAGCTGGTCTTTGTGCCGACGACGTTCCGGAAGTTCGACTATGCCGACATGGTCGCGCGCCATCGTGGCGAGCTTCCCGACCTGGCGCATGTCATCACGGTGCGCGGCACCGCCGAGGGGGCGACGGCGTTCGAAGACCTTCTGGCGGAGGGCGAACCGGAGACGTTCGAACGCGCAGCGGTCGATCCCAATGCCGTCAAGTTGATCCTGTATACATCAGGCACGACCGGGCGCCCCAAGGGGGTGCTGCACAGTCACAACACGATCGATACCGAAATTCAGGCGATCTCCGGTTTTCTCGGGCTCGACGACAGTGATGTCATTCTGATGCCGTCGCCGGTGTCTCATATCACCGGCTATCTCTACGGCATTCAGATGCCGTTCACACTGAATGCACCTGCGGTTTTCATGGAAACCTGGCGCGCAGATGACGCGGGTGAGCTGATCGACGCGTTTGGAGTCACCTTCACCATCGCGGCGACGGTGTTCTTGCAGGAACTGACCATGTTCTCCCGGAAGAATTCGCGGCCCTTTCCCAGCCTGCGCTACTTTCCCTCTGGCGGGGCCCCGGTGCCGCCCGAAGTGATCTACAGCGCCCACGCCGCCTTCGAGAATTGCGTCTGTTCGCGTGTATACGGCTCGACCGAGGCACCGACGGTGACGCTGGGTGTGAACAGCCGAGAAGAAGAAGCTCTCGGTGCGACGACCGAAGGATATATCGTCGGCCATGAAGTGAAAATCGTGGACCCCTCGACTGGGCATGTGGTGGGTCCCGGTGAGGAAGGCGAAATCCTGACCCGTGGTCCGGAGATGTGTCTGGGCTATGCCGGCGACGCACACAATGCCGAGGCGTTCGAGGGCGATGGCTATTTTCACACCGGCGACCTGGCGATGATGGATGACCGCGGGGCGCTGGTGATCACCGGTCGTTCGAAGGACCTGATTATTCGCGGGGGTGAGAACATCAGTCCGCGTGAGGTCGAGGATGCTTTGCACGCGCATCCGGCAATCCATGAGGCTGCCGTGGTCGCGATGCACCATCCGCGCATGGGCGAGACGGGCTGTGCCTTCGTCGTGCTGGAAGAGGACGAGAGCCTCGACCTCGCGAATGTTTCGGCATTTCTCGATGGGACCGGTATGGCGAAACAGAAATATCCCGAGCGGCTGGAAATCATCGATGATTTTCCCCGCACGGCCGCCGGCAAGATTCGCAAGAATGTCTTGCGGGATATCATCGCGGCGCAACTTGAGGGAGAAGGTGGCGGGTGAGCCCGCATAGTTGACAGTTTCAGCGATTGGGAACCAATCTGATCAAAAGAAAAGATATCCATTCACATGTGTGAAATGGCTCATCAGGGGAGAAGCAAATGCAAACTCGAGACGTGGAATTCAACAGTTGCGGTGACACCATTCGCGGTACGCTTTACCTGCCGGACGGTGTCAAGAATCCGCCGCTCGTGGTGATGGCCGGTGGCTGGTGCTACGTGCGGGAAATCGTCATGCCTTACTATGCGGATGATTTTGTCGATATCGGCTGTGCCGCGCTGACATTCGATTATCGGTGCTTTGGCGACAGCGAGGGTTCGCCGCGCCAGCACATCAATCCGTGGGATCAGATCGAGGATTACCGCAACGCGGTGAGCTTCGCGAAGACGCTGGATGAAATCGATACGGACCGGATCGGCGTGTGGGGTATTTCATACTCCGGCGGACATGCGATTTGCGTCGCGGCACTGGATTCCCGCGTGAAGTTTGCCATGTCGGTGGTGCCCGTCGTCGACGGTTTCCCGACGATGCGCCGGTGCCACGGCGAGCGTAAATTTGCGGCAATCCAGAAACTCATTCTGGCGGATCGCGAGGCGCGTCAACGCGGCGAGCCGAGCCAGATGATACCGATGGCTACGACCGACCCGGACAACGAGATCAGCTCGTGGCCGTTCCCCCATGTCCGCACCATCTTTCAGGACATCAAAGAGCGTGAAGCGCCGAATCACATCCATGAAAACACGCTTGAGTCGGTTGAATTGCTCCTGCAGTACGACGTGATGCCCTATGCCAAACGCCTGTATGAGACGCCTTACATGATGGCGATTGCCAAGGGCGACAACATCACATCGTCCGATCTTGAGATCGACGTGTTCAACGCGGTGCCGTGTCCGAACAAGGAGTTGGCGATCGTTGAAGGTGTCGATCACATGAGCCTGTATTCGAACAATGAGCATCTCGAGAAGGTCTCGAGCGCGCAGGCCAACTGGCTTCGTGACCTATTGTTCGGACCGGGGGCACTCCTGGCGCAGGCCGCCGAATAGGCTGCCGATTCAATGGGAATTCCCGACCGGGCTGGCAGGTTGCCGGCCCGGTCTTTTTCTGCCTGGATTCTCAATCCTCGGACGATCGGGCGCCGATTTCTGGACGCGTGGTAATGCGGGACGAACGCCTGATTGGGCAGATATTCGTGTTCGTGTACGTGAATTTGGTCACCAGCTCATCTATACGAATAATCGTGTAACAGCCGCGTATTGCTGACTTTCTCGTGATCACGCACGTAATTTTGTGCGCGTCGACGAACATTCTCGAATTCTCGATGGACAAGGGGCCTTCGTTGTTGGAAGCTTTCGTCAGGACTAGAAAAGTCCGACGGGGAAATAATAAACAAACTGGGAGGACTTCATGTCCAAAGTTTCAAAATCGACGGCGATGCTTATCGCCGCGGCTGCGACAGCAACCGTTGCCGTCTCTGCGCCGGCAAGTGCGCAGGAAACCATTAACCTCACGGCGATCTCCGGCTATCCGCCGCCCGCGACCTGGATTGGCTCGCTGGTTGACGCCTACATGCCTGCTGTTGATGCCATTCTTGCCAAAAACGGTAAGTACAAAATCAACTGGAACAAGGGCATCAGTGGCCAGATCGTCAAGCCGCGTGGTGAACTTGAAGGTGTCGAGACTGGCATTGGTGACCTCGGCGTCATCGTGACTGCGTTCCACGCCGATAAGGTTCCGCTTTACGACGTGTCGTTCAAGACGCCGTTCACGACCCTCGATGTCGGGCTTGCGAGTGCCGTCACCCAGAAGATGGTCGATACGTTCCCGCAGTACAACGGCACTTGGCGGAAAGAGTTCAACCAGATTGCGTTGGCTCCGACCGGCGCGGTTGACAACTACATGCTCTGGTCGGCCAAGCCGATCTCCAGCATCAACCAGGTCAAGGGCCTGAAGGTCGGCGCCGCCGGCCCGAACCTGCCCTGGGTTCTCGCGATCGGCGCTGCCGGTGTGCAGACCAACCTGGCGGACGCCTACAACAGCCTGAGCACGGGCATCTATGAGGCCATGATTGTTTGGCGCCAGGGTGCGGGTGCTTTCAAGCTTTGTGAGCCGGCTCCGTTTGCATTCGATGCAAGCCTGGGTGGTGTGAACGGCTTCTCGTTGAACTTCAACATCGACGTCTGGGACAGTCTTCCCCAGGAAGTTAAGGATGCAGCATCTGAAGCATCTTCGGCTTGGGTCACCGAGAACGTGAAGCGCGTGAATGACGGCGCGGCCTCTGGTCTCGCACGTTGCGAAGCCGAATTCGGTACCAAGGTCACCGTGGCAAGCGATGCCGAGCGCAACGCTTGGGCCGCGGCACTGCCGCCGCTGGGCAAGCAGTGGGCCGAGCAGCGCAATGCCGCTGGTCAGCCGGGAACCGAGATCCTCAAGGCCTGGATGGACGAGATGCGTGCGAACAATCAGCCGATCGCACGTCAGTGGGATCGCGAATAGGCGGTTCCAGAACTTCTGTTTGTGACTTCACATACGAACCAGGGAGGGGGGCCGCCGAAAGGTGGCTCCCCGACTTCCATTGAGCGCAATACTCGGATTTCTGGATATTCTGCGTCGAATTTTCGATCGGATCGTCCTATTAAGTAACGCGGTGGCGTCAGGCTGGATTTTCATCCTGATGCTGTTAATCACGCTCGATATCTCGCTGCGGTTTATCTTCAATTCGCCTTTGAGCGGCGTGACGGAGATCGTCGAGATTTCGATTGTCACGATCCTCTACCTGCAGTTGGCACACACGCTGAAGGTTGGCCGGATCACGCGGTCCGACGCACTCTATGGACGGATTCTCTCGAAATGGCCGGCGGTCGGCAACATCATGGGCATCCTGTTCCACCTCGCGGGTGTCGGCCTGATGGTCGCCATTGTCATGGGCGGCTGGCCGAAGTGGCTGCAGGCCTATCATGGCGGGCATTTCGTCGGAAATACCGGCGTTTTCACATTCCCGGAGTGGCCTCAGCGCCTCGCGCTCGTGGTCGGCTGCACGCTTCTCGGTATGCAGTTTTTCCTGTCGGTTGTCGACAATATCCGCGGCCTGTTCGGTAAGCCACCGCTTGAGCATGAGGAGGCTGTCGACGTGGAAGTGGCTGCCGCTGAGGAGTCGATCAAATGAGCGGCTTTGAAATTGGCCTTATTTCCATTATCGCGATGCTGCTGCTGATCTATATCGGCATGCATGTCCCGGTGGTTCTCGCCTTGATTTCGTTCGTCGGGGTCTGGGTTATCAAGGGCAACGTCAAGATCGCGATCAGTCTGCTCTGGATATCGGCGGCGAAAACTGTCGCGGATTTCCTGTTCGGCGTCATACCTCTCTTCGTATTGATGGGGCTTCTCGTCAGTACGGCCGGGATGGGGCGTGACACATACGACATCGCCCAGAATGCGTTGCGCCGCGTGCGCGGCGGCCTCGGCATGGCCACGGTCATTGCGAACGCGATCTTTGCCGCGATCACGGGTGTCTCGATCGCATCGGCGACCGTGTTCACCCGCATCTCCGTGCCGGAAATGCTGCGATATGGCTACAAGGGCCGATTCGCGGTTGGCACCGTTGCGGGCTCGTCGGTGCTCGGAATGCTCATCCCGCCGTCGATCCTGCTGATCATCTTTGCGCTGATCGCGGAAGAATCCGTCGGCGATCTGTTCATCGCGGGCATCGGCCCGGGCATCCTGCTGACCTTCTCCTTCTGTACCCTGATCGCGGTCATGGCCTACGGCTTTCCGAATATGGTGGCTCAGCCGGGCGCGCTCGATGCGCATGTCGATCAGGAAAAGATGCCCGGTCGGGAGCTTTTCGCGAAGACATATCCGATTGTCATTCTGGTGCTGGTCGTCCTCGGCGGTATATATGCGGGGCTCTACACCCCGACCGAGGCGGGCGCAGCCGGCGCGTTCGTCGCATTCCTGTTCGCGCTTATTCGCAGGCAGATAACACCGCGCAAGCTCTGGGATGTGCTGGTGGAAACCGGACATATCACGGCGACCCTGCTGTTCCTGATCATCGCGGCCAGCATGTACAGCCGGATGCTTGGAATTTCGGGCCTGCCGACGGAGCTGGGCCGCGTGATCGGCGATATGAACGCGAGCTTCGCGCAGCTGATGATCATGTATGTGATCATCCTGATCATTCTCGGCACGATCATCGATTCCGTCTCGATCATGCTGATCACGGTGCCGCTGTTCCTCGTGGTGTTGGCACCGTTTGACATTGATCTTGTCTGGTTTGGCGTGGTGACCGTAATTGCCACAGAAATCGGTCTGCTGACCCCGCCGTTGGGCCTCGCGGTCTATGTGATCAAATCGACCCTGGTGCAGAAGGACATCTCGCTTGCCGATATCTTCATCGGCGCGGCGCCATTCGCGCTGGTGATGTTGTTTGTGCTTATCCTCGTGATGATTTTCCCGGAAATTCCGCTGGCTCTGGTGGATCTCAAGCGGTCGCTCAACTAGCGCGCGTTGCCGCGAAACCCATGTGAAACAAGGGCGGTGGATTTTCTACCGCCCTTTTTCTATTCGCCAGCAGTGCTAAGCTTTGACCCAACCGATCAGCAGATCGGATGCATAGAAGGGGGAAATCATGGCCGCAGATGCCGCCGTCGCAATCGACATGCATTGTCACGTCTTCTCGCCGTCGGCGAAGGCGCTTATGGACAAGCACTACCAACCCGCAGAAATCCTGACACCCGACCGTGATCCGTACATGTTCTTCGCCCATCCGGCTTCCATGGCGGTCGACAACGAGAATATCCCGAACCTGGTCCCGAAAATGATCGACCTGAAGCCGCGCGAGGCCGATATGGACGCCACACGGGTGGATATGCAGATCGTCAGTCCGGTGCCGATCCAGTTCTACTATTGGGCCGATCCGGAACTGGGTAACGCCCTCGCACGCGCCCAGAATGACGATGTGTCCAAGCTCGTTGCGGGAAACCCGGACCGGTTTGTCGCCATGGGCACGCTGCCCCTGCAGGATGCCGCGGCATCGGTGACGGAGATGCGCCGCGCGGTGAAGGAGCTCGATATCCGGGCGTTTATTCTTTCCACCAACGTGGACGGGGTCGAGCTGTCGGACGAACGCTTCGATCCGGTCTATGCCGAGGCTGTGGCTCTCGATGTTCCGCTGTTCCTGCATCCTTTCGGGTTTACGGACGGTGCGCGGTTACGGCCGTTCTTCATGCACAATTGTGTCGGACAGCCACTCGAGGAACAGATCGCGATCACGCATCTGATCTTCGGTGGGGTGCTCGACCGCCACCCCGGGATCAAGATCTGCATTGCCCATGGCGGCGGGTATTTCCCCTTTTACGCGGGTCGCATGGACCATAGCTGGGAGTATCGCCCGGAATTGCGCGACAAGATCAGCCGTCCCCCGAGCGAGTATCTCAGTGAGCTCTACTACGATACCGTCGTGTTCCGGCCCGACCAGCTTGAGTATCTGGTCAACATGGTCGGGGTTGATCGTGTGATGATGGGAACTGACTACCCGTTCGACATGCAGGAGTTCGAGCCGGTTTCATTTGTCGAAAGCGCGACCAAACTGAGCGCCGCGGAACGCAAGAAAGTTCTCGGCGGCACCGCCGCAGCGATCATGGGGATCGGATAATTTAATGGACGCCGGCCATGACCGGACAAGGAGGTATCGATGACGCTCAAGCGCGGATTCAAGCAGATTCTTGCGGAGGCGAACGCCGCAATCGAGACCGTGGCCGTCAAGGATGCGCTCGCGGTGTTTGGCGAGCCCGGCTACAGTTTCATCGATATTCGCGAGGGGGTGGAGCGAGAGCAGGGCACGATCCCCGGGTCGGCGCATGTTCCGCGCGGATTTCTGGAGTTTCATGCGGACCCGGACAGCCCGGCCCATAATCCGGTGTTTTCCAACGGTGACCGGCTGATCCTGTTCTGCGCGAGTGGTGGGCGATCCGCGCTCGCCGCCAAGACCCTGGTCGATATGGGATTCGAGGATGTTTGCCACATCGCGGGCGGCATGGCCGCATGGCGTGAAGCCGATGGTCCGACGGATTAGCCCTCGCGGTTTCCGAGAAGCGTCCAGGTGGTCTGGATAAGGGCAATAGGTTCGCCCGTGTCGGCAGCTTCCAGGTCAATCCGACCGTAAACCATACGCTTGCCCCGGCGCAGAACCTCGCCACGTGCAAGAATGTCGGTGTTGTAGGCGGCCGCGAGGAATGACGTCGTCATGTCGATGGTAGCCATTTTCTCGAAACCGCCGATCGCCGACGAAATAACCACCACCATCGCGGCATCGGCGAAGGACATGAGGGCCTGGCCGGTCACCAGCCCGCCGTCGCGCGAGATACGCGCATCCCACGGCAGGCGTACGACAGCGCCATTCTGCGTGAGTTCCTCGACGGTCATGCCGAGTTCGTCGAGCCACGGCGTCATGACCGTGTCGAGAATATGCTGGGCGTCGTCGCGGGTGAATTCGCTCATGTTGCAGACCGCAAGGCTAGTCGCCCTTGAAATCCGGTCGCCGCTTCTCCACGAACGCCGCGACACCTTCGGCAAAGTCATCCTTGACCGCACAACGGAGAAACGCGGCATGCTCGGCTGACAGATGGTCGGCCATGCTTTCGGATTCCAGGCTTTGATTTATCAGCGCCTTGGTGTTTGCGTATGCGGTTGTGGGCCCTTTGGCGAAGCGTTCGGCCATCTTCATGGTTTCCGCGTCAAGCTCGTCGGCGGGTACCACGCGATTGACCATGCCGAGATCGCGCGCCGTCGCGGCATCGACCGGCTCGCTGAGCATGGCCAGTTCGAGCGCCTTGCGCCGGCCGACGACCCGGGGCAGCAGGTAGGTGGAACCGCCATCCGGAATCGTGGCGATCCCGATATACGCCATGGTGAACACGGCGTTGTCCGCCGCGATCCCGATATCTGCGTTCAGCGCCATGCCGATGCCGGCACCCGCGACCGGGCCGTGCAGCGCCGCCACGACCGGCTTGGGGAGGCGCGACAGGCCCAGGACCGCCTTGTGATAGAGGCTGATGAGGTCGTCGATCGTCTCTTCGATAGTGTCGATGTTCTCGTGGAAGGTCGCCACATCGCCGCCGGCCATGAAACCCCGGCCGGCGCCCTTCAGGATGACGGCGCGGACCGAATCGTCGCCGGCCAGGTCTTCGACAGCGGCGTTGAGTTCGAGTGCCATGTCGCGATTGAGGGCGTTCAGCACGTCGGGGCGGTTTAGTGTGAGGGTGGCGACGGGGCCTTGCTTGTCCAGTAGAATGGTCGGCATTGGATTGATATCCGCGTGGCGTGAAGGTTGTCCCAAACTTACCGGCGCCGCGGCGGGACGGCAAACATCCGTAGCCCGATGTTGGGGGGAAGTATTATGCGTGACCAGTTTGATTTGACCGGGCAGGTGGCATTCGTAACCGGTGCGTCGAGCGGGCTGGGCGCGCATTTTGCGCAGACGCTGGTCGGGGCCGGCGCGAAAGTCGCCATCGGGGCCCGGCGCGCGGATCGACTGGCGGATCTGGCGAAACAAATCGAAGCGGCTGGCGGGCGAGCGCTCCCGATCGAACTCGACGTGACAAACGCCGAGTCCGTCGCGCGCGCAGTGCGGATCGCCGAGGAGGAACTCGGAGCGATGACGATCCTCGTCAACAATGCCGGTGTGCCGCCGCGCGCTCTCACCCTCGAGATGGACGAGGAGGAGTGGGACCGGGTGGTCGGGACAAATCTCAAGGGCGCCTGGCTCGTCGCGCGCGAAATCGGGCGTCACATGGTGGCTCACGGCGGGGGCGGGCGGATCATTAACATCGCGTCGGTGCTCGGCTGGAAAACGGTTGCCAAGGGCATTCAGTCCTATGGTGTTTCGAAAGCTGGCCTCGTCAGCATGACGGAGACGATGGCGCTGGAAGTCGCGCGGGATGGCATCCTAGTGAACGCGATCGCACCCGGCTACATCCGAACGGAACTGAACGATGCGTTCCTCGACAGTGAACCTGGACAGCGCATTCGAACCCGCGTGGCAACCCGAAGGTTCGGCGAGCCCGCTGATCTGGATGGCGCTTTGCTGCTGCTGGCCGGCCCGGCCGGGGCATATATCACCGGGTCGGTGATCGCCGTGGATGGCGGGCTGACCCTGTCGACACTCTAATTGTTACGACTGGAGACCTGACGTGGATTTTGCACTTTCGAGCGAGCAAGAGGCGCTGCGGCTGCGGGTTCAGAAATTCGTGGCCGATGAAGTCATGCCCATCGAGGCGGATCAGGCGAACTTCGACGCCCATGAGAATATCGACGAAGTGCCGTTACAGGCGCTGCGGGCCAAGGCCAAAACGGCGGGCCTCTGGGCGCCTCAGATGCCGATATCGCGCGGTGGTCTGGGCCTCGATACCGTTGGCATGGCGGCTTTCTATGAAGAGGCGGCGCGCTCGCGATTTGGACCACTGGTCTTCAACTGTGCCGCACCCGATGACGGCAACATGATCCTGCTCGACCGTGTGGCGCGCGAAGATCAGAAGGACCGCTGGCTCCAGCCGATCATCGATGGCGATATCCGCTCGTCGATTGTCATGACCGAGCCCGCGCCGGGGTCCGGCTCCGATCCGACGATGATGCTGACCCGCGCCGAGCCGAGCGGGAACGACAAGTGGGTCATCAACGGGCGAAAGTGGTTCATCACCGGGGCGGAGGGCTCCGAGCATTTCATACTGCTCGCCCGCACGTCCGACGACAAACGCGGGGCGTTGACGACCTTCCTGTTTCACAAGGACCAGCCGGGCTGGCACATCGTGCGGCGAATCCCGATCATGGGGCCGGAAGAGCATGGCGGGCATTGCGAGGTCGTGTTCGACGGCATGGAGATCGACGATGAGAACCGGCTGATGGAGGTCGGTGAGGGCATGAAGTCGGTACAGATTCGCCTTGGAACCGCGCGCCTGACCCATTGCATGCGCTGGCTGGGCATGTCGAAGCGGGCTGTCGAGGAGTGCCTCGATTATGTGAAGACCCGCGAGAATTTCGGCTCCACCCTCGCCGACCATGAGGGTGTCCAGTGGATGCTCGCCGATGCGGGGATGGATATCGAGATCGGGCGGTTGCTGACAATGCGCGCGGCCGCCAAGCTCGACACCGGCGATCAGTCCCGCAAGGAAGTCTCGATGGCCAAGATCTGGGTCTCGGAAATCCTGCACAAGACCATCGCGACCGCTATTCAGCTCAACGGTGCGCGCGGTTACTCCAAGGATCTGCCGCTCGAGTGGATGTACCGCTACGCGCCCCAGGCCAAGCTGGTCGACGGTGCGTCGGAGGTGCACAAGATGGTGGTCGCGCGCAATCTGCTTGGCCAGGGCATGGATTTCTGGAGTTGGGACTAGTGCCAGACGGCCTGACCGGCGGCCCTGCACCGTCATTGCCGATACCGGATACGCTGCTGAGCCGCTGGTTCGGGGAGCGTCTCGGCACTACGGATGTCACGATTGTGACTACGGAATTACTGCCGGGCGGCGCGATTCAGCATAACTGGCGCGTTGATCTGGATGCCGATGGCGCGGCGCAAAGCTATGTTTTGCGCGCCGGTCCTGAAATCCCGTTGCCCGAGAGCCTCACCAAGTCGGATGAGTACGACATGGTTTGCCGCGTGTATGACGCCGGCATTCCCGTGCCCGAACCGCTTTGGTTCCGTGAAGGTGAAGTGCCCTTTTTTGTGTCGCGCCTGTGCCGGGGAGATGCGCGCCGCGGTGATCTGATTGCCCGATCCGACAACGATGCGCTTTTGCGCGATCTGGGCGCGGCGCTTGCCCAGATACACAAGGTGGACACTGCTGACGCGGCCTTGACGAATGCCCCGTCTGTTCGGATCAATACGCTGTCGGATTGGTTGAATGCGCTCGATGAAATACCGGGGCCGATTTCCCACAGCCTTGCCGACGGCCTCACCTGGTTGCGCACTCATGAGCCCGAGGAGGTGCCGGCTGTGCTGGTGCATCGGGATTTCCGGACGGGAAATTTCCTCGTCGAGAACGGGCGGTTAACGGCCGTGCTGGACTGGGAGTTCGCAGGCTGGGGCGACCGGCATGAGGATATCGGATGGTTTTGTGCCCGATGCTGGCGCGGCGAGGCTCCGACGCGGGAGGCCGGCGGGCTGGGTGACCGGCATGTTTTCTATGACGCCTATATCGCGGCCGGCGGGGACATGCCGGACCCCGAGCGCATCCGTTTCTGGGAGGTTTTCGCACATTTGCGCTGGGCTCTCATCGCCCTGCAGCAGGGTGTGCGTGCGCGCGCCGGTGCTTTTCCGGCCTGGGAGCTTGAAGAAGCAGAAGCCCGGGTCCCTGGATTGCTGCATGTTGTGGCGGAAATGACCCGCTAGCGCGTTCAGGCCCCCTCGGGCACCACGACCACGCGGCCGATGATTCGCCCGTCTTCGAGATCCTGCAGGGTTTCCGTCACTTCCGACATGGGACGTGACGCCACGGGAATAGGGTCGACCTTGCCGGCCTTCACCAGTTCCATCAGCTCGTGCATCTCGCTGAGCGTGCCCACATAGGAGCCGCGCAGGGCGATATCGCGGGTCGGCAGCGCCAGCGTCGGGAGGTCGATCCGTCCGCCATACAGGCCAACCGCGATATAGCTGCCGCCCCTGCGGATCACGTCGATGCCCAGGCTGGCGGTCTCGGTGTTTGCCACGAAGTCGACGACGGCGCCCGCACCGGCGGTGGTGAGTTTGGCGATTTCTGCTCTTGCATCCTCGCGCAGGGGGTTGATCGTGTGGTCGGCGCCCGCTTCACGCGCGGCGGCGAGTTTCTCTTCGTCCACGTCGACCACGATTTTCTCGTTGGCGATGTAATCGGCGGCGATGCCCACGCCCGTCAGCCCGACACCACCCGCGCCGATGATCACGAGCTTGTCGTCGGGTGATATCTCCTTCGCCTTGCGGATGGCGCTGTATGACGTGATTCCGGCACAGGCGAGCGTGCAGGCGTAGTGGGGGTCAACCCCCTCGATATCCACGAGATATTTCTCGTCGGGGATGATCACGTGGTCGGCATAGCCACCCGGTCGCCGCACGCCCAGGGGGGCGGTGTTGGCGCAGTCGTTCTCACGGCCTTCGTTACAGCGTGCGCAGTCGCCGCAGCCCAGCCACGGGAAAATGAGATAGGTCTGGCCGACTTGCACAGTCCCGGCCGCGTCGGGGCCGAGCGCCACGACCTCACCCACGGGTTCATGGCCCATGGTGAACGGCAACTCGATGTTGCGGTCTTCCAGGGTCATCTTGTTGCCGTCGCCCAGATCGTAGTAGCCGTGCCAGAAATGCAGATCCGAATGGCACACGCCGCAGGCGGTGACCCGGAGCAACACTTCGCTGCCCTGGGGTTCCGGGGTCGCGCTCTCGACCAGTTCGAGGGGCTGGTTTGCGGCGACTAGCTGATAGCTTTTCATGGAATGTCTTTTCCCTGTGTCCTGTGCGGCTTGGTACTACGCGAAACTAATGGAAACCGAGCCGAGGCCCGGAATGGAATGGTCGATGCGGTCACCCTGTGAGACCCAGTGTGTCGCAATGACCGAACCGAGAGTCACGAATTCACCGGCTTTCAGATGGCGCCCGCGCTCGGCCAGGCGATTGGCGAGCCAGGCGAGCGCCTCGAGCGGATGACCCATGATGAGTGACCCGAGCCCGGTGCCGAGGTGTTCACCATTCAGCAGGACGGTGCCTTCGACGGCGGCGAGGTCGAGGTCATGCCAGTTCGGGATCGGATCACCCAGGATGACGGCTGCGTTGAAGAAGTTGTCGGCGGCCATGGTCGGCGTATCGAGTTCCCGATAGTTGCGGTAACGCGCCTCGACGAGTTCGATGGAGATCATCGCCGCACCCACGGCATCGCGGACGCTGTCTCTTGTGTAGGGGCCGCCTTCGGCGGGCATGTCCTTGGCCAGGGTCACCGCTATTTCGGTTTCCACGCCGGGATTAACATAGTCCGCGAATACAAGGTCCGCGTGATTCTGGTGCACGGTTGAATCGAAGACTTCGCCGTAGGCCGGTTCATGGATGTCCATATATGCCTGCATCACCGGCGTCGTGCAGCCGATCTTGTAGCCGACCAGAGTGCCAAGGCCGTGCCGGCCCAGAATTTCGTTGTGGCGCTCCTGCACGGCGTAGGCATCGTTCAGGTCTTGCGGTCGGTAGTCGGCCGGCAAGGAGTCGAGTTTCGTCCGGTTCAGCCTGTTTTCGGCAATGACCGTGGCGGCCTGACTGATTGCGTCTGTATCCATGAAATTCTAACTCCCGACGGAAAAAGCGCGTTGCAGGGCATCGATGGAAAGGTTCAACGCCTCGGCGGAAGCGTCGATCAGTTTGCCGTAGTGCCAGTAGCCATGGATCATCCCGGCCATGCAGCTGTATTCGACGGCGACCCCCGCCTCGAAGAGTCGCTCACCATAACGTTTACCATCGTCGCGCAGGGGATCGAACTCCGCCGTGACGATCTGGGTGAACGGTAATCCGCTCAGATCGTCGGCCATGCACGGAGACAGCAGGATGTCGTCTGTCGCCGTCACGCCGGGAGCATAGCAATCATAGTACCAGGCCATCTGATCGCGGGTCAGGAAATAGTCCTCGTCGAGGAACGCGTAGGACGGGAGATCCTGTTCAAAGAACATATCGGTCACGGGGTACACCAGAATTTGCGCAGATACGGAAGGCGCGCCGGCATCCCGCGCGCGTAGCGCCAGGCCGGCCGCCAGGTTCCCGCCCGCGCTTTCGCCGCCCACGGCGATCCGTGCCGGATCGCCGCCGAGTTCTTCAGCGTTTTCATGGACCCACTGCAGGGCGGCCCAACAATCCTCGGGAGCAGCCGGGTAGGGGTGCTCGGGTGCCAGCCGATAATCGACAGAAACGACGATGCACGGGACGTCGCGGCAGATCAGCCGGCATTGCGGGTCCCGGCTTTCGATGCTGCCGATGACGAAGCCGCCGCCGTGGATGAACAGGAAGACGGGCAGGGGACCGGTATCGGCTTCGGGCGTGTAGATGCGCACACGGATTTCTCCGTCGGCACCCGGAATCTGCCGGTCCTCGACATTGCCGACCGGCACGGAGTCGAAATTTCGAGGCACAATAAACCGGTCATAGGCCGCACGCGCTTCTGCCGGCGGCATGTCCTTGAGCGGTGTCGGCGCCTGATTGAGCAAATCGAGGACCGCCTGCGCTTGCGGGTGCAGCGTCATTTTCCATCCCTGTAGAGCCGAACTTGAGCGCCAGCTTGGTGGGAAAGAAGCATCCGCCGCCGATCCGGAGGCGTCAACCGGAATGAAGGGTTTCCCGTCCCATTTGATTGCGACAAACCCTATGAACATGGCCTTCGGAGTGCTTCAATCCGCGCTTGTTTGTTGAGGGAATGATTTGATGCGGTTTGCTTGCGACACCGGGGGCACGTTCACGGATCTGATCGTCGAGGACGATGATGGTGCCCTGTCCATGTACAAGGCATCGACGATACCTTCCGACCCGGTGAAAGGCGTTCTGGACGCGCTGGCACTCGCCGCGACCGACCTCGGTATCCCGCTTGGCGACTTGCTGGCCCGCGGCGAGATGCTCATCCACGGCACCACCCATGCCATCAATGCGATCATTACCGGTAATACGGCGCGAACGGCCTTTCTGACGACATCGGGGCACCCCGACATTCTGGTTTTGCGTGAGGGCGGACGGATCGAGCCCTTCAACTTCGTGGCACCCTATCCCGAACCCTATGTCCCGCGCGCGCTGACTTTCGAGGTGCCGGAACGGGTGAACAGCGCAGGGGAGGCACACACCCCGCTCGATGAAGCCGCGACGGTGGAGATCATCGGAAAACTGAAGGACGCCGACGTCGAGGCTGTCGCCGTCTGTTTTCTCTGGTCGATCTCCAACCCGGCGCATGAACTGCGCGTGGGCGAATTGTTGGAAAAGCATCTGCCAGGCGTGCCGTACACGCTTTCGCACCAGATCAATCCGGCCTTGCGTGAGTATCGCCGCGCGTCGGCAACGGCGATCGATGCGTCCCTGAAACCGCTGATGGGCAAATATCTTGGCGGGCTGACCGAACGCCTTGCGGCCGCCGGCTTCAAGGGGCGTACTCTCGTCCTGACGTCCCAGGGTGGGATGCTCGATGCCAGCGATCTGGCGCAAAAGCCGATCCATGCGATCAACTCCGGGCCGTCGATGGCGCCGATCGCCGGCCGTAATTATGCGGATATCGATTCGGCCTCATCGAACGTCATCATCGCGGATACGGGCGGGACGACCTATGACGTCAGCCTCGTGCGCGACGGGCGTATCCCCCTGACCAAGGAAACCTGGATCGGGCAGCCCTATCGGGGCCACATGACCGGGTTTCCCTCGATCGACATCAAGAGCGTCGGTGCCGGGGGCGGCTCCATCGCCTGGGTCGATGCGGGCGGCTTGCTGCATGTCGGCCCGCAAAGCGCCGGTGCCGTGCCGGGACCGGTCTGCTACGGCGCAGGCGGAAGCGAACCCACGGTGACGGATGCCTGCGTAACGCTTGGCTACCTCGATCCGGGCTATTTTCTGGGCGGAACCATGGACCTAGATGCGGCGGGCGCGCGCACGGCGATTGAGGATCATGTGGCAACGCCGCTCGGCCTTTCGGTCGAGGTGGCGGCGGCCTCAATCCTCAGTGTCGCAACCGAGAATATGGTTCAGGCAATTTCGGATATCACCGTCGATCAGGGCATCGACCCGGCGGATGCAGTCCTCATCGGTGGCGGCGGCGCTGCCGGCCTGAACTCCATCTACATCGCACGGCGGCTGGGATGCCCCACGTTGCTGATCCCGGAAACCGGTGCGGGCCTGAGCGCCGCGGGCGCATTGATGACCGATCTGACGAACGAGTATCGCGCGACCTTCTTCACCACGTCTGACGCGTTCGACCGGGATGGGGTCAACCGGACCCTCGATGGGTTGCGCGCCGAAGCCCGAGCCTTCATCGATGGCCCGGGTGCGAACGCGGTGTCGTCGCAAGTCGAGTTCGCCGTCGAGGCGCGCTACGCCTCCCAGGTGTGGGAGATCGAAGTACCGCTTTCGACTGACCGGTTCAGCGACGACCAACAGCTCGACGCGTTGAACGAGGCATTTCATGCAATGCATGAACGGATCTTCGCAATCCGGGATCCAGGCTCGGTTGTCGAGTATGTCGGCTGGACCGTCACCGCGCGGTGCGGATTGCGGGAAGGCGGCCCCGGCCGCCTCGGCGTCGGCAAGGGGCATGATGTCTCCGGCACACGGCGGGTCTATTTCGCCGGTGACGGCGCGGTCGATGCGGTGGTGCATGATTTCGAGACGATGGCGGCAGGCCGGCAGTTTCAGGGGCCGGCCATCGTCGAATCCCCTTTCACGACCGTCATCGCAGACGGCGAGACAATGTTCGAGCGGACGGCATCCGGCAGCCTTCTGATGCGGCCATAGGAAAGAGGTTGAGGCCATGACAGACAAGCAACTCGACGGCGCGCAACTCGCCATCATGGCCAACCGGTTCGAGGGCATCTCCTCGAAGATGGGCAACACCCTGCTTCGGACAGGACGATCCGGCGTGCTCAACCGGGCGAAGGATTTTTCCTGCTGCATACTGACGGCGGATTGCGACCTGCTGGCCGTGGCCGAGAGCCTGCCAATCCACGTGCTGTCCGGTCCGGACATCATGGCGCGCTCCATGAAGGAATTTCATCCGGAGCTGAAGAAGGGCGATGCGTTCTTGCACAACTCGCCCTACCACGGCTGTTCCCATCCGGCCGACCACACGATCATCATGCCGGTGATCGACGATGTCGGGGTCCACCACTTCACGGTCCTGGCCAAGGCCCATCAGGCCGATATCGGCAACTCGATCCCGACGACCTATCACGGCACGGCACGCGATGTTTACGAGGAAGGCGCGCTGATTTTTCCGGCGGTCCAGGTGCTCAAGGACTACGAAACCGTCGAGGACATCGTGCGGATGTGCCAGCTGCGAATCCGGGTGCCGGAACAATGGCATGGCGATTTTCTGGCGATGCTGGGCTCGGCCTTGATCGGAGAACGCGAGCTTCTGGCGCTGGGCCAGGAGATGGGTTGGGACACGCTGCATGCCTTCACCGGACAGTGGTTCGAATATTCGGAAAAACGCATGGCCGACGCCATCGGCGTCGTGCCGAAAGGGAAGGCATCGGCCCAATCCACCCATGACGCGATACCGGGCACACCGGACGAGGGGATCACCGTCACGTCCGAAGTTACCGTCGATCCCGATGCCGGGCGGATCACGGTCGATCTGCGCGACAATGCGGATCAGATGAACTGTGGCCTCAATGTCTCGGAATCCTGTACGCGCACGGCGGCATATATAGGCATTTTCAACTCGATCGATCACACGGTGCCGAAGAATGCAGGATCCCTGCGTCGCATCGAACTGCATCTGAAAGATGCGGGTGTGGTCGGCATTCCGCGTCACCCCATCAGCTGTTCGGCGTCGACCACAAACCTGGCCGACCGCATTGTCTCCGCGACGCAGCGTGCGATGGCGGAAATGGGCGACGGGTTCGGCATGGGCGAGGTGGGTTGCTTTTGCCCGCCCTCGACGGCGGTGGTCTCGGGCACCGATCCGCGCAACGGCAAACCTTATGTGAACCAGCTGTTTCTCGGGCATACCGCCGGTGCGGGCGCCCCCCATCAGGATGCCTGGCTGACCATGCTCCATGTCGGGAACGGCGGCATGTGCTTCATCGATTCCGTCGAGCTGGACGAGGTCTACACGCCGATCCATGTCCACACCCGCCGCCTGATCCCCGACAGCGAGGGGGCGGGTCGTCATCGCGGGGCCCCGGGCATCGAAGTGGAGTATGGGCCGATCGACTGCCGCATGGAGGCGGGTTTCGTGCATGATGGGAACATCCACGTGCCCCAGGGTGCTCGCGCCGGAATGCCGGCGGCACGGTCGAACCAGTTCAAGGCGACACGCAACAAGGATCTCGAGGTGCTCGAGCAATGTTCGATCGTCTGGATCGAGGACGGTGAGACCCTGGTCTCGATCGCACAGGGGGGCGGGGGGTATGGTGACCCCCGGTCTCGCGATCCCGACCGGGTGCTGCATGATGTGCGCGAGGGCATCGTCAGCCCAGCGCGGGCGGAAGAGGTTTATGGCGTGGCCATCGCGGACGGCATGTCCGTCGATGTCGCGCGGACAACGGAACTGCGATCGGCTTGAGGGCCGGTCCGAAAATTCAGGAAAGAGGGAGAATTCAGATGCGTTTGAAAGACAAGGTGGCCATCGTCACGGGTGGTTCGGTCGGTATCGGCGCGGCAATCGCCAAACGCTATGCGGCAGAGGGTGCGACCGTCGCCACGGTCTACAAGAGTAACGATGCGGGCGCGGCCGGGATCATCAAGGAGATCACGGATGCCGGCGGCAAGGGCAAGGCGTTCAAGTCCGACGTGTCCAAGGTTAAGAACATCGAGAAATTGGTGGCGGACGTTATCGCGGAGTTCGGCCGGGTTGATATTCTGGTGAATAATGCGGGTGTGTTCCGCACCGTTCCCGTGATGGAAACGACCGAAGAAATCTGGGATGAGCAGCTCGATCTCAACCTCAAGGGCTATTTCTTCATGGTGAAGAGCCTCGTACCGCATTTCCGCGAGAATGACGGCGGCAAGGTGGTCAATATCTCATCAATCGCCGGTACCGGCGCGTTTCCGAACTGCCCGGGATATTGCGCGTCCAAGGGTGGGGTCGTGAACATGACCCGCGCGCTTGCCGCCGAACTCGGCAAGGAAAAGATCAACGTCAATTCCATCGCACCGGGTAACGTTGCGACGCCGCTCAACGCGCATCTGCGCGGTCCCGGCAACGAGGAGTATATGGAGCTGATGAAGACCTTCACGCCGACGGGAATAGATTTCATCGACCCCGAGGACATGACCGGCACGGCCGTGTTTCTGGCGACGGAGGATTCACGCATGATCCACGGCGAGACGGTGATCGTCGATGCCGGCTGGTCCGTCTGGTAGGAGCCGGTCTTGCTCAATCGCGAAGGTGCGCATTTCCTGCTGCTGAACGTCGGTCACTTCTTCGACCATCTGTTCATGCTCATCTTCGCGACCGCGGCGGCGCTGGCACTCTCGCGCGATTGGGGAATGAGCTACGGACAGCTGATAACCTATGCGACGCCGGGATTCATCGCGTTTGCGGTCTTCACTATCCCCGCCGGCTGGCTCGCCGACCGATGGAGCCGCGAAGGAATGATGGCGGTTTTCTTCATCGGTATCGGCGCATCCTCTGCCTTGACTGCACTCGCCGATACGCCCCTGCAGATGGCGTTCGGCCTCTTCGCCATCGGCATGTTCGCGGCGATCTATCACCCGGTCGGTATTGCGCTGGTCGTACACGGACGTACGCGAACCGGGGTGCCGATCGCGGTGAACGGTGTTTTCGGCAATCTCGGAGTCGCGTCGGCGGCTTTGATCACGGCGTTGCTGATCGACAATATCGGCTGGCGGTCCGCATTCGTCTGGCCGGGCCTCGTCTCCATGGCCCTGGGCCTTGTCTACATCGCCGTGGTGCGCGGGCGCAGCCATGAGGCACAGGCGCGTGCACGGCCGGATGCCGTCGGTGGCGCCGCATCTCTGACGCTTGATCGGGGAACCATGATCCGGGTGCTTGTCATCGTCCTCGTCACATCGTCGCTGGGTGGGCTGATTTTTCAGAGCACCACATTCAGTCTGCCGAAGGTGTTCGATGAGCAGCTCGGCGATCTGGCCGTGTCCGCAACCGCGGTCGGGTCCTATGCGTTCCTGGCCTTCGCGATTGCTTCGGTTGGCCAGCTCGTCGTGGGATACCTTGTGGACCGTATGCCCGTGCGTCGCGTGTTCATGGTCGTGGCGGCCCTGCAGGCCGCTCTGTTCTCGCTGATGCCGGGTCTGTCGGGTTGGAGCGCCTTGCTGGTCGCCGTGGCGTTCATGTTCGCCGTCTTCAGTCAGATCCCGATCAACGATGTACTGATTGGTCGTGTCGCGCGCAGCGACTGGCGGGCGCGGGTTTACGCCCTGCGCTACACGATCAACTTCTCGATCATCGCCTCTTCGGTGCCGCTCATCGGCTGGATACACGGGCGCTGGGGATTCGATACCCTGTTCGTGCTGCTGGCAATCACGGCTGTCGGGATTCTGACCGCCGCGTCGCTGCTGCCCGCGTTGCGGTTCGCCACGGCGCCGGCCGAGTAGGAAGCCTAGTTCAGCTTGAAACCTTTTTTGCGAATATAGGCGCCGAAATCGGTGCGCTGGGGCTCGTTGTATTGGCGCGCCTTGTCTTCGGACCATGTGTAGGGGTCGCGGGTGCCGAAACGGTCGGGTTCTCGCTGTGACCCATAGGGGCGGAGATTCGCGCGCCGCGCGTCATAGGCCTCGATCGCATCCCACTGGACGTCGTCGTCGTAGGTATCTGTGTGGACGGTGGCGGCAAGCGGCAGGCGCAAGTTGATCCTCGGTGTGCGGGCCGGCCAGCCCAGGGTCATGCCGGCCACGGGGAATACCCAGTCGGGCAGGCCGAGCAACGCGTTGACCGTCTCGAGATGGTCGCGAATGGTGCTGATCGGACAGGTGCCGAGCCCCGCGGCATCGGCGGCCAGCACGAATGCGGACAGCGCGATCCCGGCGTCCACGCCGGCGTTGAAAAACGCGTCGAGATGATCATTTTCGAACGGGTGGCCGTGGCGCTCGTGGATCTGGCGCAGGCGACGGTTGTTGCCACAGAAGACGAGAAACACCGGCGCGTCGGCGATCCAGGGGCTGCCCGGGAACAGCGCATTGATCGCGGCGCGCTTGTCCGGATCCTCCACGATAATGATATCGCGCTGCTGGAGATCGCTCTTGGTCGGGGACGCGAGCGCGAGCGCACATAGCTGGCGAACCAGATCGGGACTCAAGGGCGTGTCCGTGTAACTGCGGCAGGATTGGTGGTTGGCGATGGAATGCCAGAGCGCGGCATCCGGTGCGTCTGGGATATCCTGTGGCGCGTCGTCAAAGCGAAGTTGCAGCAGCTCGTCGATGTCTGGGGCGTCGGCCATGATATGTCGTCTTTCCGTGATGTCCTGGCATGTCTGCCCGACCGTGCGGGGCTAAGCGTCCGGCAGTTGATGGTCGCCAAACTGCTCGCGTAGCCTGGTCTTGAGAACCTTGCCCGTCGCGCCCAGCGGCAGCTCGTCGATGTAGACCGTGTCATCCGGCAAACACCATTTGGCCAGCTTGTCGCGCATGAACGCCGTCAATTCCGCATGGCTCGGCTGTTCTTCGGCGGCGGGCACGACGATCAGAAGGGGGCGCTCGTCCCATTTCGGGTGGGGAACGCCGATGACGGCCGCCTGGGCGACATCCGGATGGCTCATGGCGAGGTTCTCGATCTCGATCGAGCTGATCCATTCTCCTCCTGATTTGATGACGTCCTTGGACCGGTCCGTGATCTCCATATAGCCGTCGGGATCGATGGTGGCGACGTCGCCCGTGGCGAACCAGCCTTCGGTGTTGCGTACTTCGGAATTTTCCAGCTTGAAGTAATTGTCGATAATCCAGGGGCCGCGAACCTGCAGGTCTCCGAAGGCCTTTCCGTCATGGGGCAGTGCCTTGCCGGCATCGTCTGTGATCCGCATCTCGACTCCGAACACCGGACGTCCCTGCTTGGTCTGCTGTCGCAGCCGTGTCGTCTTGTCGGTCATCGATGGTTTGGGAATGGAGACGGTGCCGAGGGGGCTCATCTCGGTCATGCCCCAGGCGTGCCGGACCTCGACGCCATAGTCGTCCTGGAACTCGCGGATCATCGATTCCGGGCAGGCGGAGCCGCCGATCACGGTGCGTTTGAGTGCGGGCGCGTGCGTCGATGCCTCACGCCAGTGCGCCAACAGCATGAGCCAGATCGTCGGGACACCTGCGGCGAATGTGACGTCTTCCTCGATCAGCAGTTCGTGAATGCTGGCGCCGTCGAGTTTCGGTCCGGGAAACACGAGCTTTGCCCCCACCATCGTCGCACCATAGGGGATGCCCCAGGCGTTGACGTGGAACATGGGGACCACCGGCAGGATGACCTCGCTTTCACCCATATTCAGCACATCGGGCAGCGCGGAGGCGTAGGCGTGGATCATGGTCGATCGGTGGCTGAACAGCGCGCCTTTGGGGTTGCCGGTCGTGCCCGACGTGTAACAGAGCGACGAGGCGGTGTTCTCGTCGAACTCCGGCCAGGTCAGGTCGTCTGAGTGGCCGTCGATCAGTTCTTCGTAGCAATGGACGTTCGGCAGCCCGGTCTCGGGCATGTGCGCGCGATCTGTCATGACGATCAAGCCTTTCAGCCCGCGCAGTTCGTCGGCCACATTCTCGATCAGGGAAATGAGGTTTGCATCGACGAAGACGAAGGCGTCTTCGGCATGATTCATGATGTAGGTGAGCTGGCTCGAATGCAGGCGGGGGTTCAGCGTGTGGGTGACGGCGCCGATCCCCGACACGGCATAGTAGATTTCGAAATGGCGGTGGGTATTCCAGGCCATGGTGGCGATCCGATCACCCAGTTTCACGTCGAGCGCCCGCAGGGCGTTGGCGAGCTGGCGCGCGCGCTTGTGGGCGTCACGGTAGGTGTAGCGGTGGATCGGGCCCTCGACCGTACGGGTCACGATTTCGCGGTCACCCGATGTGAAATCGGCGTGCTCGAGCAGGCTGGAAATCAGCAACGGTTTGTCCATGATGCATCCAAGCATGGACGGTCCTCCCTATGAGTCCGGTGTTGGCCACCGGTTTGTAGGCGAAGTATCAACCGGTCCCGGCCCCGGCTCAAGGGGGCTGCAGGCTAGCCTGCCACCCGCCGCAGGAACTCGAGACAGATAGCCGCGAACCCGTCAGGGTCTTCCATCAGCGCCACGTGCCCGGTCCCTTCGAGTATCTTGAGCTCGGACCCCGGGATCTGCGCATGTATTTCGGCCGACAGATGAGGCGAGGCGATCAGATCGAGATTGGAACATGTCACGAGTGTCGGGACGGTAATGGATGGCAGGCGGTCATAGGTATCGCCCCGGATGCAGGCCTCGAGCTGGCCGATCCAGCCCGCGTTGACGGGTGATTTTTCCAGCAGGAACTGGCGGTGGGTGTCCATCTCATCGACATGGGCGTCGTAATAGGCGCTGGCGTGCAGCGCCAGCATGCTGATTTCGGCCAAGGCCACGCGTTGGTCATGCTGGGCCAGATAGAGCCGGGTTTCCTGGAATTTCTTGAGCCGCGGGCCGTTCCGGGTCCAGCTGTGGTGGATTCCGAGACTAAGGACGCGGTCGGGGTGATTGAGGGCGAGTTCCTGAGAGATATGCCCCCCCATCGAGAATCCCATCACATGGGCCTGGTCTATGCCCGCGCTGTCGAGGACATGCGCGGCGTCGTCGGCCATGTCGGCCAGACTGTAGCCGCGCTCGGGAACACTGGACGCGCCGACACCGCGATTGTCGAACACGATCGTGCGATAATTCGGCGCGAAGTGCGGAATCTGTCCCGCCCAGAAGCCGAGATCATGCCCCGTACCGCTCACCAGGATCAGGGGCGGCCCGTCCCCGTGTATCTCGAAGTTGATTTCGACGCCATCACGCGGCGGGGTCATGGGCATGGAAGAACTCCGGCTGGACTGACCCGCGCAGCATGCCCAAGCCCTGATGCGGATTCAAGGTTGTGGAACGGAAAACCGCCCCAGGCGACTGCCCGGAGCGGCTCCAAAATTTCATCCGTTACCTTCGGGTCCGCCCTGTGGCAGCCCCGGCGGCGTAAGCGCTCTAACTCGGATTTCTTTTGGCAAACAACCAGAGAATGATCGCGACCGCGATCAGACCGACCACACCGTTGTCGCCGAGTGTCTGGATCAGGCTGATCAGCTCACTCACGACGCCTCCGAAGAACGGCAATTCTCCGGTGGTCAGGATATCAAGCACGATCGCGAGGGCGATGAGCAGGAGGCCAAGCTCGGTGAGCTGGCCGACCGCCTTCTTGAACTTGTCGATCATATTTTCGGGCATTTTTTCCCCCTTATGAGTTAATTCAGACTTACAAGCCTTCGGACCACAACATTTCGTGGGCGCCGAGGAGTATCACACAACATGTTCGAAATCTGTCAAGGAGGCGAATACAGTACAAGTGTACAAAATTAAGTATATATAATAAAAAATGCTAAGGAAACTTTCTTATATACTGTATAATATTTTGTAATTTGCGTATATATTCCATAATTGTGCCAGAAATTTGGAATATATTACTATGTTAAATTGATAAGTCCGTTTTATTTACATAATTTTATTACTTGCGGCGGCGCCGATGCCGTCAATCGGACGCTGCCACTGAAGTATGCAGACTATGACGGCTCGCCATATCGAACGGGCGTTGGTCCGCGTGAAACGGATTATTCTTGGCATACATCGGTCTGGCGCCCACTAAGTGATCTTGAAGTCCTCAGGCGGTTGCATTCCCCGACCTGTCAGCGGTACATCTCGACTCTATCGTTTTCCCGGCCTTCGGCGCCTGGATAACCCGGAGAATAAGAGGTATTGGCTATGCCGGAAGCAACCATCGACAGTCGCGAGTTTCGTAACGCATTGGGCAACTTCGCGACCGGGGTCACGATCATTACGGCCAAGGGCGAGAACGGTGATCTGGTCGGGGTTACCGCCAGCTCGTTCAATTCGGTATCGCTCGATCCGCCGCTGATTCTATGGAGCCTCGATCGGAACTCGGCGAGCCTTCAGATACTCGAGGCGGCAAGCCACTTTTGTGTGCATATACTGAGCAAGGATCAGGGCGAGGAATGCATGGCATTCGCGAAGACCGGCGTTGATAAATTCGCCGACCTGGAATGTGGCGAGGGTCTGGGTGGTGCGCCTCTCATCAATGGTTGCCTGGCGCGATTCGAATGCCGAAACGTGGTGCATCATGACGGCGGAGATCACGTGATCATTGTTGGCGAAGTCGAGCGTTTCGACGTTCAGGACGGCGAGCCGCTGGTTTTCTTTCGCGGCAAGCTGAGCAATCTTGCCCCCCAGGCCGGCGACGCCTGAAGCGCGGCTTTCCGTCGCTTGCCGGGAGTCCCCCTGTTCCAGTTACCCGGCTATAATCAAAGGGCACATCCGTACAATCGGATACCCGAACAGAGGCGTTCGCGCCCACGGAGGAGAAATCGGTTATGAAAACCTTGGACCACTGGATTAACGGCGCGGCCTCTGCCGGCACATCCGATCGTATGGGACCCGTGTTCAATCCGGCGACGGGCGAGCAGGTGGCGCAGGTTCATCTGGCGAGCGGCGCGGATGTGGATTCGGCCGTCGCCGCGGCAAAGGCCGCATTGCCCGAATGGTCGGCGACGCCGCCTCTGCGGCGCGCCCGGGTCATGTTTCGCTTCAACGAGCTGATCCTGCAGCACACCGATGAACTGGCCGAGCTGATTACCCTCGAACACGGCAAGACGATCGAGGACGCCAAGGGTGACATCCTGCGCGGTCGCGAGGTCGTCGAGTACGCCTGCGGCATCCCGCACCTGCTGCGCGGAGACTTCACCGAAGATGTCGGATCCGGCGTGGACGCGTATTCCATGCGCCAAGCAGTCGGTGTGTGTGTGGGCATTACCCCGTTCAATTTTCCGGCCATGATCCCGCTTTGGATGTTCCCGCTGTCGATCGCCTGCGGAAATACCTTCATCCTCAAGCCGTCGGAACGTGACCCGTCATGTCCGTTCCGGCTGGTCGAGCTCGCCCATGAAGCCGGTGTGCCCGAAGGGGTGATCAACATGGTCAACGGCGACAAGGAGGCCGTCGATGCGCTCCTGACCCATGCCGATGTCGATGCCGTTTCCTTTGTCGGCTCGACCCCGGTGGCCTCCTACATCTACGCGACGGCTGCCGAGCACGGGAAACGCGTACAGGCCCTTGGCGGCGCGAAAAACCATATGGTCGTGATGCCCGATGCGGATCTGGATCAGGCCAGCGACGCATTGATCGGCGCGGGATACGGCTCCGCCGGCCAACGGTGCATGGCCGTCTCGGTCGCTGTCGCGGTCGGGGACGATACGGCTGATGCGCTGGTTGAGAAACTGGTGCCGAAGATTGAAGAGCTCAAGATCGGCCCCGGATCGGCCTCGGATATTGAGATGGGCCCGGTCGTGACCAAACAGGCCCATGATCGGATCCTGAGCCTGATCGATCAGGGTGTTGCCGATGGCGCGACCCTCGCGGTGGACGGCCGCGGTCTCAAGCTTCAGGGTTACGAGAATGGCTACTTCATGGGCGGTACGCTGTTCGACCATGTGACCGAGGACATGAGCATCTACACCGAAGAAGTGTTCGGGCCGGTCCTCGCGCTCGTCCGGGCGAAAGACTATGAGTCTGCGCTCGACATGGTGAACCGCAATGAGTACGGCAACGGCACCGCGATCTTCACCAAGGACGGGGACGCCGCGCGCGACTTCGCCGAACGGGTGCTGATCGGCATGGTCGGCGTGAATGTGCCGATCCCGGTGCCGGTCGCCTATCACAGCTTCGGTGGCTGGAAACGGTCCCTGTTTGGCGATACCCACATGCATGGCATGGAGGGGGTCCGGTTTTACACGCGGCTGAAGGCTGTCACATCCCGCTGGCCCAAATCCGGTGTGCGTGAAGGTCACAGCCTAACGATGCCGACAATGCAGTGACCGAAAGCGACGACACGCCGAAAATCCGCCTGGCCGGGGTGACACGCAGTTTCGACGGGCTGCGGGCCCTCGATGCGGTGGACCTCCGGCTGGCGCCGCGGCAATCGCTTGTGTTGATTGGCGGATCGGGCAGCGGGAAATCGCTGCTGCTCAAATGCATTCTCGGATTGATCGTTCCCGATACGGGTTCGATCGAAGTCGATGGTGTCGAGACCGTCGGCATGCCGGAAAGCCAGCGTATGGAATGGATGCGTCGCTTCGGCGTGTTGTTTCAGCGTCAGGGTCTGTTCGACAGTTTGACCGTCTGGGAAAACGTGTCCTTCCGCCTGCTGCAGGAACCGGGCACGTCACGAGGTGACGCACGGGATATCGCGATCGAGAAGTTGAGGCAGGTGGGACTGTCGCCAGACACGGCGGATATTTCGCCGTCCGAACTCTCGGGCGGCATGCAGAAACGCACCGGTCTGGCGCGCGCCATTGCGACAGATCCGGAAATTCTGTTTCTCGACGAGCCGACCGCGGGCCTCGATCCGATCATGAGCAATATCATCAGTGACCTGATCAATGACCGTGTCGACGATCTGGGGGCGACGGCGATATCGATCGTCAGCGATCTTGCCGTTGTGCGTAGGATCGCCGACCATGTTGCGATGCTGCATGAAGGTCGTGTTGTGTGGCGTGGGCCCGTCGCCGAACTCGATGAGACGGACAACGCCTATGTGCGCCAGTTCGTGAGCCAGTCCATCGAAGGGCCGATCCGGATGCCGGCGCTCGCAGGCTAGGGTCGGTCAGGCGGAGGTTGCGCCGTCCAGGATTTCCCAGATTTCCGCCCGGCACGGGATGGCCCCGCGGCCGCCGGGTTTCGAGCATTTGAGACCGGTGGCGGTGTTGGCAAATTGCGCCGCCAAAGCCATATCCTTTTCCTCGCCGATGGCCAGCGCAAACGCGCCGAGAAATACATCCCGGGCGCCCAGCTTGTCGATCACGGGGAGGTCCAGCGCGGCGATGCTGTGCATTTTGCCTTCTTCGTCCAGCCAGCTGAAACCGTCCCATCCGGCAGTGACACTGACCCGCGCTTCCGTTGTTGCGGCGACCGCTTCGAGGCTGGCTTGCATGTCCGCCACGGCCGAATATTGCAGCAACCCGGCGCGCGAAAAGACCACGTGGCTCGCCATTTCGATCATTTCACGGGGAACGGCATTGCGACCGGCTTCGCCGTCTAGGATTGCAGGAATTCGGTGGTCATATGCGCTCTGGAGCGCGGACATGGCAGCTTCGGGCCAGCACGGGTCAACCAGAATGGCACTCGTATCCTCGATCCGACCGAATGGCAGCCAACTCGCGTCCGTATCCAGGTCTCGCCCGGCGAAAATGGTTTCATGGCGTTCGCCGTCCCCATTGATGAGGATCGACGAGACCGGCGACTGGCCACCCGGAACGAGACGCACCTGCTCGGTCTGCACCCCGTGTCGCTTGAGGCCGTCGAGTACCTGCAGGCCCGTTTCATCGTCGCCAAGCCGGCCCCAGAAGGTGGAGAAACCGCCCAGACGAACAACGGTGACGCTCGCGGTTGCCGCCGTGCCGCCGCCGTACTGATTGAAGTCGTGTGCGAATGCGAGGTCCCCGCCGGCCAGTTCGAAATCACCTTCGAACACGTGGTCGAGAAATGCGATTCCAACACAGATGACTTCAGCCATGACCTCTCTCTAGACCTCTGAAGCGCCGTAGTAGAGGGAGGCCGCATGCTGCGCTTCGGCGAAAAACAGCCAGCGCTCGATCAGAATGCCAATGGTCGCGCATATCAACGCGACGAACGATGCTGCCGTGGCATACGGGGCCGCCAGGAGGCCAGCGATGACCAGGGCGAGGGAGGTTGTCACGCCGCCGACAAGAAGCGCGATCCTGCGCAGTCGTGCGGCGTGTTTGCGGGCGATTGTGTAGCCCATCTCTCGCATGACGTAGTTCTCGCTGCTGTGCGGCGATTCCAGCAGCCGGACTTTGCCGATCGCGCCGAGGCCTGTCGCCGATTCAGCGGTGGCGACAGGTTGTGCGTTGTCGATCTGGCGCCAATAGGCGATTTTCAGCATCCATGTCGCGAGCGTAATCACGGCGGCACACCAGGCAACAAGGCCGGGTGTGGGCCAGAATACCGACGCGATCGCGATCACGAGGACGGCGCCCGAGGACATGGCGAAGGCGATATAGAGAGGCACGACCAGCGGTGTCGACCAGCGCGGGATGGCGCGAAGGCTGGCATAGATCATGCCCGTGCAGCCCACGGTAGCGAGACAGAGCAGTGCGGCAATCAGGCCGGCCCAGATCCAGATGGCGTCATATGCGCCAAAGAACAAGGATCCCACGGCGAAGATCAGTATCGGTACATAGGTCATGAGCGCGGCCACACCTTCGCGCGACAGCCATGACGATCGCCATTGGCTCAACGCCCGCCAGGCGCGCTCGGGATGTCCCAGGTGAAAGGTCGATGAAAGGAGGCCCGCGGTGATCAGGGCCAGAGACACGATGATCACCGACGCACCGAGCGCCGCGGTCAGGGGAACGAAACCGACCAGTGCGAGCACGACAAGCCAGACGATGGCGCCATAACCGGCACCGGATGCGCTTGTGAAGAAAATGACGGAATAGGCGGGGTTCATGGAATTCGTGGTCGCTCAGGTTAGCGGGAAAGCATGCGGTCGACCCAATTCAGGAAATCGCTACCCGTGTCGTTTGATGCCGGGAGGGATTCGGGCGCCGGCGCGGGCGTCGCGAGATCATGGCGCGTCGATTCACGCGGCGGGAGATACTTGTTCACGGGCTGCATGCCCATTTCGGGCATCAGGTCATAGCCGCCACGGTCTGCGACGATTTGGCTGACATCGGAGTTCGGGTCGCCGAGGTCGCCGAAATGGCGCGCGGAGGCCGGGCAGGTCGAGACACATGCCGGCAACCGGTCTTCCGGCGGCAGGTTCTGATTCTCGATCCGGTCGATGCACAGGGTGCATTTCTTCATCACCCCGTCGGCATAATCATACTCGCGTGCGCCGTAGGGGCAGGCCCATGAACAGAGCTTGCAACCGATGCAGGTGTCCGCGTTGACCAGGACGATACCGTCGCTTTCGCGCTTGTACGATGCACCGGTGGGACACACGGTGACGCAAGCCGGTTCATCGCAATGCAGGCAACTGCGCGGGAAATGGACCGTTCGACCGCTGGCCCCGTCGCCGGCCTCGAAGCTGTGGACCCGGTTGAACCAGACGCCGTGCGGGTCTGCGCCATAGGGGTCTTCATCGGTCAGGGGGGCGGAATGACCGCCCGTGTTCCATTCCTTGCAGTTCACGGCGCAGGCGTGGCACCCGACGCAAATGTCGAGATCAATGACCAGGCCGAGTTTGCGACCCTGTGAGGCGTCGGGAAGGCTCGTCATGTGTCTGCGCCACCGCGATTGCGCCGCCAGTTCGATGCGGGCAGAAAACGCGCGCCAAACCGCAGTCTCTTCGCGGCCTCACCGACACCTGGCGCACGTGGCAACACATTGTCCGTTGGGGAATCTGCGGTGGTCCCGTCGTCCTTGATAATCCGCACCCGCAGGTCGAACCACGCCGCCTGACCCGTGATCGGGTCTGTGTTCGCAAAGCGGTAGCCGTCCTTGGGTGGCAACAGGTCGGTAATGAGATGGTTCAGCAGGAAGCCCTTGTTCGATTCCGGTGCGTCCGGAGACAGGTTCCATGTGCCGCGCTTCTTGCCGATCGCGTTCCACGTCCACACAGTGTTGCCATTGCAGCCCTCCATGAGCGCGATCGTGGCCTTGATGCTGCCGTAGGGGCTTTCGACCCGAACGGCGTCGCCATCGGCGAGCCCCTGTTCCTCGGCCGTATCGCGATTCATATGGAGCTTGTTCCAGCCGTGAATCTGGCGGAGCCAGGCGTTCTGCGATCCCCAGGAGTGATACATCGCCATCGGGCGCTGGGTGAGCGCATGGATGGGGTACGCGTCGAGATCGGTATGCGATTCCTCGAATGGTGCGTACCAGATGGGAAGAGGATCGAATGTCTCTGCGATGCGATCGCGGTAGCGGACCGGCGGGAGCACATTTCCAAATCCCTGGCCGGCGAGTTTGAAGCGCTGCAATGGTTCGCTGTAGAGTTGCAGGACGATCGGGTCGGCGGATGCGATCCAGCCCATTCTCGCGGCCTTGTCGAGATAGGCGCGATTGGAGTGCTTGTAATACCGCTCGTCCGGCGCAAACTCCTCGCTCCAGAAACAGCCATTCTCGATGTAGCGGTTTAGTTGGTTATCGTTGGGTGCCCCACTACCGTGGGATGAGCCGTCCTCGCCGCGCCAGCCGGCCAAAGGCCCGATGCCCGGTGCGCGCTCGTGATGGACGAGATAGTCGGCATAGCCACCCGGATATTTAGCGGTTCCGGTTTCTGACGTGAAGGCGGGCAGGCCGAGCCGCGCGCCCAGTTCGATCAACACATCCTGAAACGGTCGTACATCGCGATCGGGCGCCATAACGGGCTGGCGGATCGCGTCGGCGGGACCATCGGCGCTGCAGATCGGCCGATCCAGCAGGCTGACGCAGTCCCAGCGTTCCAGATAGGTGGTGTCCGGCAGGATCAGGTCCGCATAGGCGATCATTTCCGACTGAAAGGCATCGGAATAGATGATCTTCGGGATTTTATACTCACCGGTTTCCGGATCGGTGTCGGTGAGCATCTCGATGGTTTCGGTGGTGTTCATCGACGAGTTCCAGCTCATGTTCGCCATGAACATGAACAGAACGTCGATCGGATAGGGGTCACCCGCCCAGGCATTGCGGATCACCGTGTGCATCATGCCGTGGGCCGCCAGCGGCGCATCCCACGAATAGGCCTTGTCGATTCGCAAAGCCGTGCCCTGATCGTCGATCAGCAGGTCTTCGGGGCTGGTGATGAAACCCAACGGCGGTCCGGCCATCGGCGAACCCGGCGACACCTGATGGGGCTTGCCGGCCGGCTTGGGCCCGGGCGGGGCCGGGCGCGGAAAGGGCGGTTTGTAGCGAAATCCACCGGGGCAATCGATGCTGCCCAGCAGCATCTGCAACAGGTGGATCGCCCGGCAGGTCTGGAATCCGTTCGAGTGGGCGGAAATTCCGCGCATGGCATGCATCGAGACCGGACGACCTGTGATCTTGTCATGTTTGCGTCCGGCCCAGTCCGTCCATTCAATATCGAGCGAAATTTCCTGCTCGAAGGCGGCGTGAGCAAGTTCGGCGGCGATCCGGCGGATCCGGTCGGCATCGATGCCGGTTTGTTCCGCAACCGCGTTCGGGCTGAAGGCTTCGTCGAGATACCGGTCGAGCACCAGCTGGAACGCAGGTACCGCCTCGCCGTCAGACCCGCCATCGCCCGGGGCGCCTTCATGGAGGGAAAAGCGTCCGCGCATGGCGGGCGATATATCGGTCCGGGCGGCATCGACGATTTGGTCGCTGTTGCGGTCGTAGGCGAGGGGTTTGCCGTCGCGTCCGCGGACGAACAGGCCGTCATCCGCGGTCCCTGGGGCGCGTCTTACGAGCCAATGCGCGTTGGTGTATCGGGCCAGAAAATCGAGATCGACGTTACCGGTACGAACCAGTTCATGAATCAGGGCCATGACCAGCAAACCGTCCGTACCCGGCCGGATGCCGACCCACTCGTCGGCGATTGCGGAATATCCGGTGCGCACCGGATTGACCGAGACGAATTTCGCGTCGCCCTTGGTCTTGAGTTTCCCCAGTCCCATCTTGATCGGGTTGGAATCGTGATCCTCGGCGACGCCGAACATCATGAAATATTTGGTATTTTCCCAATCCGGCTCGCCAAACTCCCAGAATGATCCGCCGATTGTGTAGATGCCGGCCGCCGCCATGTTGACGGAGCAGAACCCGCCATGGGCGGCGTGGTTGGGGGTGCCGAACTGGCTGGCCCAGAATCCGGTCAGCGACTGGCTCTGGTCGCGACCGGTAAAGAACGCAAGTTTGCGCGGGTCACGGCGGCGAATTTCGGCGAGCCATTCGGTCGCCGTGTCGAGCGCCTCATCCCAGCTTATGGCCTCGAACTCGCCCGAACCGCGAGGGCCAACCCTGCGAAGGGGCTGGGAAAGGCGGGCCGGCGAATAGTGCTGCATGATTCCGGCCGAGCCCTTGGCACAAAGAACCCCCTTGTTGACCGGGTGATCGCGGTTGCCTTCGATATAACGGATCGCACCGTCTTTCAGGTGGACCTTGATGCCGCACCGGCAGGCGCACATGTAGCAGGTAGTGGTTTTTATCTCGTCGGATACCGCAGGAGATTGATCGACCCTCTCGTATCGGTCGTCATCGAAACGGTCGTCTGGGCGTATATCGTCGGGCATTCGCTGAAAACTAGACCAGGGTGTCGATTTGTTCGTCGGTCAGCCCGCCGGGGATGATGGTGACGGGGATGCGAAGCTGGCCGAGCGCCTTCTTTGTGAGATGGGTGATCAGGGGACCGGGACCACGGCGGCCTGTCGAGGTTGCGAGGACGAGGATTCGAATATCCTTTTCTTCCTCCAGCAACTCGACGACGGCGGATTTCGGGTCGCCTTCGACCAGATAGAGGATCGGCAGACCGCCATACAAACGGAAGACCTCGGCGGCGTGTTCCTGAAGAAGTTGTTCGGCTTCTTCACGGGCTTCTGCCTGCATCAAATTGCCGACGGCGGCCCAATGCTGGAAGTCCGCGTCATGAATGACGCGGACAAGTCCGACCCTTCCGCCGGTGCGTCGCGCGCGCAGGCTCGCCCACCGCAGGGCGACACGCATCTCCGGTGAGTTGTCGACAACCACGAGAAAGACAGCAGCACGCTCTCCGGTTGTCGGGTTGTGATCCTGTGTGTTCTCGTGGGCGGGCGAATCGGTCATGGCCATCAAACCTTACGGAACACGAAGCCGGCGAACCAGCCGGCAATCAGCGCGATGACAACGGCTATCAACCCATAGACAGGCGCTTGTTCGAACGCGAATTCGGTGACCTTCGCTTCGAACCCGACCTTTCGGACCTGCAGAAGAGATTCCGACCGGTCCGAGATCGCGCCGTCCTGCACCAGATACACCGTCACCTTATAGTCGCCGGTCGGCACGTTCGCGGGGAGTGCGACCCGGGTGCGAAACAGCCGGTTGCCGCGAAAATCGACGTCCCGGAGGCCTTCGGTATAGAGATTGCTGCGCTGCTTGTTGCGGATCAGTGCTTTGCGGAATGCTTCTTCCTGTTCCAGCGACAGGAGGAAGTGCGGGTTGAAGGAGATATGGTCTGTGCCGATCTGGTTTGTATCGAGGAGCGGTCGCGGCAGAATATCGTCGAGCGGCGCGGATGCGGCCACATGGTAGAAGCCGGGGGCATCGTCGAACACCAGTTCGGATGCGTTCACCCAGATGCCGGCCACGCGTTCCTTGCGCCGGACGATTACCTGGCTGCTCGGAGAGCGCACGACGACGATGACGTCGCCTTCGCCTTCCGTTGCACCGAACAGAATAACATCGGCGCCCTTGAAGCCGGTGCTGATGCCGATCAGATCCTGGCTGAGGTCGATTACGAGCGCGTCGTCGCGCGCGGCGTCGGCCGGGATTTGCAGCAATGCCAAGACGGCGGCAACGGTGATCCCCGCGCGCATGGCGCCGAATATGCGCAGATATTCGAATATTTGCCGCGGATTTCTCATAGGCCGAAACCGGGTGTTTCGCTGATCGAGTAAATGTCTTCGGGCGTGGAAACCAGGTCGAACCCGATCTTGGCGCAGACCCCGAGCACCATGAGTGCCAGCAGGCCGCGGAGTTCCTCGCCGCGCAGGCGCCCGCTGACCTTGGTTCCCAGCTGTGCGCCGATCACGGCGCCGGTGAGCAGCAGCAGCGCGAGTACAACATCGACGGTCTGATTGTTGACGGCCTGGAGGAAGGTGACATTCGCCGTCACGAAGATGATCTGGAACAAGGATGTCCCGACCACGACGGCTGTCGGCATGCCCAGGATATAGATCATCGCCGGCACCATCAGGAACCCGCCGCCCACGCCCATGATGGCCGCGAGGATGCCGACGAAAAACCCGATACCCAGCGGTAGCAACGCGCTGATATAGAGCCGTGAACGCCGGAAGCGCATTTTGAAGGGCAGGCCGTGCAGCCATGTGTGCTGGTGCAACTTGCCGCGCGTTGCAGTACCGGTGCGGCTTCGGAAAATTGCGCGGGCGCTTTCAAACAACATCAGGAAACCGACGATCCCCAGAAACAGGACATAACTGAGCTGGACCAACAGGTCGACCTGACCGATTTCCCGGAGGAATGTGAAGATTCCGACACCGAGTCCGGATCCGGCGAATCCGCCAATCGTCAGGACGGCGCCCATCTTGAAGTCAACATTGCGCCGGCGCATGTGGGCAAGCACGCCCGAAACGGAGGCCGCGACGATCTGGTTGGCTTCGGTTGCGACGGCTACCGCAGGCGAGATGCCGATGAAGATCAACAGCGGCGTCATCAGGAACCCGCCGCCGACGCCGAACAATCCGGACAGGAACCCCACGCCGCCACCCATCAGGAGGATGAGGAAGGCGTCGACCGACATTTCGGCGATGGGAAGATATATGGTCATTCTGTCCGTACGTAATCGATCGGGCCTCGGTTGGCCCGGGTTCTGGTTTTCCGGCCCTGCTCAGCCGGTCTCGACGGGAAAGTCAGCTGCCATCCATTCAAGGATACCGCCGGTCATTCGGTGGATTGTCCCTGAATATCCCTCGGCGATGAGTTGCTCCGCGGCGACGCCACAACGCTGACCGACCCGGCAATGCAGGATCAGGTCCTTTCCGTCGTCCGGCGTGATGCGTGAACCGTCGAAATTGGATAGCGGCACCAAGTGAGCGCCGGCAATGCGCATCTGTTCATTTTCATGGGGTTCGCGCACGTCTACGATATAGGCGGTGCTTTCTGCGATGCGCGCGCGCACGTCATCTGCCGATAGCATGACGACCTGGGGCACCGTTGGGGATTCAGTCATTACGTGCGCATCCTTTGGTCGTCTCCCGGTCAGTCCGGCGGCGCGATATCGGCTTCTGCATCGGCGCAGTAGAGATCGTAGAGTGTGCCGAGTACCGACTGTGCCTCATCGCTCGAGATGGAGTAAAATATTGTTTGTGCATCCCGGCGCGTTTTGACGAGGTGCTCGCGACGAAGCCGCGCCAGATGCTGAGAGAGTGCGGACTGACTCAAACCGACCAGCGGCTCGAGTTCGCCGACGGACTTTTCGCCCTGGCTCAAATGGCACATGATCAGCAGCCGGCGCTCATTCGCCAGCGACTTGAGCAGGCGGCTCGCCTGGCCAGCCTTTTCCTGAAGTGCCGCAGGGTCCATTCGGGGGTCCATTCGGGGGTCCATTGGATTAGTGTATTCGTATATTAGAAAACCGGTCAATGTGAACTGATGACAGAAATGCAATCCGACGGCGATCAAACGCTCGACACCAGTGGCATGAAATGCCCGCTCCCGGTCCTGAAAGCCAAGAAGGCGTTGAAATCCATGGCGCCGGGCGCGACGTTGCGGGTCCTCGCGACCGACCCCGGGTCGGTCCGGGACTTTGCGCATTTCTGCGAAGCCACGGGCGATTCCCTGCTGGAGGCGCGCGAAGGTGAGGGGGTCTACATCTTCCGGATTTGCAAGGCGGACAGCGCGTGAGGATCGACGGCAATCCATACCGGACGATCTGGTTGGGCGATGATGGCTGGACGGTGGAAATCATCGACCAGACAATGCTGCCGCACCGGTTTGAAATCGCATGTTTGCGCTCGCTTGATGATGCCGCGCACGCCATTCGCGCGATGCTCGTGCGCGGTGCGCCTCTCATCGGTGCGACGGCCGCTTATGCTATGGCCCTGGCGATGCGTGCCGACAGTTCCGATGCCGGGCTCGACAATGCCCACACCACCCTCATGGCGACCCGCCCGACGGCGGTGAATTTGCGCTGGGCGCTCGACGACATGCGAACCCGCCTGGAGAGCCAGCCGGAGGATACTCGTGCCGCGTTGGCGTATACGCGTGCGGCGGAGGTGTGTGATGAGGATGTGGCGATTTGCAGCGCGATCGGCGACCACGGCCTGACACTTATCGAGGCGGCCTTCGAAGCGCGGACGGGCGAGGGGCCGGTCAACATTCTCACCCATTGCAACGCAGGCTGGCTCGCGACCGTGGATTGGGGCACCGCGCTGGCGCCGATCTACAAGGCGCATGATCTGGGTATTCCCGTACATGTGTGGGCCGATGAAACCCGCCCGCGAAATCAGGGCGCAGCGCTCACCGCATGGGAGCTTGGCCGCCACGGAGTGTCCCACGCCGTCATCGCAGACAATGCCGGCGGGCACATGATGCAGCACGGGCTTGTGGATCTGTGCATCACCGGTACGGACCGAACCGCGGCGTCCGGTGATGTGGCGAACAAGATCGGCACCTATCTCAAGGCGCTTGCGGCCCGCGACAATGAGGTGCCTTTCTATGTCGCCCTGCCGTCACCGACGATCGACTGGACGCTTACGGATGGGGTGCGGGATATTCCGATCGAGCAGCGTGACCAGGACGAGGTGACGCATATCGCCGGGAAGACAGCTGCGGGTGATCTCGTCTCGGTCCAACTCACACCCGATGGATCCCCGGCAGCCAACCCGGCCTTCGACGTGACGCCGGCACGGCTCGTGACCGGTTTGATCACGGAGCGCGGAGTCTGCCCCGCCAGCACAGAGGGGCTGGCGGCGTTGTTTCCGGATTTGGCCGACGCGTTGTAGCGCCGCTTCCTAGCGGGGTGTCGCGTCACCACCATCCACGATGACGAGCTCGTTCTGTGCGATGCCCGGCACCCGGCGGAACTTCGCCGCTTCAACATATTCCGGTGAGTTGAAGCAGGTCTCGGCGTCGTCCAATGAATCGAATTCGATCACCACGAACCGCTCATAGGGGGTCTCGCCTTCGAGCACCCTTTTTTCGCCGCCACGCGCCAGCACGCGGCCATTATACTTTGCGAGAATGGCAGGGATGTGGTCGGTGTACTTCTTGTATTCGTCGGGGTTGTTGATCTTTGAACGTGCGAGCCAGTAGGCGGGCATGGTCATTCTCCAATAAGTGGGTATGTGGCCGGTTTATCGTGCGTCGGCTATGGGCGGCAAGGACGACAGATAGGTCGCGATCGCTTGCAGGTCATCTGCCGATAGCTTGCCCGTACTCTCTTCGACGACATCGGTCATGGCGCCGCCGACAAAGTCTCCGTCGGGCAACAGGCCGATCTCGAGCATGGAAACGATGTCGTCCTCGCTCCAGTCGCCGATACCGCCAGGGCCGGGCGTGATGTTCGGGACGGCGTCGCCCTCGGGTCCGTTCGAATTGCCGGCGAGTGGGCGATCGGAATCGACAACCCCCAGAATATTTCGCGGTGTGTGACATTCGCCGCAATGGCCCGGGCCGTTTACCAGATAGGCGCCGCGGTTCCAGGCATCACTCTGGTCGGGGTCTGCCACGAAGGGGTCGTCGTTGAAGAACAACAATTGCCAGCCGATCATGCTGGCGCGAATGCCGAAGGGGAACGGCAGGTCGTGATCGGGGACGGGGTTGCGCACCGCCGGGACAGTATCGAGATATGCCTTCAAATCCAGCATGTCCTGCCGGGTCATGCGCGTATAGGAGGTGTAGGGAAAGGTCGGGTAATAGCGACCGCCGTCCGGCGACACGCCCTTGCGCAGCGCGCGGATGAAATCCTCGTCGCTCCAGCTGCCTATTCCCGTTTCGGGGTCCGGCGTGATGTTGGGGGTAAAAAAGGAACCGAAATCGGTCTTGAGTTCGCGGCCGCCGGCGAGGAACGCGCCGTCCTTCGGGACCGTATGGCAGGCCACACAACCGGCCATCGCGAGCACGTATTCGCCGCGCACGGCATCGCCGGTCTGTGCGAACGCGGGCAGGGAGCCCATGAGCGCCGCCAGTATCGGTAGTGTTTTGATCATCGCTTTCATGGACCGATCCTAGCAAAAAAAATCGCCCGGGACTGCCGGGCGATTTTCTTGTTGGCTGACGCGAGTACCCTCAGACTTTGGGACCCCGGTAGGCCTTGTGGCAAGCGCCGCACGTGGCGCCGATCTTGCCGACGACGGCCTTCGGATCGGAACCGAGTTTGCCGGCGGCGGCGTCTGCGGCGACCGAATCGGCGGCAGCTTTCAGCGCGTTGGCCTTGGCCGTGAAGTCGGCGAAGTTGGTCCAGATCTCGGCCTTCGCGCGATTTTCGCCCGGCTTGCCGTCCTTGAACAGTTCGGGGATTTCGGCGGCAGTCTCGCTGACCTTGGCCGCGATCTGCTGCGCTTCGGCTGCATTGCCGCCGGCGACGGCGCCGCCGAGTGCCTTGAGCGCGCCACCCAGTGACTTCATCGCGGCGCTCCGGTCTGCGTGATTGTCAGCCGATACATCGATGCTGCTGAACGACGTAAATGCGACCGCCAGTGCCAGCGCGGCACCGGCGATCAGGCCGGTCTTGGTTAGTTTGCGAACGGTGAACATATATATCTCCCAATTCCCCATAAACGTGACGCCGTTACCCGGTTACGAGCCGAAACGACCATGCCACGAGACCGCGTAAGCCACTGGATTACCACCGAAAACGGGTGTTGTTCACGGGAACGTGAACAAAAACGCAGAAACTGACTCAAACTTGTGTGAGTGGTGGAATAATCGCCCGCCGAGGCTGTTAACGTGAATGTGTGTTCGCATTCACTACACGGCAGGAGAGACGATATGAGAGCAGTTCGAGTCGCAGTCGGGGGGCTGGTTCTGGCCGGTGCGTTGCATGCATACGGACCGGCAGTAGCCGAGAGTGACCTGCCGACGGTGATCGAGTTGTTTACATCCCAGAGCTGCTACTCCTGTCCGCCGGCCGAGGCCTATCTCGGCGAACTGTCCGCGGAGAAAGACATCCTCGCGCTGGAATATCACGTCGATTACTGGGACCGGCTGAACTATGGCCGCCACGGTCGCTGGAAGGATGTTTTCTCCACACCCGAAATGACCCAGCGGCAACGTGCCTACAATGTAGAGATTCGGGATACTGGCAGCGTCTATACCCCCCAGATGGTGATCGACGGTCGCACCGAGGCGGTCGGCTCGCGCCGCCGGGAAGTGCAGAACCTCATCGCCAAGGCTCGAACGGACGATCAACCACGTGTCGCCGTTGCGGTTTCGGCCGCTCCGAATGGCGGCGTGACGGTTTCGGTTGGCAATGTCGCCAATGGCCAAGCCGATGTCTGGCTGGTGACGTTCATCCGTGAAGTGACGACGCAGGTGGTGCGCGGCGAAAACCACGGCAAGACACTGACCAACCACAATATCGTTCGCGCGATGCGTCATATCGGCGAATGGGACGGCACGAAGACCGACATCGGCGTCACCGACCTCACGCTCGAGGAAGGGCAGAGTTGTGCGGTTCTCGTCCAGGACGGCAGGGTCGGCCCGGTCCTCGGGGCGGCTTATTGCCCGCCGGGCGTTGGCGGCGCGGCGTCCTGATGACCCATCCGCTCAGCGCGCGAGGTTGTCGGCGCTGAGGGTCCGCAGGTTGTCCACGTTTTCGAGATACCAGACGTAGGTGCGTTCGACGGCATCGCGAAGGCTGATCTTCGAGCGCCAACCGAGGTCGGTCAGCCGGGAAACATCGACCAGCTTGCGGGGCGTGCCATCCGGGCGCGACGTGTCATATTCGAATGAACCCGTGTAGCCGACCACGTCGGCAACGAGTGTTGCAAAGTCGGCAATCGAAATATCCTCGCCGGTGCCGATGTTGACGAACGGTTCGTCTGAATAGTTGTTCATCAGATAGATGCACGCATCAGCCATATCATCGGCGAACATGATCTCGCGCTTCGGTGTGCCCGTGCCCCAGATCGCGACCTTCTCTGCATTCGACAGTTTGGCCTCATGCATGCGCCGGATCATTGCCGGGGCCATGTGCGAGGTCTCGTAGTCGAAATTGTCGCCGATCCCGAACAGATTTGTCGGCTGCACGCTGATCGCGTCGAATCCGTATTGCCGTCGATACGCCTGGCACATCTTGATCCCGGCAATCTTGGCAACCGCGTACCACTGGTTGGTTTCTTCCAGCGGCCCGGTCAGCATGTATTCTTCCTTCATGGGCTGGGGCGCGTCGCGCGGCATGATGCAGGTCGATCCGAGAAACAGCATCTTCTTCGCACCGGCGCGATAGGCGGTGTCGATGAGGTTCGTCTGGATCTTCAGATTGCCCGCTATGAAATCTGCCGGATACATCTCGTTTGCCAGAATTCCACCCACGATCGCGGCAGCGTCGAGCACATAATCCGGTCTTTCCTTGTCGAAGAAATCACGCACGGCGGCCTGTTCGGTCAGGTCGAGTTCCGCACTGGTCCGGGTCACGATATTGGCGTGGCCCTGGGCAATGAGCTGTCGCACCAGCGCCTGGCCGACCAGCCCGCGATGTCCCGCGACGTATATCTTGGCGTCCTGTTCCATGTTCGTATCCGCTTGGCGTTACTTGACGTACTTTCGGAACTCCGGCTTGCGGCGATCCTGAAACGCCCGGCCGCCTTCCTTGGATTCCTCCGTGGCGTAATACAACTTCAGAGCCTCGAACCCCAATGCGCCGATCCCCTTTATATGGTCGGTGTCCGCGTTGAAGGACCGCTTGGCGATCGCAAGTGCGGTCGGGCTGCGTTCCATCAGATCGGCACACCAGCGGTCCACTTCGGCATCCAGGTCCTTGTCCGGTACGACCGCGTTCGCCAGTCCCATCTCCAGGGCCTCGCGCGCGGTGTACTGGCGGCACATGTACCAGATCTCACGGGCCTTTTTCTCGCCCACCACCCGGGCCAGATAGGCGGTGCCGTAGCCCGGATCGACTGAACCCATGCTGGGGCCGACCTGGCCGAAAATGGCACCCGCACCGGCGATGGTAAGATCGCACACGGTGGCAATCACGTTGCCGCCGCCGATGGCGTAACCGCGGACCTTGGCGATCACGGGCTTGGGCACATCGCGGATCAGCCCCTGGAGCTCTTCGATGGGAATGCCGGTGGTACCGCGGCGGCTGCCATAGCCTTCGGTGGCCTTGTTTTCGAGGGACTGGTCGCCGCCGGACGAGAAGGCGCGATCACCGGCGCCCGTGATCACCATGACACCGACCGACTTGTCCCAGCCGGCGTCCTGCAACGCATCGATCATTTCCTCGATTGTGTGCCCGCTGAACGCATTGAGCTTGTCGGGGCGATTGATGGTGATGGTCGCCACGCCGTCGCGGGTTTCATACAATATGTCGTCAAAGCTCATGGTTTCGCTCCCCCTCATTGGGCGCAATCATAGCCGTAACGCTTGACCGGCGCCCGTTTGGTTATAGTTGAGTTGGTATCGCGCAGCATATTTCCGGAGATATTCGAATGCCAAAGAAGCCTGATAAGCGTCCGCCGGTCGCGGTGGGACATGTCTCGCTGCATGTGAAGGATGTGCCGCAGGCGAGTGCGTTCATGCAGGTGCTTGGCCTGCGTTCGGTGTTCGAGGCACCGAAATTCGCCGTCCTGGAGTTGCGGGGCGGCACCCACCTGATCCTCAATCAATCACGCAAGAAGATCAAAGCGGGCGATATCGCACCCGTCGACCTGATGGTCGATGACGTCGAGGCGATGCGTGACTATTGCAAAAAGCACAAACTCAAACCGTCGAAAATCACGTCGGGTTCCGTGCACAGTTCGTTCTATGTGCCCGGCCCCGATGGCTGGTCGATCAAGATCACCTCGTCACACACCTCCGGCCGCCCGGTTTGACTGGGGCATTCCGGACCTGTCACAAGCCTCGTGATTGAAAGCGCTCTTATGGAGGAATGCCGGAACCGCTAGTTTCCGTCCCATTCTCAAGGACTGGAGAGCCTTTCTTGCCTGATCGTTTCGGACCCCGCGGTGTCGTGGCCGTCATTATTCCGGTGCAGAATTCGAACATGCAGCCGGAGTATGAACTGATGCGCCCGGCTGATATCAGCCATCAGATGTACCGCTTCGACATTTCGGACCACGGCAGGGTTCCCGATGCGGTGCTGCGCGTTGTGCCCGACACGCTGCTGTGCTGGCCTGACGTCGTTATTGGCGGAAACTCTCTCGAGATGCGCGACTGGTCGGTCTCGCAACAGGCTGAATACCGGGCGGCCTTCGAAGCGTGTGCCAAGGGGGTGCCGGTGGTGCTTGCGACGGATGCCACGGTTGCGGCGTTGCGGACAATCGGGGCAAAGCGAATCGGCATGCTTTCACCCATGTCGTCCGAACATTCGACAGGGGCGAAGAATTACTACGAGACCCAGGGCTTCGAGGTGCCCCACGACACCTCGCTGAGGGTCGAGAAATCAGAAGACATCATCAACATGAAGGCAGACGATGCGATCGCTGCATTCGAGCGGATCGACATGGATGATATCGACACACTCCTCCATGTCGGCGGTGCGCTCGGCATCGTGTCCCACATCGAGGCGATCGAAGCTCATTTCGGCAAGCCGCTCGTTTCCGTGAACGCTGCCACATACTGGTATGCGCTGCGGAAAATCGGCGTGAATGAACCGATGCCCGGCTTCGGACAGCTGCTGATCCATACCGCAGTCACCGACAAAACAACTTCAACATCATAGAGAGCTATAGCCATGCCCGATCGTTTCGGACCCCGCGGCGTCGTCGCCGTACTCATCCCCGTCCAGAACTCCAACATGCAGCCCGAATACGAGATGATGCGTCCCGAGGGTGTCAGCAATCAGATGTACCGGTTCAACATCACCAGTCCTGACACGGTCGGCGAGGCCGTGCTCGACGTGGTGCCGCATACGCTGAAATGCTGGCCCGACATGATCGTTGGTGGCAACTCGCTTGAGATGCGCGACTGGTCGGTAGAAAAGCAGGCCTGGTACACGGGCGAGTTCGCCAAGCGGGCCGGGGACAAGCCCTTCGTGCTGGCGACCGATGCGGTCATCGCGGCACTTCGCACGGTCGGAGCAAAGCGTTTCGGCATGATGTCGCCACTGTCGGTCGCGAATTCACAGAGCGCGGTGGACTACTACACCGCACACGGTTTCGATGTCGCGTCGGCGACAGCTCTGCTCGTGGACAAGCCAGAGAACGCCGTGAATGTTCCCATGGAACGGGTCATCGAGGCCTTCGAGGAGGTCGACGCGCTCGACATCGACACGTTGCTGCATGTCGGTGGGTCGCTCGGCATCGTGCCGCTGATCGCCGAGTTGGAGGAGCGTTTCAAGAAGCCGGTCATCTCGGTCAATCAGGCAACTTACTGGTACGCGCTGCGCAAGATGGGCATCACCGATCCCATTCCGGGGTTCGGAGAGCTCATGCTGAAAGCCGAGATCGTGGAGTAGCCGAAGCCGCGCCGCCGGGTTTACTCGGCGGCGATGCGATCCGCCATGCGGAAGCCGACCTTGTCCATCGCCACAAGCGTATCCTCGCCGAACTTCTCGACGATTTCCTGGCCGACCTGCGGGTGAAAGACGACTTCATCTTTGACGTCGCCCTCGACCGACTGGATCATAACCAGCAGGCGTGCTGTTTCGTCGGAGATGTTGTTGAAGTCGCGATAAACACCGGCCGGCACGGAGATGAAATCCAGCGGCTCCAGCTCGACGGAGTTCTCGCCGTTCTCGCCCCAGGAAATGCGGAATTTTCCGTTCAGGCAGAAGAAATTCTCGACCGTATGGGAGTGGCTGTGCAGTCCCGGATTGTTCCCCGGCGGGCACTCGGCGATGGTGACGGTCAGGCCATTCATGCCCTTGACGGGGGCGACCTTGGAGCGGCCTTCCCAGCCTTCGGGTGACATGACCGGATAGACCGATTTTGCCGAAACGATCTCCACCGCTTCGGCCGGAATACCCGTGCCTTCCATGATCGATTGCTTGTAAGGCTTGAGATCTCTGAATCGCGCGATGCGGTTGGACATGTCCGGGTTATTGAGGTCGACCGTTTTCATTGTGCGTCTCCATCCCTTTGTTGTGTAAATCCTAGCTTAAAAGCTGGACTGCGGGAAAGTGCTCGCGTCATCAGGCCGCTTCTTCTCGCGTGAAGAGTCGGTCCAACAATTGCTGTAGCGGGGGCGCCGTGCGACCCGGAACGCCGATCTCGTGACTATCCTGTTTGAGCGCCGACAGCATTGAAATAGCGAGGTCGCCGAGGAAGTTTTCGTCGGTGTCACCGCGTTGGCACACGAACAGCCGGGCACTTCGGTCGCCGTTCGACGGGGCGTGACTTTCGGTGATCGGCCCGAACATACGCATGACGAAAACGCAGGTCGTCGATGCGTAGGAAATGAACGCCGCCTTGGCTTTGGGGTCGAGCGCGACGACACGCGCGTCATCGAGATTGACGCCTCGCGACGCAAACGCCAAATCGAATACACTGCGAAAATCGGCCTCGAACATTTCGGCTGCGAAGAAATTGCCGTGTAGCCTTTCATAGAACATTGTTATCAGCGGGCCGTGACGCCGGTTGTCCGGATGCCGCCAGGATTCCTGGACGCGGTCGGGAAGTTCGTTGCGCTGCATGTCGAAAAAATTCGTGTTTGAACTACGATGAAATTCGCTCTCACCCGGCGCGATCACCTGCCAGTCAGAAGCACCCAGATCTTCCCCATCGACGCTCCTGTTCTCCTGTGCCGCGGCGATGCCGAGGCCCAGCATCATCGCAAGGGCCATACCAACGGCAAGCACAGGGGGGATCCATCGTCTCGCGCGCGTGGCAATTTCGATTTTTTGGCTCATGGCCGCAGTCTGCCAATCGCAAACTGGTTGGACAATGCGGGCCGGGTAGCAGGATGGGGCCAACGCGTTCAAACCACGAAATCGTGAAAACCAACCCCCTAAATTCAGGCTGGTCGGGGCTATTGTGAATGGACCAGCACAAATATTGGGGGGATATTATGCGACTCATCAAACATTTCATCGCCGTGTCGGCTGTCGCCGGCATGCTCACGATTGCACCGTTCGGGGATTCCTGGGCCGGGGATGCCGAGACGAAAGCGATCGTGGAACACCATCTGGCTGCGTTCGGAGCGGGCGATATGAAGGACACCTTGTCCGATTACACCGAAGAGTCGGTGGTTTTGACGCCGGGCGGTGCGCTGAAGGGGCTTAAAGCAATTGAAGGCCTGTTCGGTGCTCTGTTTGCCGAATTTTCCAAGCCCGGTGCCAGCTTTGAGCTCAAGCTTCTATCAACGAGCAATGATGTCGGGTACATCGTCTGGTCGGCCGAAACGGCGGACAATGTTTATGAACTCGGCACCGATACATACATCATCGAGGACGGCAAGATCGCGGTGCAGACCTTCGCAGCCAAGGCGGTGCCAAAGATGTAGCTCTATCGGTCACGGGCGCGCTGTGGCACATAGTGCGCCCGTGATCGAAAGAGTGTCGATGATGCCTGATTACTACAGCCCCGATCTGGGGATGAACCCGGACGACCCGTTTGCACGCGGTGCGGACGGCAAACTCGTGCGCCGCAGCTACTGGCTCGACCTGAGCGATCGGTCGCTGGTCATGGCGATGACCCAGGGGGTCGGCGCCGATCTGACCAACGAACACAAGCGCGCGCACCTGGACGATGTCGGGCGTGCGCATCTAGTCGACCAGGTCTGCGTTCAGGAAATCCTGCCGCCGGAGACCGGCGTCTAGGCCGTACGCACCTACGTCAGCGGTGAGAAGCTTGCCGGCATCAGCATCGTCGAGTGCATCTCCTCGAGGTCGGGCCGTCCGGCGGCGGCGAATTCCTGCCACGCCGCCTCCTTGGCGATCCCGTTGCGCGCTTCCATGCGCTGTTCGAGGCTTGTATAGGCCCAGAGGTGACAGACCTCATTGGGGTTCGGGCCTTCGGTGATCCAGGCGCAGACGTTCTTTGAGTATTTTTCGCGGACCGGCATGACGTCGATGAAACGCTTCATCCAGGGGCCGGCTTTGCCGGCTTTCAGGCGGTAATTGCGAAACTCGTAGAAATTTCCGTCATTCTTCGGGGCGACGAGGTCTTTCGCCGGTTTCAAGAAACGCGTGGTTTGATTGACCAGGAGTGGGCGGAGCACATCGACATAATTGTCCATCCAGTCCTTGTTCTTGGTGAGTTCGACGCGCAGGCGCGCGCGTTCCTCGAAACTGTCATAGCGCCACAGATGCATAACCTGGTTCAGCGGTCCGATTTCGGTGAACCAGTAGCCTTCCAGCACGCCACAATCGTCCCCTCGGGCGGCGCGCCCGACCTCTTCGTTCAGCTTCAGGACCTCGGGTGTCGTGCCCGCCTGAATGGTGTAGGTGCGAAGTTCATGAAGCATGTTATTCCCCCTTGGAACCTGTATTGATTTGCCGGCTAGCCTGATGCGCGCGCGCGAGCAAAGCAAGAGGCCCGGCGCTGTTTTTCCGGTGAATGAGCGCGATCAGTCGATGGGCCAGACGGTCGGGGGAAGCGGTTCGGTCCGGTGCACATGGCTGCCGCCGGCCTCCGTCAGAATAGCTTCGGCGGATATTCTCGAATCATCGTCCGTGGCACGCACCCAGCAGATAATCCCGCCATCCCGTGCGCTCTGTTCCAGGCGGTGATGCCACTGCTCGTCGCTGATCCGTTCCAGGAACCCGCCGATACTCTCCTCGGTTTCCTCGGCCGCGCCGGTCGAAACCCCAATCGGCCCGCCGACGGCGAAAGCGGCGGCCGCGGTTCCGATTTGCGCCACGATCGCCATCGTATCGCTCAGGACTTCGACGACATCGCCGAGAAGTTTGTGAGATTCCAGGCTGTCTCTCGGCGTGTCCATTCGATCCGAGAGTTCATCCACACTCGGGATGGTGCCGAAATGATCGAGAAGCGATTGATGGTTGCCGAGTATGCTGATGTCGGCGGCACGAAAGCCCCCTGCGACGAGTTTCTCGAGCGCGGCGGAGAAGGTCGCCACATCGCCAAACACGCCGACGACGAGGCATTCCTGTGAAGTGTCCGTCATGATGTCATGCTCCAATACACGGGTGGCAAGTCGTGAGCCTCGCACGGGAGGCCGGCTGACCGGATGATCGAGATCAACCTCCCGTCACCCGGTCCCAAAGCTGATCCGGGTCGGCGGGCAGTTCGTCGCCTCGCCAGGCGATATGGTGATCGGGGCGCAGCAATACCAAATCGGCACCATATACGTCGCGCACCCGCGCCTCGGTAATATCGACCACGGCATGGGGAATATTCCGCGCTTGTGCGGCATCAATCAACGCACTGGCGCTGGGTGGACTTCCGGAAAGACGCAAGAGCGTGAAGTGCGCACCGAACCTGTCGAACAGCGCATCGTCCGTTCCGAGCCAGATATGCGGCGCGCGGCCGCCCGGGACCGCGCTCGGCACATATTCGAAGGGTGAATCAGGCGGTGCCGTCGTGCCGTCGGTCACGATCAGGCTCGATTCGTCATACCGCGCGCCCAGCTGGATGCCGAGCGATCTGAATTCCTCGGTGAAGGTTGCGAGATGCGCCCCGATGCGGTCGCGTTCGGCCTGACCCGCCGGGGTATCGTCTTCGAGATCGGGAGGTATTTCGAGTCCGGCAACGGCGCTGGCGAACTGATGCGACATGCTGGTGTTGCGAATCCCGATGGGGCGGCGTTCGGCCTCATAGGTGTCAAGCAGGGCCGGGGGTGCCCAGCCATGAACCACGGCGGCGAGTTTCCAGCCGAGATTGGCCGCGTCGTCGACGCCGGTGTTCATGCCGAACCCGCCCGTGGGCGTGAACAGATGGACCGAATCACCGGCCATCAGAACGCGTCCGTCCTGATAACGGTCGGCGACGAGCGCCAGACCGGCCATCCAGGACTTGACCGACAACACCTCGACCGGAATGTCCTGGCCGACGGTCCGCAGGAATGCCGCCGCCGCGTCGATTGTCGTCTCGTCCTCGTCGGGCGGCATGCGTGTCAGGGCCACGTATTTTCCCTTGGCGTCGAGATTGGCAATGCTCGAGCGGTCGTCCTTGTTTACCGTCCAATAATGCCAGCCGGGTTCGAAGTTCATGACCTTTTGCAGCGCCGGTGCGTTCACATAGGTGGAGAGCATGCGCCCGCGCATGAATGTCTCGTCTTCTCCGCCCTTGCCGGCATAGCCGATGCCGAGCGCCTGGCGTACCGTTGAACGGGCGCCGTCGCTGCCAATCAGCCAATCGCAGCGGATTTCCAGCGTGGTCCCGTCCGCGACACGTTCGACGGTGGCGTTCACACCGTCCGCATCCTGTTCGTAGCTCACCAAACGGTGGCCGAAGCGCATGTCGACCGACGGCAGGGTTTCGATGCGCGCCTTGAGGATCGGTTCCACATAGAAAAAATTCGCCCTATGGATCGGTTCCGGCGTCTGGATTGTTTGGTCCGGGTCGCCGAGTTTTTCAGCGGTCGACGGCATGGGCAGTCGCGCCAGCTCCCAGCCGGCAAAACGGGTCGCATAGACCACGTCGGTGGCATGATCCGCCGGCAACCCGGCGGCGCGAATTTCTGCTGACATGCCCAGGCGGCGGAAATGCTCCATGGTCCGCGAATTCAGGGAGTTGCCCTGCGGGTGTCCGGCGGTGGTCGGGCTGTCGGTGATCAGGATGCACGGGACGTCGCGACTGCCGAGCTCGACGGCCAGAGACAGCCCCACCATCCCGGCGCCGACGACGAGGACCGGAGTCTGCAAATCACTTTCGGCGTTCAAATTACCACCCTGTTTGTGAGTTACCGGACCGCGAAAAGGACCGCATTTGCTCCCCACGAAGCAGACGCGCCGTGTACCTTCTGAATATAGAGCTTGGAAACCGGCTCATGAACCGGTGAAAATCATTGCGCTTTATCCTGGGAGGGGACGATGGATCTGGAATTCTTCATTCACGTGTCACTGGCGGGTCTGCTGGCGACCTATCTGCACCTGGTCGGCGCGCTGTGGGCGGATCGTTACGGCCTGCCGCGAATCGATCTGCCGCGGGGCATGACCCAGCTCACCTTCGGAGACTCCTTCGAGGGACCGGCACCTTATGGCTGGGGAATCGCGGTCATCCACGTAAACGGGATCGCCTTCGCGCTTCTTTATGCCACCGTGATCGCCCAATACCTGCCGGGTGAGCCCTATATCAAGGGGCTGATCTTCGGCGGCATTCTGTATGTGGGCGCGATGCTTGTCTTCGTACCGTTCTTCCTGAAAGACGGGTTCTTCGGCTCCAAGGGTCATCCCATGGGCTGGCTGACCGCGCTGATCATTCATCTGATCTACGGGCTGATCGTCGGCTGGCTGTCGCCGATCCTGTAGCCAAAACGGGTCGTCCGGCACCTAGAAAGAGAATCGGCTCTCTTCTGGCGTCGGCGGTTCCGGCCGCGATTTTCCGAGCTCATCGAGATAGTTCTGGTTCACGTACCAGTCGCGATAGTCGAGAAAACGCACCGGCTTATACTTCGGCGGATTGTCTGGGCCGACGCAGGTCGGCATCGGATCCGCAAGCGTGTCCCAGGACGGGCTGAAGAAAAAGGCCAGCGAGTATCGGTCCTTCTTGGGTGGGATCACCCGGTGGGGTGTCGCCATGAACCGACCGTTCGTCCAGCGGTTCAGGAACTCGCCCGTGTTGACGATGATCGCGCCCTCGATCGTGTTGGCAGGCAGCCAGCGCCCGGACTGGGTCTGGATTTGCAGCCCCGGGGTGTCGGTCACCGGCAGCAGGGTAATGAACCCGTGGTCGCGGTGCGGGGCAATCCCGAACTGGTTTTCCTCGCTTTCGACCGCCGGATAATGCTGGTTGCGGGTCGTCCAGAGCGGGTCGTCGAACATGCCGTCGAAATAGTCGGCAGGCAGGTCGAGCGCGCGCGCATACAGCGGCAGGAGCGCGTATCCCAACTTTTCCATGGCGTCGTAATACTCGATCATCTCGGCCTTCCAGCCGGGAAGCAGGGCCTCGTCGGGCCACTGGTTCGGCCCGAAATAGGGAAGCAGGCCAGCCTTGACCCCGGGATGGTCGGGGGAGCGCTCGCGCACCATGCGCAGCATCTCGTTGAGATCAGGCTTGGTATTCTCGTTGACGGTTGACGAGACATAGATCGTCGATCCCGGCGGGATGTAATTCTCGTGCTTGCGCTTCTCCGCATCCGGCAAGTCGAAGAAGCGGACGAGGTTGCCGTGGGTTCGCTCGATCAGCGGGCGCGGCACGTTGTGGTTGATGGCGAAATAAAACCCGACATCCTCCTGTGCGTGACGCAATTCGGCGGCGAGTTTCTCCAGGGCGCCGTCTTCGCCGGCCAGATAGGGGCCGAAATCGAGGATGGGAATTTCCTCATCGGCGAATTCCTCGGAGATCACATTCTCTGCGTTCGACATGTCGTGCCTCGCTCGTTTCAGCGCACTTGTTCGGCAATGTTAGCGCAGTTTCCGCTTTCGACAAGCGCGGTCGAGGCAAGGTTCACGATGTGAGCGAACCTGTATGGGGCTTATTCAGGCCGAATGCCGCGCGCCGCCTCGACCGCGAGCGGCGAATAGATCGCCTGGCGCATGCCCTCGGATTTGTCGATGACCACATCGATGACAGCCGGTTTTTCCTGCGCGAGGCCAGCGCGGATCGCCGCACCGATGTCGTCGGGTTTTTCGATGCGTTCGGCCCAGGCGCCGCAGGCCCGGGCGATACCGGCATAGTCGGTGTCGGGGAAATCATTGCCGTGGGACTGGTTCCCCATGCCTTCGGCGGTCATACCGAGGCGGGAATTATTCATCACCACATAAACGGGATTGGCCCCGTACTGGGCCGCCGTCAGCAGCACATGCATCTGCATCGCGAAGCCGCCGTCGCTGCAGATGCCGATCGCCGGTCGCGCCGGGTCGAGAATCTTCGCGCACAGGGTGGCTGGCAGGGACCAGCTGACACCACCCAGGCCGCCGGAGCCGAAATAGCTGTTGGGCCGGCGTGTCTGGAAAAAATGGTTCATCCAGTGGCGGTTGCTGCCGGCGTCGGTGCAGACAATCGCCTCGGTTGGCACGGATGCGTGAATTTCGGCGACAAGACGCTGGGGCGCGATCGGGATATTGGCTGATGCGAGCATCGGGTCGGCGAAGAAATTCCGCGCCGTCTTCAGATCAAGGAATGCCTTGCGACGGTCCGCAACCGCGTTTGCGCCGAGTCGCCCGTCCAGGCCCCAGAGCATGAGTTTCAGGGTCTCGTTTGCGTCGCCGACGAGAGCCACCTCGGCCGGGATGGTCCAGGACGCATTGCGCGCTTCGATATCGATCTGGACGATCCGCTGGCGGTTCGGGTCGAACATCTGCGGATGCTCGAAACAGGTGTCCTGGGGTTTCAGCCGGCTGCCGACGACCAGAATCATGTCGGCCATGCCGACGATCTCGTTGGCGAGCGGCAGGCCGGTGTAGCCCATCGGGCCGGCGGACAGATCATGGGTCTCGGCGACCGCGCCCTTGCCGAGGACAGTTGTCACCACGGGCGCACCGAGCAGATTGGCCATGGCTTCGAGTGAGTCGAATGCCTTGGAAATGCGAACCCCGTTTCCGGCGACGATCACCGGCGCCTTCGCGGCGATGAGAACCTCCAGCGCCGCATCAATGGCGGCGGTCGGGGGGACGGACTTGCTGGTGTTCAGGAGCCGCTTCGTATCGTGGATTTCCGGTAGCGCGTTATCGGCGACCGGGTCGCGCAGCGTGTTGGCGCGGAACAGGCAGGCCGTGGGGCCGGGCCGCCCGGTGATTGCGTGCTTGTAGGCGAGTTGGGTGCTCATCACCGCCTCGCGCGCGGTGTGGGCGACGGCGGTGTATTTGGTCGTCGATCTGAACATGCCGGCCAGGTCGAACGAGCCGTAGTGCCCGGCACCCGACTGGATCGGGCCGTGCATGACGAACTCGTTATGGTCCGACAGCTCGGTCAGCACGAGCATTGGGGAGGAGGCGAGAAAAGCTTCGATCACGCCGAACATGCCAGTCGAGCCGGTGAAGCCGCCCTGTCCGGCGAGTATGCCGGGCTTGCCCGTCAGCTTGCCGTACATGTCAGCCATGCAGGACGCGGTCTGTTCGTCGCGGGGTACGATGGCCCGAATTTCGTCCTGGCGGTCGTGGAGCGCGCGGTAGATGTCCATGGTCGCGCCGCCGGGCAGGCCGAAGAAATGCTCGGTCCCGGCCTCGATCAGGCAATCGACGATCCGCTCTGCGGCAACCTGCTCGCTCATGTCACGCTTCCCCGCTCAAATACACCAAAGTGGAGCGTAGCGAAGTTTCCGCGCCGGGCAAGGCCGACCCGATTGTTGGCGATCTGCAGGGACCTAGAAAACCGGAATGACGACCCTGAGCATGAATGTCTGGCCCGTTTGCGGCTCGGCTGTGAACTGGAAGTTTGTCGTGGCGTTCGGGCCCAGTCCCGGGAAGATCAGGTTCACGGGTGCACTCGCACCGGCTGTGACCGACCAGCCATCGACATCGCTGAAGATGCCCGAATGGGTATAGCCGAGGCTTGCGCTGGTGCCGTTTGTGAAACTTACGGATGCCCCGGGGGTGAGGGATGCGGACAGGTCGTCGCTGGTCAGGATGACGCCGTTGTTAAACGTCACATCGCCGCTGTGTTTGTAGTTGTAGGTCCCATTGATCCCGAGAGATGGCGTGATCAACGCGAAGGGGCCGGCATCTTCCAGGGTGTGGAGATAACTAATGGTGGGCCCGAAATTGATCGCACCTGAACGGTTGGTACTGGAACCGTTGACGTTTCCGTTGCTGTCGGTGAAGCCGTCGCTGCGCGTGACCGAATAGGAGATGCCGACGGCCGGCGCGAAGGTCCAGTTGCCCTCCGACCAGCTGCCGCGAATGCCGAAGGTCGCCAGTTGCTGGTTGCTGTCGAAGCTGCTGGTCGCACCGCCGACGTTCAGGTCGGTGCCAGTGCTGCCCGCAGACACACTGCCTGACAGGGTGATGTTCGGGGTCGGGTTGAACCGAACGAACGGCCCGATCAGGTAGCTGAAGCTGTCTGAGTTGGAATTGATCGTCGCGGTCTTAGAGGTGTTCGAGGTGAAGGCCGTGAAAACGCCGAGTGCCCAGGCATTGGTCAGCCGATAGTCGAGCCCGACCGTGCCCTGCCAACTCTTGCTTTCGTATCCCGCGCCGTTGGCATCATTCTCGACGTCCGAGTAGCTGATGTTCGCGAACATATCGAGAGCGGAGGGAAGTTTCGGCCGACGGCGGAACAGGGGTTGGTTTGTCTCTGTCTGGCCGAGCCTCGTGTTCGAAGCATTTCGTAGAAGCTCCGAGAGCCGGAACGACGTTGCAAACGCCTGTTGCGCACCGCGGCGGTCTTTAGCGCCGAACAGGAGAGCAAATTGTGATTGGGAGGGTGTCGCGGTGGTGCCTCCTGCGTTCGTGTGTTCGCGCAGTCGCTCCCTGGCGCTTTCGACTCGGAGGCGGCCGCGTTCAGCGTCCTTTTGTCGATCTGTGATTAAAACCTGGCCTTGGAAGACGTATGCCAACATGGCTTCCTCTGTTCTAAGAAGATCCGCATCCAGGCTTTCTAATTCCTCTTCGAGGTTATTGACTGCGATCTGGAAGAGCACCCCCCCGCGTCCCGAATTGCGCAGCGTTTCCAGTTGTTCTTCCGTGTTCCCAATCTTTATTTTCACGGCCACCAAATCTTGTCGAAAATTGCGGACGTGGTATTCGACATTGTCGCGCATCCACTGAATGTTTTCCGTGATTGCCTGGTGATCTTGTTCGGCGTTAAAGAGTTCGCCCTCGAGAGCAACTTTGACGGGATTTTCTTGCGGCCCGAAGACAGTGCCAGAATCCAACGGAATATCTGTCGTTGTGGCTCCTCCGTTTCCACCACCAAAGAGCGCTTCGACTTGGGCGTTGTTGTTCGCCACCGCTGCCGCCCCCGCTTCCGAGGCAGAGGCGGTTGCTGCGGTCAGGCTGACGTTGCCGGCCAGCTGGACAGTCCCGACCGCCGGGGTCGTGTAGGTGAAGGTGGTGCTGCCACCGGCGAAGTTCTTGTTGGTGATCGTGGCGCCATCGGGCGGCACCGTGCCGGCCTGGACCGTGCCGGTCGGACAGTTCACCGAAGCACCGACCGCGAAACCATCGATCGCGGCACCGCCGCCGACGGTACACGCCGCGTGAGCGGGCGCGGTGGAGAATGCGATGGCCGCCGCAACGATCACGCTGCTGGTGAGCGCCGGAATACGCAAAGCAGATATGAAATGCCGAACTGGTGCGTGAATTGGCATTCAGGCTCCCGTCTCCCCTAGGACGGTTCCGAATCTACATCAGGGACTCGTGAAGGACTACCATTGCATTCACGCGCAGGCGTGTGATTGTGGGTGGCCGAAAGTCACTGTGGTCGAAACTCGGCGTTAATCGCGCTATCACGTTGGTTGGCAATTAGACGGAGTGAGTGACGTGAGCAATTGGGTGCGATTTGAGAAAGACGGCGCGGCGAGCTTCGGTGCGCTCGACGGAGATACCATCGCGATTCATGACGGCGATATGTTTGCCGGGGCGACGGCAACCGGAGACACAATCGCATTGGATGCGGTGGTGCTGCTGACGCCCTGTGTCCCCGGAAAGTTTATCGCGTTGTGGAACAACTCGCGGTCCGCCGCCGACAAACAGGGGTTGGAACAGCCGGAATATCCGCTGTTCTTCCTCAAGCCGTCGACGAGTTATCTCGCACCCGGCGGCATCATCCGCAAACCCGCCGCCTATGACGGCCGGGTGATCTACGAGGCCGAGCTCGGCATCGTCATCGGCAAGTCTGTCAGCAATGTCGATGAGACGGCGGCCGCCGACGCGATCTTTGGCTTCACTTGTGTGAATGACGTGACGGCGATGCAGTTGCTCAACGCCGACCCGTCGTTTCCCCAATGGGCGCGGGCGAAGGGGTTCGATACGTTCGGTGCGTTCGGTCCGGCGATCGTGACCGATACAGATTTTTCCGACAGCACGATCCGGGCCGAGCTCAATGGCCGAGAGCGGCAGAATTATCCGGTGGCGGACCTGTTCATGCAGCCTGCCGAGATCGTCGCCAAGCTGTCGCAATCCATGACATTGGAGCCGGGTGATCTGATCGCCTGTGGCACCGGGCCGGGCGCATTGCCGATGAAACCTGGCGCGACCATTGATGTCATCATCGATGGCATCGGCACCCTGTCGAACACCTACGAGGATTGACCGGTGACGGCGCGTTTCCCGCCCTTTGACCCGGAGAACCTCCCGGCTGACGCGCGGGCCGTGTACGACCGGATCATGACCAAACGCGGCTATGTGCCCGGGCCGTATCAGTTCTGGCTGGCGTCGCCGGGGTTTGCCGACCGTATCGAGCCGGTGGAGGAGTTCCTGCGCCACGGTGTGTCCCTCGAAGAACGGCTTGTCGAGATCACGGTTCTCGTCGTCGCCAAGCATTGGCGCGCCCAATATGTCTGGACGTCCCACGGTCCGGCGGCGGAGAAGGCCGGTGTCGCCCCCGCCATTGTCGAGGCGATTCGTCTCGGCGAGAAGCCGGTATTTGACCGGGATGACGAGGCGGTCTGCTATCGGTTTTGCGCCGATATGATTTCCGGACAAGGCACGAATGATGCACTTTGGGCCGAGACACAGGCGATCTTCGGTGAGACCGGTGTCAACGAATTGCTCGGGTTGCTCGGGCTCTACACGTCGGTTTGCCTGACCATGGTCGGCTACCGGATGCCGACCAAAAACGGTGAGCCCGACCCGCTCCCTTGATGTTTGGCGGCTAGCCGTTGACAACCGCTGCCGTCACATAGAACTCCGCAGAAGCGCCTTCGAGGAGCAGCGCCGCTACGCCGACACAGGTGCTCGAAGCCGACATGTCGTCGCCATGGAAATCCATCATCGCCCTCATGGTGATTGGCCGTTCGTTCCGGCTCACTCTCGATTGTGTCGGAGACCAGGCCGGACAGGTGGACCGTCTTGCCACCTTCGCCGGCTACGAGGTTCATGAAATACGGTTTGTTTCGGGGGAACGCCAAGCGAATGGCATAGAATATAAGTGGGCACCTCGATGATAGGCAGTGGGATCGGCACATAACGGAGAACTTCATGACGTTCGATTACATCATTGTCGGTGCCGGAAGTGCGGGCTGCGTTTTGGCGAACCGGCTGTCGGAATCAGGGCAGTACAATGTCCTGCTGCTCGAGGCGGGCGGGCGCGATACCAACCCGTGGATTCACGTCCCGCTGGGCTATGGCAAGCACTTCACAAATCCGAAGGTGAACTGGCTGTATTCGAACGAGCCGGATCCGGCGGTGGCGGACCGGCGTATTCCCAATCCACGCGGCAAGGTTCTCGGCGGTTCCAGCTCGATCAACGGGCTGGTTTATGTTCGCGGGCAACGCGAGGACTACGATCATTGGCGTCAGCTCGGGAATGAAGGCTGGAGTTTCGATGATGTGCTTCCGTTCTTTCGCAAATCGGAAGATCAGGAGCGCGGCGAAAGCGAGTATCACGGTGCGGGCGGGCCGCTCGGCGTGTCCGACACACGTACACGGCATCCGCTCAGCGATGCCTTTATCGAATCCGCTGTTACGTGCGGTTACCAGCGCACGGATGATTTCAACGGCCCGCAGCATGAGGGTTTCGGCTACATGCAGCTGACCGCGCGGAAGGGAATGCGCTCCAGCACGGCCGTGGCGTTCCTTCGTCCGGCACAAAACCGCAAGAATTTGACGATCGTCACGGAAGCCCATGCCACGCGGGTGCTGTTCGATGGTCGCCGTGCGACGGGCGTGGAGTATGAGCGTGGGGGTGAGACACATGTGGCGCACGCAAGCGGCGAGGTTGTTCTCTCCGGCGGCGCGATCAACTCGCCGCAACTCCTGCAACTGTCTGGCCTCGGGCCGGCCCAGCACCTGCGGGATCTTGGTATCGATGTCGTGGCCGATATGCCGGATGTTGGGGCCAACCTGCAGGACCATTTCAACATCCGGCTGGTCTACCGTTGCAACCAGCCGATCACGCTGAACGATGCGGTGCGCCACCCCCTGCGCGGCGCGCGCGAGGTGTTGAACTACGCCCTTCGCCGACGGGGTTTCTTCGCGATGGGCGCATCGGTGGCCGCCGGTTTCTTCCGGACCGATCCGGCGCTCGCCACGCCGGATATACAGATCGGAATCACCTTGTTCAGCGCCGAGAAGATCGGCCGGAAGCTGCATCCGTTTCCGGGCATTTCCCTGATCGTGCGGCTCCTGCGGCCCGAGAGCCACGGCTTCGTCATGACCCGTTCGGCGGACCCGTTCGAGGCGCCGGCGATCCGCCCGAACTTCCTGCACGCGGCGCGCGACGGCGAAACCATTGCGCGGGGGTGCCAGATGTCGCGCCAGATTGCGGCGGCGAAACCGCTCGCCGATTTTATCGAGTCCGAGCATATTCCGGGCGACCAGGTCGTCACCGACGCCGACATGCTCGACTATCTGCGCCGCTACGGCGCGACCAGCTTCCACCCGGTCGGCACCTGCCGCATGGGCCCGGACGAGCGCGCGGTCGTCGATGCGAGGCTGCGGGTGCGGGGCTTCGAGGGGCTGCGGGTGGCCGACGCATCGATCATGCCGAAAATCGTCTCCGGCAACACCAATGCGCCCACCATCATGATCGGTGAGAAGGCATCCGCGATGATCCTTGAGGACGCGCGCGGCTGACCCGCGCGGGTGGCGTCAGCGGGTCGTTTCCTGGCGCAGCAGTTCGAGATTGTCGATGTCGGGGGAAAGTTCGCCGGCGTGTATGCGCCGGGTGATCTCGACAATGGCGTCGTTCATGGGTGATGCGCGGCCGTTGGCGCGGCACTCGTCCGCGACCATACCGTTGATCATGTCGACCTCGCTGTAGCGGCCCTTCATGTGGTCCTGGAGGACGGTGTTGATCGCGGTCGGCCCGACATCGGCCACGATCTTGTCGAGCAGCGTTTCGAGGAGGTTGTTGGTGTTTTCGACCTGTTCGGGCTTGAGACCGTAGACGGGCACCGGCTTGTAGCCAAGAAACTGCCCGGCCGCTAAAGCCTCTTCGCCGGATTTCAGACAAACGGCCCGCGCCATCGCGGCGTATTCGGGACCATTTTCCTGGAACAGCTGGCCGTTGGTCGCGTTGCAGATCGCCTTGATGCCCATCGACATCGTGTTGGTGATCAGCTTCATCCACTTGGCCGAGATGACGTCCTCGCTGATGTCCACCCGACCGGCATGGGAAAGCACTTCCGCGACTTCCGCGACGCGGTCTTCATGGGTCGGGTCGAAAGCACCGACGCCGAACCATGTGCGCGCGGTCTCGGTGTTGCGCTTGATCTCGGCCGGTTCGAACAATTGCGACGACAGCTCGACCACGCATCCGACAGTGCGCTCCGGCCCGACGATTTCCGCGATCATTTCTGCGGTCATGCAGTTTTGCACGGCGACGAGCAGACCGTCTTCGGCCAGGTGGGGGCGGATAAACTCCGTCAGCCAGCGAGAATCATAGGCCTTGGACGTCAGCAGCACGATGTCGAAAGGCTCGGTCAGCGTGGCGACGTCACAAAGGTGGATCGCGTTGACCGGCGTGGTGGTCGTGCCGTCCCGGGTCTCGATGGTGACCCCGTTCGCCTGCATGGCCTCCACGTGGGATGGCCAATGGTCGATCACGGTGACGTTGAGACCGGCCGCGGTCAGGTCGGCACCGATGCAGCTGCCGTTGGCACCCGTCGAGAGGACAGCAATTTGCTTGTTCATGACCTTCAAACCTGTGCCGAGGTTATGACCAGAGCCGTTCCGTGGCCATGCGCGCGCCCTCGGCCATGGCGCGGAACTTGCCGAGTACCACACTCGGGAACACGCCCTTGCGCCCGGCGTAGGTGCCGAACCCGCAGTCGCTGCCGGCCAGCACCCGCTCGCGCCCGACGATGTCGGCATACTGGCAGATACGCTGGGCGATCAGTTGCGGGTGCTCGACGAAGTTGCTCGTGGAATCGATGACACCGGGGATGAGCACCTTGTCGTCGGGCACACCGGCATCCTTCAGGTCTTCCCATTCATGGGCATGGCGCGGGTTGGCACCCTCGAACAGGAGGGCCTGCGGGCGTGCATTGGCCAGCACCCCGAGAAGCTTCTTGAGCGGGATGTCGTGGGTGTGGGGCCCGGGATAGTTCAGCCAGCAGATGTGCATCCGCATGGCTTCGGGCGGGATGTCGCTCGTGGCGGCGTTGAGGGCCTCGATGCTCTTCTCCGCATCCGCAAGAAACTCTTCCTCGTCCATCGCCTGGTAGTCGGTGTGACGCGCGCCGGCCAGATCGGGGCAATCGAGTTGCAGGACGATGCCGGCCTCGTGGATCGCGTTGTATTCCGGGCGCAGCGCCTCGATCAGCCCTTCACGATACGCATCCCGGTCGGGGTAATGGCGGTTGGGTACATAGGTCGACAGGCAGCCCGGTGAGACCGTGTTCATGAACAGTTCGGTTGGCTTGGCGGCGTCTGCGGCCACTTTCAGGTTGGCGATGTCCCGCTCGAGCGGCCCGCGGTCGGCATAGGACACCGGTCCTTCGCAAACGGTCGCCGTCATGAGTTCGGTGCCGCCCTTGCCGAATGCCTCCATCATTTCCGGGAAATCGTTGAAATCCGCGGGCGCCGGACGACCCACAACGCCGGTGCCGTCGGTTGCCTCAAGCCCGGCCAGCCGGTGTCGGGCATAGACGTGATAGGAGATCTTGCTCATCTCGCCATCGCACACGACGTCGATACCGGACGCCACCTGATCGGCCACAACATTCTTGACGGCCTCGGCTGTTCGGCTGTGCAGCGCTTCGGTATCGACCGCTTCGTCGCGATCTTCTTTGCGGAGCATTTCGAGCAGGTCTTCGGGGCGCGGCAGGCTGCCGACATGGGTGGTGAGAATACGGTCGGTGCTGAGTTTCATGTGTTCGTTCCTTGGAACTGCCGGGACGGCGACACGGCCAGTTTCGCGGCATATGTGCGCCTGCGCAAGATGGGCCCCGTTCGTCGGAAAAGAATCAAGTTACCGGACGAGTGAATCCCGGTTTGTTGTTCCTCGGGTGCGCGGATAGGATGCCGGCCATGGAACGTCGTCTCGCCGCAATCCTTGCCGCCGATATGGTTGGGTTCAGCCGTCAGATGCAGGATGACGAAGTCCGGACGCTCGAGAGTCTCAACCTGGTCCTCACCACGATTGTGGAGCCAGAGATTTCCGCGCATCGGGGCCGCATTTTCAAGAAAATGGGTGATGGGTTCCTGGCAGAGTTCGCGAGCGCCGTCGATGCGCTGAACTGCGCGCGCGCGATCCAGACGGCGATCCATCTGCACAACCAGCCGGAAACACCCGGCGAGCAGGTCGTTTTCCGGATGGGCCTGAACATCGGCGATATCATCCTGGAAAATGATGATGTGTTCGGTGATGGCGTGAACATTGCCGCGCGTCTTGAGCCGCTCGCGCCGGCAGGCGGCATCGTCGTTGCGGATACGGTCCACGACCAGCTCTGGAACAAGGCTGATGTCGGGTTCGAGCCACTCGGGAGCAAACAGCTCAAGAACATCGCCGACCCTGTCGATGTCTATCTCGTTGTTCCGGAGCCGGTTGCCGAGCGTCGTCGCAATCAATCCCCCACGGCCGCGCTACCAAAGGAAGATGTTCCGGTCCTGGCGATTCTGCCGTTCGAGAATATGAGCGCAGACCCGGATCAGGAATTTCTGGCTGACGGCATCGCGGAGGATTTGATTTCCAGCCTGTCGCAGATCGGTCATCTTTCGGTGACGCCGCGAAGCTCCGTGTTCACATTCAAGGGCAGGGCGGCCACGGTTCAGGAGATTGGCGATACGCTCGGAGCCCGCTTTGTGGTGACCGGAAGTCTGCGCAAATCCACCGACCGAATCCGCGTTTCCGTGCAACTTGCGGATGCGCAGACCGGCAGCCACATGTGGTCGAACCGCTACGATCGACAGCTCGACGATATCTTCGCAGTCCAGGACGAGATTACGCTCACAGTGGCCACCGCGCTCCAGGTCGAACTGACCGAAGGTGAGCAGGCCCTGCTTCGTTATACGTCGACGAACAACGTCGAGGCCTGGACGGAGTTTATCCGCGGTCTCAGCTATTTCCGAACTGTTCACGCAGAGTCCTACCGCCACGCCCGCGCTTGCTTCGAGCGTGCCCGGGAGCATGATCCCGAATCCGCGCAGATCATGGCGATGCTCGCCTGTACCCTGGCGATCGAAGGGCGGTTCCACTGGAGCGTGGATCGGGATGACACGTTGCTCCGGGCAAAAACAATTGCGGACCAGGCGTTGGAAATTGATCCGAAAAATGCCGACGCCTGGGCGGCGCTGGGCTACTGGCACATGGCGCATATGCAACTGGAGGAATCGGTCGCCGCATATGGCCGGGCGGCCGAACTGGCGCCCGAGCATGCGGACCTCCGGGCGTTGTCTGCGCTGGCCCTTACTTTTGCCGAGCGTCCGGAAGAAGCGATTCGTGAAGTTCAGTCTGCCATTCGGCTGAATCCGCTGGGCCCGGGATGGTATTTCGGTATCCTGGGGCACGCATACCGCTATGCCGGTCGCTACGACGAGGCCCTCACGGTGCTATCGGAGTATAATGACCGAAGTACCGGCTTCGGTCTCGTCGACATGGTCCTGACTTGCGCCGATATGGGGGACATGGACGGCGCCCGGTCTCACGGCGTGAATCTCCTCGCGGCCCGACCCGAATTCACCGTGGAGAATTGGGCGCTCACCCAGAACTGTCTGGATCCGGACAGGTTGACACGTGACCGTGCCAGTCTTGTGGACGCAGGTCTGCCCTAACCATATATCCGGTTTCGCAACTGCCGTTTCTTTGGGCGACGCGCGTCAGGCTACGACTTGTCATTCTTGTACACGTCGAAGGTGTTGCTCATGTACCAGCCGAACCATTCCCGATAGGTCTGAACGGGATATCTGGGTGGGTTGTCCGGCGCGGTGCAGGTGGCCAGCGTTTCGTTGCGCGCCTCGAAATCCGGGTTGACGAACACAGGGATCGCGTAGCGGTCGTTTTCCAGCGGCGGCACGACCCGGTGAGTGGTGGCCTTGAACCGGTCGTTGGTCCAGCGGGTCGCGAACTGGCCGAGATTCACGACCATCGCGTCGTCGGGCATTTCCGGCCAGAACCAGTTTCCGTCTTCATCCAGCACCTGCAAGCCTTCCTCCTTGGCAGGCGGCAGGAAGGTCATGAAGCCGGTGTCGCGGTGGGCGTGGATGCCCATCTCGGCGTCCTGATGTTCCGGCAGGGGTGGGTAGGTGGCGATTCTGAAATAAGTGTAGGGCGTCTCGAAATGCGGCGCGAAATAGTCTGCGGGCAGTTCAAGCGACAGCGCCCAGATCGGCAGGAGTTTCCTGCCCAGCTCTGTCACGACATCCATGTAGTCCAGCGTCGTTTCGCGGAACGCGGGCGCGATATCTTCCGGCAGCCACTGGTTCGGGCCGTAGAACTGGGCGCCGGCCCGGACGAAAGGGTTGTCGGCCGGGTATTCCGTCGCGGTGAACATGGCTTGCGAGATGGACGGTTTGCGGTTGTCCTCCATCTCGCCGGTCTCAAGATAGTCGGCGCGAATGCCCATATAGCCGCGATGGTCCGTATTCAGGGGGACAGTCTGTTTCACGTCTTCCGGGAGGTCGTGGAACTGCTTGGCGGCGGCGAACATGCCGTCGATCTTCGCCTGCGACACACCGTGATTGACGATGCACATGAACCCGATCGTCTCCCAAACCTCGCGCCACTGGTCTGAAATCCTGGCGGGCGCGTCTGGATCGCCGGCGATGACATCGCCGACGTCGACTACGGGTAATTCGCGACGCGGGACGTCGCGGGCCGCGCGGCTGGCCGCGGACTGGGTGATGATGTTCATGACGCGCTCCCCTGGTCAGGCTTATTGCTGGCCTTTACCGGTGCTGAAACGACTCTAGGAGCAGAAAATAGGTGAGTCCACGTCGCGCGGGAATTGTGTACGCGAAGACGCTACGCGTCGATCGTCAGCATGATGCGGCCGAAATGCTGGTTCGCGGCCATGCGTTCGAGGGCAGAGCCCGCTTCCGCGAGACGGAACGTGCTGTCGATGGGCATCCGGAATGCCCCATTGGCCAGCGCGTCCCAAAGCCCCTCGCGCGCGAGCCGCACGACTTCGATATGCTCATCAAGGGAACGCGTGCGCCCGGTCGTGCCGATGTAGGTGAGACGCCGCTCCGCATGGCGGTTGAAGTCGAACTCCGCCTTTTCGCCGCCTAGCCGTCCGACATTGATGATCCGGCCATGGACCCTGGTGGCCGCCATGTTCTGGTTCGCGGTGTAGCCCGAGACCTGATCGATGATCAGGTCGACACCTTGTCCGTCGGTCGCCTCCAGCACCTGATCGACCCAGCTCTCGTCGCGGGAATCGAACGCCATGTCTGCGCCGACGTCGGATAGCCGCCCGCGTCGCCCGGCATTTGTCGATGTGCCGATGACCATGCTCGCACCTAAAAACTTGCCGATCTGCATCGCGATGATTCCGACGCCGCTGCTGGCACCCTGGACCAGCATGCTCTGCCCGGCCTCGAAATGTCCGTTGGTGACGATCGCGTCATGCATGACGCAGAGCCCCGACGCGAGCCCTGCCACCTCGATCAGTTCGATCCCGCTCGACGGGACGGGCAGGGCGCGTTGCCAGTTCGAGACTGCATACTCGGCCCAGCCGGCCGCACCGGTCGCGGCCACGCGATCTCCGACCGCAATCCCCTCGGCCTCGTCGCCGACCGCGACGACTTCGCCGGTAAACGACGCGCCCATGATTTTCTGGGCGCCGCCGACATGTCCGTAGTTCTGTCCCTGCACCGTCAGCAGGTCGGAACGGTTGACGCTGCAGGCGACGACCTTGACCAGCACCTGGCTCGCGTTGATTTCCGGGACATCGACCTCGGCGGTCTCGACGCCGTTCTCGCACACGACGACGGCCTGCATTTTATTGTCGGGCATGATTGAGCTTTCTGCCGAGTTGTGGGCTTGGGTCGTTCTCAGACCAGACGATAGAATGCCGCAGCCGTGTCGTAGAAAAAAGCCCGCTGTTCTGCCGTCGTGCGGTCCGCCAGTGCTACCCGGGAAAGGGCCATTACCTCGTCATAGGTTGTCATCAGTTTCTCGACCGGGAAGTTGCTCCCGAAGAAACATCGATCAGCACCGAACATATCGATCAGCGCGTTGTATTGCCGCGAGACCGCCGTGAGCGGCCGGGGTATTTCCCAGTTGATGACGTTCGGGCCGGAACATTTCACAGACAGATTGTCGAATTTGGCCAGTGGCTCGATCGCGCGACGCCAATCGTCGAATGTCTCGTCGTCGTCGCCCGTCAGCAGACCGCCATGGACCAGGCAGAACCGCAGCCCCGAATGGCCGGCGACGAGTTCGGCGAAAATGTCGAACTGGTTGGCGAAGCCCTGCAGTTCGAAATGGATGCCGCGGGCTTCAAGCGCCTCCAGGCCGCGCCTGAATTCCGGCGACATGCAGAAATCCGGCCGGTCAACCACCTGCCAGACCTCCTTGTCGGGGTGCCACGCGACGACATGGCGGATTCCCCTGAAATTCGGGAACTCGAGATGTCCGTCCAGCACGTCGCCAATATCATCGCCGGCGATGTTCGCGTGGCCGACGATTCCATGGGGAAAGCCGTGCGCGTCGGCGACCCCCTGCAGCCAGCGGGTCTCGCCGACATGGTCGGGCGGGTTGTAGTGGGCCTGTTCGTGGACTGACTTGACCACGTTGTTATCACCGAAATCGGCCAGTAGATCGTCGATCAGGTAATCACGGCGCAGCAACTCATATTCGGGGCCGAATATTTTCGGGGAGGGGGGTGCTGTCAGCCACGGATAGTTCTGCACTTCCCAGATGTGATGATGGGTATCGATAACCGGTCCGTCATACATAACTCCCGCTACCACCCGGCCCGTTCGAGATTCTCGGGGCCCGGCTCCAGTTCGCCAGCGTGAATCTGTCGCGCCATCTCGGTGATGCCCGCGCAGACGGGGGCGGGGCGGCCGGAAGCCTCGCATTCATCAGCCACGAGTCCCTGGATCATATCGGTCTCGCACAGGCGGCCCTTCATCAGGTCCTGCAGGCTGGTGTTGACCGGGCCGGGGCCGATGTCGTCGAGAATCTTGTCGAGCAGGGTCTCGAGCAGATTGTTGGTGTTGGTGACGTCCTCGGGCTTGAGGCCGAAGACCGGCACGACTTTGTAGTCGAGGGATTGGCCGGCCGCGAGCGCTTCCTCGCCGGCCTGTAGGAACCATTTCCGCGCCCGCGCGGCGTATTCGGGGCCGTTCTGCTGCAGAACCTGTTCGGGCGTGCCACCAAGGACCGCCATCGAGCCCATGATCATCGCGTTGACAACCAGCTTCACCCACTTGGCCGACAGAATTTCATCCATGATCTCGACCGACCCGGTGTGACTGCACAGCGCGGCGACCAGTTCGATGTGCCGCTCTTGTGAGGGATCGAAGGCACCGATGCCGAACCATGTGTGGTCCTTGTTGGTGCTGCGCTGGACGGTGCCGGGATCAAACAGCTGCGAGGCGAGCTCGATGACGCAGCCCAGGGTGCGCTCGACACCGACGATGTCGGCGATGATCTCCGCCGTCATGGCGTTCTGAACGCCGACGATCACGCCGTCGTCGGCAAGATGAGGCTCGATGAACTTCGCGAGCCAGCCCGCGTCGTAGGCCTTGGAGACGAGCAGCACGACGTCGAATTTACCGGTGAAGGTACACACGTCGGACAGGTGATGGGCGTTGGCTGGTACGTTGAAGCTGTCGCCGTGGGGGCTCGTGATCGACAGCCCGTTGGCCCGCATGGCCTCGACATGCTCGGCCCACATGTCGATCATCGTGATCTCGATGCCCGCATTGATCAGGTCACTCGAGATGACGCTGCCGTTGGCGCCGGTGCCCAACACCGCAATTTTCTTGTCGGCGATTTTATTGTCCATGTCCCCACCCTTTTTACCTTGCCCTTCGTATTCAAGAGCGTCGTTACGGTACCGCTCCAGAGGGCAAAATTACACCATCGTCGTGACGCTGTGAGTACCCGTTGAAAACCTAAAGTCATGTAGTCATGCGTGGTGATGGCGCCGGCTGCAGATATTGAACCCATGCCGCGGCGAAGGCAGTTAATTCGGTAATGATGCTCCATTATCCCATAACCTACAGGAATGCTTGCATGTCGATAAATTTGTGCCTATCGGGGATGGGTACGCTTAAACTCAATACTCGTATGTAGTTAATGTGGATTAAGTATAATAATTGTTCACATTAGCATTTCGTCTAAAATACTAAATTATAAATAAAGTAAAAAATATAAAGACGTTATGAATACTCTGAAAACGGAGCAAAGGGAGTGAACTCGCATGTTTAAACATCGTAAACTTTTGGGATTGGCGGCAGGCGTCGCTTTTGCCCATATGGCATGGTCGGCGCCGGCTGTTGCCGCCCCTTTTTATGAAGGCAAGACGGTTACCATTCTGGTCGGGTACGGGGCCGGGGGCGCAAGCGATCTGACAGCGCGCAACATTGTTCAACATCTGGGCCAGTATGTTCCCGGCAATCCCGAATTGATTGTTCAGAACATGACCGGCGGCGGTGGCATCAAGGCATTCAATTTTCTTTATGAACGCGCAAAGCCGGATGGTCTGACGCTGCAGTTCGGTGCCTTCTCGCCGATCAGCCAGGTTGTTGGTGCGCCGGGTCTGCGCGTGAAGTTTGATGAACTGACGGTCGCCGGCGCCACGGTGACGCCGGGTGGTCTTGTCATGTACGCGCGTAGTGACGCGGTACAAGGTGGCATGAAACGGGCGACAGATCTCGTTACTGCGAAGGACCTAAAGTTGGCGGGTATCGGTCCGGGCGCCATTCCGGATGTGGTCGGCCGTCTGACCTTGATGGCACTCGATACACCGTTCCGCTACATCCCCGGCTACCGGGGATCGATCAAGGTCGTTAGCGCCGTCCGCACCGGCGAGGCGAGCATGGGGATTGCACCCCTTTCGACCTATCGGCAGGTGATCGAGCCCAACATGGTGACCACAGGCGACGCGAAGGGTCTCATGCAGTGGAGCATTCTGGACTCCGAAGGCAAGGACACGGTCAACAAGTATATTCCGGAACTGCCGGTCTTCGAGGAAGTCTATCGCGAAATTCATGGCAAGGACCCGTCTGGTCTTGCGTATGATGCCCTGAAGTTCAACATGTTCATCCTTGGAAACGCCTCCCATCTCCTGTGGGGGCCGCCAGGCATGCCGAAAGAGGCGGTCGATGATATGCGCCAGGGCATGAAAAAGGCGATGGCCGATCCGGCCCTTATCGAGCAACAAATCAAGCTCTCGGGGTATCCGCAAAATTGGGCCGACCCGGAAGTGGCAGAGGAAGTTGTGAAAACCGTTACGACTGTTTCGCCGGATTTGAAGCAGTTTATGGTCGACTTCTACAATGCCGGGAAAGCCAAGTAGGGCTTCGATCGGGTTGACCGGACACGTTTCTCGCTTTCGCGCCTTTCGATGTTGCGGCGGGAGCGTGTCCGATCCTCTCTATCTGTCCTGAACGCCGTCACTGCCCGGTCTTGTGACCGAGCAGTGACGGTGCTTTCGGAGAAGCGGGTCCCGGCACGTGTCGTGCAGCAAGGAATGACGTTGTCGGGTGCGTGGTCTCCGAACGGTGGTGCCGATATTCATAGGCCGCCAGCCACCGCAATGCTTGGGGATGCTTGAATATGTCAGAAGTCAATGTGGTCAGCTCGGCCATAGAAGGACTCTCCCTTGTCCTCCAATGGCAAGCGTTCGGCTACATGCTCATAGGCATTTTGCTGGGTATCTGGCTCGGGGCTGTCCCCGGACTTGGCGGTGTCCTTGGACTGGTCATTCTGCTGCCGTTCACGTTCGGCATGGATCCGGTGTCGGCGTTTGCCCTGCTGCTGGGCATGTATGCCGTGACCACGACCAGCGATACGATTGCGTCCATACTTCTTGGAATACCCGGCACGGCCGCGTCGCAGGCAACAATCCTCGACGGGTATCCGCTCGCCCAGAAAGGCGAGGCGCGGCGCGCGTTCGGCGCCGCCTATGCGGTGTCCGCGTTTGGCGGCGTGTTCGGTGCCCTGATCCTGGCCGTGTCCCTGCCGCTGATCCTTCCCCTCATCCTGGCATTTGCCTCGCCGGAATTGTTTATGCTGGGCGTGCTCGGGATCGCCATGATCGGCTCTCTGGCCAGCAGTTCGATCCTGAAGGGTCTGGTCATTGCGCTGCTCGGGCTGCTGATGTCGACGGTCGGATATGGTGAGGCGGTCGCAATCCCGCGCTTCTGGTTCGGCACCGATTACCTGCTCGATGGTATTCCGCTCATTCCCGTCGTACTTGGCCTGTTCGCGATTCCCGAGTTGATCGAACTCGCGACGAAAAACGTCAACATCTCGCGGGTGCAGAAGCAGGATTCCAAGGACGTGACGATCATGACCGGCGTCCGGGACGCCTGGACACACAAATGGCTCGCATTGCGTAGCTCGTTGATCGGGACCTATGTCGGAATGCTACCGGGTCTGGGCGCGGCCATTGTTGACTGGATCGCCTACGGGCATGCGCTGCAGAGCGCAAAGGACAGTTCCAAATTCGGTCAGGGCGACATTCGCGGCGTCATCGCCCCGGAGGCTGCAAACAATGCAACCAAGGGCGGTTCGCTGGTGCCGACGGTCGCATTCGGAATCCCGGGTAGTCTGGGAACGGCAATCCTGCTTGGCGCGCTGATGATCCAGGGACTCAAGCCGGGCCCCGACATGCTGACGTCGGAATTGCCGCTCACCTTCTCAATGGTTTGGACCATCGTTATCGCCAACATCATCTGCGCCGGTTTGCTGATGGTGCTCACCAATCAGGTCGCCCGGATTGCTTTCATACGAGGTCACCTGATCGTTCCCGGCGTGATCCTTTTCATCTTCATGGGCGCCTGGATCGGCGGCACCTCGATCGGCGATTGGGTTACATGTTTGGGCATGGGGGTGGTCGGCTTTTTGATGAAGCGGAGCGGCTGGCCAAGGCCACCGCTGGTCCTCGCCTTGATCCTCGGCTCCCTCATGGAAGAATCATTCCAGATCAGCATGCGCGCCTATGATGGCGCCAGTTGGGTTTCGCGACCGATCGTGTTGATCATCGCCGGGCTGGTGGTGCTGACATTGTACTTTTCCGTCCGTGGCGTCATCAAAACCAAAGCGACGAATTCGGACTCGGAAATGGGCGAGGGCGCGGAACGCAACCCCCTCATATCGCTGCCTTTTGCAATGCTGCTGCTGCTCGTTTTTGCGTGGAGCTGCTTTGAGGCGCGACAGTGGCCCGTGTCGGCCAGGCTGTTTCCGATGCTCATCGCCATTCCGGGCACAATTCTGGTTTTATCTGCGCTGTTTTTCGATGTTCGCAGTTCGCGCCAGTTTGTCGCCGCCAGTAGCGGCTTGTCGGCAGGCCTCGCCGCGGCCAGCGAAAAAGCGGTGCTGGGTCGGGCCATGATCTTTTTCGGCTACCTGCTCTGTATCATCTTGATCACCCTTGTCGCCGGACAGATTGTCGGGCTGCTGGCCTTTATTGCAGCCTATCTGGTGCGCTGGGGCGGTTATGGCTGGAGAGTCTCTCTCCTCTACACCGGTATTTGCGGAGCGTTCCTGTATGGGTTCTATGGCGAGGTGATGCACATCTTCTGGCACCCTTCGATGCTGGACGGTTTCTATGGCGAATTGTTCGGGGCGATACCCAACTTTTTCTGATTGATTCCTGACCCAAAACGCCGAGTCGCAGCGGACGCGACGCGCACCGCGTTGGCGACAATACGCAGGTGGTCGGCGAGAGGTGCACCGGGTTCTGATAAAGCGCGAAGGCGACGCCAAATGTCGGTTCATCTCGGCTTCGGCGTCGCTCCACGCCGCGCCCACGTTGATAAGTGATGGCGAGATTGTAGGCCGCGCGCGCATCGTTCTGGGCGGCCGCGGGCTGAGCGCTCCGGGCCTGTGCGGCCTGATTCGGGACAGGCGTGCCGACAACGCTGATATGCCAAGTCATTGAAAAAAATTGGTGCCGGCTGCAGGAATCGAACCCGCGACCTACTGATTACAAATCAGCCGCTCTACCAACTGAGCTAAGCCGGCCCCTTTTTGACAATCTGTGTCGTCAATCGGCGGGACAATAGTCGCGGGGCCGCGCGCGCGGCAAGCCCGATGATACTATTATCGGTACGCAATGACGTAATATGCGTATTGCGCGACAACGGCGGGACGAAGGTGCTCACACATGGAATACAAACTGCTCGGCCGGACCGGTGTGCGGGTCTCGGAATTCTGTTTCGGCACCATGTCGTTCGGCGGGGATGCGGATGCCGGCGAGGCCGCGCGCATGTATGCCGCGTGCCGCGATCGCGGTTTCAATTTCTTCGACACAGCCGACGGCTACAGTCAGGGGCATTCCGAGGAAATTCTCGGCGCCCTCATCACCGGCCAACGCGACGAGCTGGTTATCGCGTCGAAATGCTTCAACCCGACCTCCGGTGATATCAATGATCGCGGCGGCACCCGCCGTCATATCCCGCGCGCCGTCGACGCCAGCCTGAAGCGCCTCGGCACGGACCGGCTCGACATCCTGTTCATGCACCGGTTCGAAGAGAATGCGGCGATCGAGGAAACGCTGCGCGCGCTCGAGGATGTGGTGCGGGCCGGCAAGGTTCTCTATCTCGGCGCCAGCAACTATGCGGCGTGGCAGATCGCCATGTCGCTCGGTGCCGCCGAACGCCGGGGCTGGACGCGCTTCGACGTCATCCAGCCGATGTACAATCTGGTCAAGCGCCAGGCCGAGGTCGAAATTTTCCCGCTGGCCCAAGCCGAGAACCTTGGCGTCGTCACCTATAGCCCGGTCGGCGGGGGCCTCCTGAGCGGCAAATACAGGCCGGGCAAACGCCCCAATGACGGCCGGCTGGTCGAGAATGCCAGCTACGTTCGGCGCTACGCCGATGAATGGATGGTGGAGACAGCCGGGGCGTTCAGCGCGTTCGCAGATGAAAAGAAGGTTCACCCGGTCACGCTGGCCGTGGCGTGGGCGGCCGCACACCCGTCGGTGACCTGCCCGATCATCGGGGCGCGCAGCCTGGAACAATTGCAGCCTTCGCTCGACGCGCTTGATTATGAGATGCCCGCGGATCTGCGCGAAGAAATCTCCGCGCTGTCGCGCCGCCCACCGCCGGCGACCGATCGCACGGAAGTCCAGACCTAGCGGGGCAAGACGAATGGCCGAAAAGCCGAATTCAGACAAGCGCATCGCCATCGTCGGCGCCGGTGCCAATGGTGCCGCGTTCGGGGCTGACATGGTCAACGCCGGGCGCGATGTCAGCTTCATCGATCAATGGCCCGCCCATGTCGAGGCGATGCGGGCGAACGGCCTGCGCGTCGAGATGCCCGACGAGACGGTGACGACGCCGGTCGATGCTTTTCATCTTTGTGATGTGGCGACGATGCGCGAGCCGTTCGACATCGTCTTCCTGGGGGTGAAGGCCTACGACACCCGGTGGGCATGCGAGCTGATCAAACCATTGGTCGCGGCAGACGGGCTTGTCGTCGGTCTGCAGAACGGTATGACGCTCGGCGACGTTGCCGAGATCATGGGACCGTCACGTACGCTCGGGGCGGTGATCGAGGTCGCCGCCGGCTTGTACGAGGCCGGCGTTGTTACCCGCCAGACGGGCCCGGACGGGACATGGTTCGGTATCGGCGCCTTTGACGAATCGACGCGCGGCCGGGAAGGGGAGGCCGTGGAGGTATTGCGCCATGCCGGCGTCGCCGAGATCAAGGACGATATCCGGTCGGCCAAATGGATGAAGCTTGTCGTGAACGCAGCGGAGTTCCTGCCCTCGTCCATTCTCGGCTTGCCGCTCGCCGACGCAATCGAGGTGCCGGGCATGCGCGACGTGATGATGGCATCGGGCAAGGAGGCGGTGCGTACGGCCATGGCACTGGGGCATGAACTGGTGCCGATTTTCGGCAAGGAGCGGGTCGAGGCGAACGACCCGGACAGTTACGCGACGGATCTTCTCGATGCGGTCCTGACAGGGTGGACGCTGCCCGACACCAGGGTCACGGTCCTGCAGGACTGGGACAAGGGCCGCCGCGCGGAGGTCGACGACATCAACGGGCTCGTGGTCCGCGAACAGGCCGCGCGCGGCGGGACGGTGCCGGTCAATGCGGGATTGGTCGAGATCGCCCGCCGAATCGAGCGTGGCGAACTCGCCGCCGATGTGTCGAACGCCGATCTGCTGCGGTCGCTCCTCGACTGAAATCGCGGCGGTTTAGTTGGCGACCGGCCGGGCCGCGATTTCGTCGGCCTTGGCGTGCAAGGCGGCGATGAATCCATCGAACCCGCGATCTCGCAAGACCGATGAGAATTCCGACCGGTGGAGTGCCAACAGACTGATCGTCTGGTCGAGGTAGACGTCGAGAATGCGCCAGCCATCGTTGGTGGGTTGCACAAGATAGTCGATTGCGACGGTCGGGCGCTGGGCCCGGAGGTAGCGCGCGTGGACGATCTTGCGTCCGGATTGCGCGTCTTCGCTGCCTTCGATTGCGAAACCCTGATTCGCCGCACCGTCGAACCGGCTGGCATGGGTGGCGACCATGAAGCGTGCGAAAGCGTTGAGAAATTTTTCGCGCTGTGCGGGGGACCAGGATCGATAGGTCCGCACACCGACCGCGACTTGACCCATCGCGTTGATGTCGAATGTGTCACCGATCAGTTTGCCGAGCGCCGCGCTTCGTGCCGTCGCGCCGTCCGGTGCGGGATTGTTCAAGATCGCGAGCAGTCCGTCCTGGAGGGTCGAGACCGCCTCGGTCTCCGCACCCGTTTCAGATGCGGCGCGTGCCGGTGTCGATGGCGTGAGGTTGGCTCCGAAGAGGACCAAGGCAGCCAGCAACACACCGAACAGGGATGCATGTCGATTTTTGTGGCGTTTGAGACGTGAAGAAAGGGAAGTGATCATTTGGAAACCGGTTCGTGTTTGGTGAGCGGGAAACTAGGCTTGCGATGGCCCCCGGCAAGAGATCGAAATACATTCGAAATTCTGCGGCGTACGGTTTACACCTGATGATCTTTTCGACCTATGGCAGGTATTCGTTTGCGCAAGCACGACTCATCCATCGTTGCAGACTTTCTGACCGGTTGGGTCGCACTTGTTACGCGCAAACCGGCGGTGACTCTGGCAGTACTTGCGGTTCTCGCGGCAGTGGCCGGCGGCTGGGCCGTGACCACGCTGCATCTTGAGGGAGACGTCACCGAACTCATCGACGCTGAAGCGAGTTTTCTGCAAGATTACGGCACCTATAAGGCAACATTTCCGCAACACCGGCGGCTCAATGTCATTGTCGTCGACGGCGTCGACGCCCGGCGCGCCCGGCTAGCCGAGGCGACCCTGTTGGAAGGGTTGCGCAAAGACCCTCAATTGTTTCCGCGAATCTTCGCGCCGGGCGCGGACCCGTTCCTCAACCGTCATGCACTTCTCTATCTCGATATCGACGCGCTCGGTCGTCTGGTCGATGACCTGGCCGCGGCGCAACCCGCATTGGCGTTGCTGAATCGTGACCCCTCGTTGCGTGGCTTGGCCGCCCTGTTCGACCGCGCGCCGCCGGATGAAGGTGGTGCGATGAGCCGGCTGAAAGACATCGTGGGGGCGACGGCGGAAGAAGTCTTATCCGGGACGGCGAGAGAGGTGTCGTGGGGTGAGGTGCTCATCGGCGAGGAGGCCGCCTCCCTTCGCCGCCTGATCATATTTCAGGGGTCGCTTGAGAACGATGATGGCTTGGTCGCACGTCGTCAGGCTGAAACCGTCCGCGCGATTGTTGCGCGGGAAAGGCTCGACGAAGCCAACGGGGTACGAGTTGCGATGACGGGCCGAGGTCCGCTTTCGTCGGCGGAGCTGTCCGCCGCGATCGAGAGTATCCAGTTTGCCGGCGCGCTATCGCTGGTTTTCGTGATCCTGCTGCTCTGGATCGGGCTCGGGTCATTGCGATCAATCCTGGCGGCGTTGCTGACACTCGCGGCAGGGCTGGCGTTTACGGCGGCTTTTGCCGCGGTTGCTGTCGGAACGCTCAACGTCCTGTCGCTGACATTCGCTGTGCTGTTTGTTGGGCTCGGGATCGACTTCGCGATTCATCTGATTCTGCGCAGGGCTGGTGAGGAAGCCACTGATGGACCGGGCAACTGGGCCGGTATCGTGCGTGGCCTGGGGCCGACCATTTCCCTGTGTGGCCTGACGACGGCGATCGCGTTTCTTTCTTTCTGGCCGACAGCGTTTCGTGGCCTCGCGGAACTGGGTCTGATCGCAGCGGCCGGGATGCTGATCGCGGTGGCGGTCAGCTTCACCGTGCTGCCGCCGCTGCTCGATCTGTTTTCGGTCGGGACGGGTCACCGTCGGACGCGCGCTTTTGTGACCCGTTTTACACGCGTTCTGTTTCGTCCGGCTGCGCTCGCGCCGATGGCGGCGCGGCCGATTTCGGTCGTCGCAATCGCGCTTCTCATCGGATCGGCGGTCGTGGCGAGTGAAGTGCGTTTCGATTTCAACAGTCTCAACCTGCAGAGCCGCGACAGCGAGGCGGTGCAGACGCTGGTCTCGCTCCACAATGACGGAACCATCACGCCGTACACGTTGACCGTGTCCGTCCCGGATCTTGTCTCGGCTGATCGCGCCGCGTCGGTCCTGCGCGCAATGCCCGAGGTGGGGTCGGTGAAAACGCTGCGCGACATGATTCCAACGGAGCAGGCGCTTCACCTGGCGATAATTGATGAGGCGCGCATCCTGCTTGGCCCTTCGGTGCTCGAAGTATCGCCGATCGCGCCGCCTGATGAAGCGGCCCGGCGGGCGGCGGTGAGGCGACTTGCATCCTCGCACGGTGATCCGGCGACTGCACGAATGGCTGCTGCGTTCAGCCAGTTGGCGGCGCTCCCGCCGGGAGATGGTCGGATTGCCGAACTGGAGCATATGATTGCGGCGGATTTCGTCGACAGTATGGCGATGTTGCGCGAAGCGCTGTCCGCGCGCGCCGTTTCGATTGACACGCTGCCGGCTGCGTTGCGGGCACGAGAGACGGGCGCGGGTGGGGTACTGCGTGTGGTTGTTCTGCCGCGCGAAGATCTCCGCGACTTCGAAGCGTTGGGGGCATTCACGCGGGCGGTGCAGGAAGCGTTTCCAACTGCGACGGGGCGTCCCGCATTGGAGACTGGGATGGGAGAAATTGTCATTGCGGCGTTTCGCCAGGCGTTCGTCACGTCCGCCATTGCAATTTTTCTGATCCTCCTTGTGACATTGCGCTCATTCGGTGACGCGGCGCTCGTGATGGTGCCGCTATTGCTGGCAGCGAGCCTGACGGCCGCGACGATGGTCGTCTTTTCCATTCCGCTCAATGTCGCGAACGTTATCGTGTTGCCACTTCTGCTGGGCATGGGAGTCGATAACGGATTGCATATCGTGGGTCGTTACCGGGAATCGAATTCAGTGGCTGATGTTTATCGATCGACGACGCCGCGCGCCGTCGTGGTCAGCGTCCTCACGACGCTCCTGTCCTTCGTCGCATTGGCATTTGCAGATCATCGCGGTATGGCCAGCATGGGCCAGTTACTCGCCATCGCGATAGGATTCTTGCTTGTCACAACCTTGTTGGTACTTCCCGCTCTTCTCGCGTGGCGTGCGGAGCCTTAGATTGATAGATCATCATCGTTTGGCGGACGAACTGACGTGAACCTGAAGCTGATTTATTTGAGTTGCGCCGCGGGAATCGCGATCTATACGTTGCTGACCGTTTTTGCGCCACAACTGCTGGTCGTGCTCATCGATCCCGTCAGCATTACCGTGAACCTGGCGAATATCCGTATCGCGCTCTATGGGTTTGCGATCTGGGCTGTGGTTGTCCTGTTGTGGCTTGCACGTATACGCCCCGAATTGCAGGATTGGCCCGCGCCGCGGCCGCTTTGGTTGGGTGTGGTGTGGCTGGTGTTGTGCGTGTCCTACACCGGCTTCGAGCATGGATGGTTCGTCTTTGCCGACATCGTCTATGCCGAGGACGGGGTGTTCGAAACCGCCACCGCCGTCATCCTTCTGGTCTGTTCTGTTGTTCTGTTCGCGAGTCTTGGCTGCTCCTGGGCCCTCGATCGAAGGCTCGGCGCGGCAGTCGCGTTCATGTCGGTCCTCTGTTTCCTTTTGCTGATGGAGGAGTTGAGTTGGGGCCAGCGGATTTTTGGCTTTGAAACACCGGACGAGATCGAGAACATCAACGCCCAGCAGGAAACCAATCTCCACAACATGTTCGTGGGGTTCAATCAGTTGATTCGGCTGGTCGTTGCACTTCTCATCGCAACAGTATTGCTTGGCCGCGACCGCTGGTCGATCTGGCTTCGATCGGCCGGGCTCGATCGGCTGATGCCCCCACCTGCCGCGGTCTATTTCACGATCTTTCTTATTTACGCGCACACCTATGATGAACTGTTCGAAGAGGTGGTCGGACTTTTCTTGCTGGTCTACGTATTCGACCTGCGCCGCCGTCTTATCCGCGACGGGTGATCTCATAGAGGGCAACAGCCGCCGCGTTCGAGACGTTCAGGCTCTCGACCGCGTCGCTTTGCGGAATATGGGCCAGCGTGTCGCAGCTCTCGGCCACGAGGCGGCGAAGGCCCGTTCCTTCCGCACCGAGGACCAGGGCCGTCGGGCCGGTCACGCGTGCTTTCGCCAGGGTTGTTTCGACCTCGCCGGCCAGCCCGATGCACCAGAAGTCTCTCGCTTTCAGGGCCTCGATCGAACGGGCGAGATTTGTTTCGCGCACCAGGGCGACGGCTTCCAGGCCGCCGGATGCGGCTTTCGCCAGCGCCCCCGTGACGGGGGGTGCGTGCCGGTCCTGCATGACGACCGCAGCGGCGCCGAAGGCGGCGGCAGTGCGGAGAATCGCGCCGACATTCTGCGGGTCGGTGACCTTATCCAGCACCAGAATGCACGGGGTATCGGATTGCAGTGCGCGGTCCATCGCCTCCTCGATGCCGGCGTCTTCGAGGGGCCGGGCGAGCAGGGCGATCCCCTGATGCACGGCACCTTGCGGCAGCACGGCGGTGACATCGTCACGCGAAACCCGGTCGATGACGGCGTCGTGTCCGCCGATTTCCGCTGCGCTGCGTGCCTGGTCTACATCGTCCTCGTCGCTCACGAGGGCGCGCTCGCATACCCGCGCGGGATTGGCCAGCGCCGCGAGCACCGCGTGGGTGCCGTAGAGCCAATTGGGTGCCGTCGGGTCTCCGCCGCTGCGGCGGCGATGAGATTTTCCGGGATTTATGCGGCGTTTGGGATGTTTTCGTGCCATAGTTGGGGCTATTAGGCCATTCGACGCCCACCCGCAATATCGGCGTGGGAATGTTTGTGCACAAATGGCTGTTATTTTGAGGTTTTCCGCCGAATGGCGGTTGACACGTCGAGCGAAATCTACATATTGCCCCCCACGGGCCGGCGCCCTTTGGCGTTCGGCGCGTTTGCTGTTGGCTGCGTGCAGCATGCACGTTGGCGATTCGGCAGGAGGAGGGGTGCCTGAGCGGTTAAAAGGGGCGGACTGTAAATCCGTTGGCTACGCCTACGTTGGTTCGAATCCAACCCCCTCCACCACCCGTAATACGGCACAGGACGAAGAATTGATCGGGGCGCATGCCTCGCGAGGATCGGAACGGCGCAATCGAATACGGCGGGTGTAGCTCAATGGCAGAGCAGAAGCCTTCCAAGCTTACGACGGGGGTTCGATTCCCCTCACCCGCTCCAAGGGTATGGCCGGCAAACGCGTAGGACTATAACGCGGTCGGCTGGAGCAAAATCGGCACGCCCGGTCACCCGACCGGCACAACGACAGACAGAACGCAGGGCAAAAAAATGTCGAAAGAGAAGTTTGAGAGAACGAAGCCGCATTGCAACGTTGGCACGATTGGTCATGTTGATCATGGCAAGACGACGCTGACGGCAGCGATTACGAAGGTGATGTCGGAGGCCTCTGGGGGTGACGCGATTGCGTT
>JBDXCV010000012.1 GCA_039980135.1 Alphaproteobacteria bacterium
GATGGTGATGCCGGGCGACAACATCCAGATGGTTGTGAACCTGATTGCACCGATTGCGATGGATGACGGTCTGCGCTTCGCCATTCGCGAAGGTGGCCGCACCGTCGGCGCCGGCGTCGTCACCTCCATCATCGAATAGGCCGGAGCGGGTAGCGACGGTGCGTTCGGTGGATAGGAGTGTAGCTCAATTGGTAGAGCACCGGTCTCCAAAACCGGGGGCTGTAGGTTCGAGTCCTACCACTCCTGCCAGCCGGATCGTCCGGCCTGCATTTGTGTCGGGTGAGAAATAGTAACGCGATGAAAGCGGAACGAATGGCGAAACCATCGGTTGGCGAGTTTGTACGCCAGGTACGACAAGAGGTGAGCAAGGTCACATGGCCGACGCGTACCGAAACAATTCAGTCGACCCTGATGGTCGTTGTCATGGTGGCGTTCGCGGCCGTGTTCTTCTTCCTCGTCGACATTGTGTTGGCGGAGCTCGTTCAATTGGCCCTGTCGGTCGGGAGTTAATGGTTTGATGGGCATGCAGTGGTTTGTTGTTCACGCCTATTCCGGCTTCGAATCCAAGGTCGCGCAGTCGATCAAGGAACAGGCCGTGACCAAGGGCATGAACGACATGTTCGAGGATGTGCTGGTGCCGACCGAGGAAGTGGTCGAGATGCGCCGCGGCTCGAAAGTGAATTCGGAACGGAAGTTCTTTCCGGGGTATGTGCTTGTTCGCATGGACATGAACGAGCAGAGCTATCACCTCGTGAAGAACACGCCGAAGGTGACGGGATTTCTCGGGGCGGGCAACAAGCCGGCGCCGATCAGTCAGGCCGAGGCCGACCGGATCCTGCACCAGGTCAAGGAAGGCGTCGAGCGGCCAAAACCGTCCGTCACCTTCGACATCGGCGAGGAAGTGCGGGTCAATGACGGCCCGTTCCAGTCGTTCAATGGCGTGGTCGAGGATGTCGATGAAGAACGTGCGCGGTTGAAGGTCTCGGTCTCTATTTTTGGCCGGTCTACGCCGGTTGAGTTGGAATACGGTCAGGTCGAAAAGCTTTAACCTGAACGTTTGTTGGCCGCCGCAAGGCGGTGCGCGGGAGGTCGGCTCCATAAGCCCTTGGGGCGCCGTACCGCGAAACCTCGAAAGGACATGAGGTCTAATCATGGCGAAGAAAATTGACGGTTACGTCAAACTGGAAATCCCGGCCGGACAGGCCAATCCGTCGCCGCCCGTCGGGCCGGCGCTCGGTCAGGCCGGCCTGAATATCATGGAGTTCTGCAAGGCGTTCAACGCGCAGACCCAGAATGGTGAGCAGGGTGTGCCCACGCCGGTGGTCATCACCGTCTTTCAGGACAAGTCGTTCACCTTTGTGACCAAGACTCCGCCGGCGAGTTACTACCTGAAGAAGGCCGCGCGCGTGCAAAAGGGCAGCGGCACCACGGGACGTGATCTTGTGGGCCGTGTCACGGACGCACAGTGCCGCGAAATCGCGGAAGCGAAGATGGTTGATTTGAACGCTCATGATATCGACGCCGCGGCGGAGATGATCAAGGGCACGGCCCGTTCCATGGGCCTGGAAGTGGTAGGTTAACGATGGCTAAATCCGGAAAGCGTCTTCGTGCCGCGCGTGAGAAGGTCGATCCCGACAACAAGGTGTCGATCGGCGAGGCCGTGCGCCTGGTGAAAGAGAACGCCACGGCGAAATTCGACGAGACGATCGAAATTTCACTGAACCTGAACGTCGACCCGCGTCACGCCGATCAGAATGTGCGCGGCGTTGTCGCGTTGCCCAACGGCACCGGCAAGGAAGTGCGTATCGCCGTGTTTGCCAAGGACGAGAAGGCCGAAGAGGCCCTCGCGGCCGGCGCCGACATCGTCGGCGGCGATGATCTGGCGGAGAAGGTGCAGAATGGCGAGATCGATTTCGATCGCGTGATTGCAACCCCGGACATGATGCCCGTCGTGGGCCGTCTCGGTAAGGTGCTGGGCCCGCGCGGCCTGATGCCGAACCCGAAGTTGGGGTCGGTGACGAATGACGTGACCGAGGCGGTCACGAATGCCAAGTCCGGCGAAGTGCAGTTCCGGGTTGAGAAGACCGGGATCGTGCATGCCGGCATCGGCAAGGCGAGTTTCAGCGAGGACCAGATCCGTCAGAATCTCGACGCGTTTCTGGGGGCCATCATGCGGGCCAAACCGAGCGGTGTGAAAGGCTCGTATGTGAACAAGGTGGCGCTCACCTCGACCATGGGTCCGGGTGTGCGTTTCGATGTGGCGGACGTTGGTGGTTCGTCGCAGGAAGCGGCCGAATAGGCCGTCAGTGAGATTTCCGCAGCCGGGGTCATCCGGGGCGGGGATACTGTCCGAGACTGCAGGCGTCCAAGGGGTTACAGCCCGGCGGGCCTAAGTGCTGGAAGCAGCGGCCGGCATAGACGGGAGAAGGCGAACGGGCAAATGACCGTTCGTATCGCTCCTGGGACAGGTTTAGGAGCGGTTTCGGTCCGTTAGGGGCCGAGGCCAAATTGCAACGGTGCGGTAAGTCGATACGTTCGGCTCGCGCCAAGTTTGCGGAGACGGTAAGTGGACCGAGCTAGAAAAGAAGAGCTGGTTACCGAACTCAACCAGTCTTTTGCGGAGGCCGCGCTCGTCGTGGTGACGCAACAGACCGGGCTTACGGTATCGGAGACAACAGAACTCCGGACCCGTATGCGTGAGGCAGGTGCCGGCTACAAAGTGACGAAGAACCGGCTCGCGAAACTCGCCCTGGCGGGTACGCCCTATGAACCGATCAACGATCTGTTCTCCGGGCCGACCGCGATTGCGTATTCCGCCGACCCAGTGGCGGCGGCACGTGTGGCAGTCAACTACGCGAAGGAAAATGACAAACTCACCGTTGTCGGGGGCGCCATGGGCGACACCCTGCTCGATGAGGATGCCGTGAAGGCATTGGCGTCGCTTCCCTCGCTCGACGAGCTGCGCGGCAAGCTGGTGGGCTTGTTGAACGCGCCTGCGACCAAGGTCGCCGGTGTGCTTCAGGCACCCGCCGGACAACTTGCACGCGTCTTTGGCGCATACGCAAATCAGGACGAGGCAGCGTAGGCCGGTCTGAAATTCGGATAACGAAAAGTCTCTCAAAGTCTCAGGAGTAAATGAAAATGGCAGATATTGAAAAAATCGCAGAGGATCTCAGCGCTCTCACTGTTCTCGAGGCCGCCGAGTTGTCGAAGATGCTCGAGGAAAAATGGGGCGTTAGCGCCGCGGCACCGGTTGCGGTGGCTGCGGGTGCCCCGGCTGAAGCTGGCGCCGCTGCTGAAGAGCAGACGGAATTCGACGTCATCCTTGCCGCTGCGGGTGAGAAAAAGATCAATGTGATCAAAGAGGTCCGGACGATTACCGGTCTGGGCCTGAAGGAAGCCAAGGACCTCGTCGAGGGCGCGCCGAAGCCGGTTAAGGAAGGCGTGACCAAGGAAGAGGCCGATGAGCTGAAGGGCAAGCTGGAAGAAGCGGGCGCGACCGTCGAGCTCAAGTAGCTCGCCAGCAATGGGTTCGGCGGTGGCCGGGAAGCAATTCCCGCCGCCGCCGGCATCCTCGGATCGCCGAAGGCCGCGAAACATAGTGGTCGGCGACGATGCGACGATGCCGGAAGGGCGCGAGCCCGGATCCGGTCAGTCGAATTGGAATAGCCCGATTGGTCGCGGGCATAAGCTCGCGACAACGAAGAGAGGCATTTAATGGCGCAGTCGTTCACCGGTCGCAAACGTATCCGTAAAAACTTTGGGCGTATTCAGGAAGTGGCGCCCATGCCGAACCTCATTGAGGTTCAGATGAGTTCCTATGACCAGTTTCTGAACAGCACCACGCTGGAAGGCGAGCGTGCGGATGTGGGCATCACGGAGGTGTTCAAATCCGTGTTCCCGATCCGTGATTTTTCGGAAAAGGCGCAGCTTGAGTTTGTTGAGTACGAGCTCGAGGAACCGAAATACGATGTCGAGGAATGCCAGCAGCGCGGCATGACCTTTGCGGCGCCCCTGAAGGTAACGCTGCGTCTCGTGGTCTGGGATGTCGATGAGGATACCGGCTCACGTTCGATCCGCGACATCAAGGAGCAGGACGTCTATATGGGCGACATGCCCCTGATGACGGTCAAGGGCACGTTCGTCATCAACGGCACCGAGCGCGTGATCGTTTCGCAGATGCACCGTTCGCCGGGCGTCTTCTTCGATCATGACCGTGGCAAAAGCCATTCGTCGGGCAAATTCCTGTTCGCCGCACGCGTCATTCCCTACCGCGGTTCGTGGCTCGATTTCGAATTCGATGCCAAGGATATTGTGCATGTCCGGATCGATCGCCGCCGCAAGCTGCCGGTGACAACATTCCTGATGGCGCTCGACAGCGCCGCAACGGCCGAACTGCGCGCCGAGCGCGCCGAGGAAGGCCGCGATCTCGAGCCGTTCGAGGCCGTGGGTATGTCGCATGAGGAAATTCTCGACTATTTCTACGACAAGACGAATTACAGCCTGACCAAGAATGGCTGGCAGACCCCGTTGGATGCCGAACGCATGCGGGGCGTCAAGCTGACCCATGATCTCGTTGATGCGAAGACCGGCAAGGTTGTTGCCGAGGCGGAAGCCAAGTTCACGCCGCGCGTTGCGCGCCAGATCGAAGAAGCGGGCGTGAAGGAAATTCTGGTGAGCGGCGAAGAGTTGCTCAGCCAGTATTTCGCCGAAGACATCATCAATGAAGATACGGGTGAGGTTCTCTTCGAGGCCGGCGATGAGATCACGGAAGAGGTCCTCGAAGCGTTCGAGGAACTCAAGATCAAGGCCTTCTCGACCCTGGCGATCGACCATGTCACCGTCGGGCCGTATATCCGCAACACCCTCGCCGCGGACAAGAACCGGTCGCGTGAAGATGCGTTGATCGACATCTACCGTGTGATGCGCCCGGGTGAGCCGCCGACGTATGAAACGGCGGAAAACCTGTTCAAAAGCCTGTTCTTCGACAACGAGCGTTACGATCTTTCGGCGGTCGGGCGTGTGAAGATGAACGCGCGTCTCGAGCTCGAATGCCCCGACACCGTGCGCGTCCTGCGCAAGGACGACGTCCTCCAGATCATCAAGCTGATGGTCGGCATGAAGGACGGACAGGGCGAGATCGATGACATCGATCATCTTGGCAACCGCCGGGTCCGGTCGGTTGGCGAGTTGATGGAAAACCAGTATCGCATCGGCCTGTTGCGCATGGAGCGCGCCATCCGCGAGCGCATGTCGACGGTCGAGATCGACAGTGTCATGCCGCATGACCTGATCAACGCGAAACCGGCCGCCGCAGCGGTGCGCGAGTTCTTCGGCTCGTCGCAGTTGAGCCAGTTCATGGATCAGACCAATCCGCTGTCGGAAATTACCCATAAGCGCCGCCTGTCGGCGCTCGGACCGGGTGGCCTGACGCGCGAGCGTGCGGGCTTTGAGGTACGCGACGTGCATCCGACCCATTATGGTCGCATCTGCCCGATCGAGACGCCGGAAGGCCCAAATATCGGCCTGATCAATTCGCTCGCAACCTATGCGCGGGTGAACAAATACGGCTTCATCGAGACGCCCTACCGCGAAGTAAAGGATGGCAAGGTAACCGACGAGGTCGTCTATCTGTCGGCGATGGAAGAGGGCCGATATACGATCGCCCAGGCGAACTCGACGATCGATAAGGCAAGCAAGTTGTCCGATGAGCTTGTCAGCTGCCGCCAGGGCAACGACTACCTCATGGCGCTGCCGACGGATGTCGATTATATGGACGTCTCGCCGAAGCAGCTCGTGTCCGTGGCCTCTGCGCTCATTCCGTTCCTCGAGAACGATGACGCGAACCGTGCGCTGATGGGTTCGAACATGATGCGCCAGGCGGTGCCTCTGATTCAGACCGAGGCGCCGTTGGTGGGCACCGGCATGGAAGAGACGGTGGCGCGGGATTCGGGTGTGGCGATTGTCGCGCGCCGGTCTGGCATCATCGATCAGGTCGATGCGACGCGTATCGTTATCCGGGCGACCGGTGACATCGGCGGTGGCGACACCGGCGTCGATATCTACAACCTCCTCAAGTTCCAGCGGTCCAACCAGAACACGTCGATCACCCAGCGTCCGCTGGTGAAGGTCGGCGATCTGGTCGAGAAGGGGGACATCGTCGCGGACGGTCCGTCAACCGATCTCGGCGAACTGGCGCTCGGCAAGAACGTGCTTTGCGCGTTCATGCCGTGGAATGGCTACAACTTCGAAGACTCCATCCTGATCTCCGAACGTATCGTGCGCGATGACGTGTTTACCTCGATCCATATCGAGGAGTTCGAGATCATGGCCCGCGATACCAAGCTGGGTCAGGAAGAGATCACGCGCGATATCCCGAATGTCGGCGAAGAGGCTCTGAAGAATCTCGACGAGGCCGGCATCGTCTATATCGGTGCGGAAGTGAATGCGAGCGACATTCTCGTCGGCAAGGTCACGCCGAAGGGTGAATCGCCGATGACACCTGAAGAGAAGCTGTTGCGCGCCATCTTCGGCGAAAAGGCCGCGGATGTTCGTGACACCTCCCTGAAGGTGCCACCGGGGGTGACCGGGACGGTCGTCGAGGTGCGTGTGTTCTCGCGTCGCGGCGTCGACAAGGACGAGCGCGCCCTGTCGATCGAGCGCGCCGAAATCGAACGCCTGGCCAAGGATCGCGACGACGAAAAGGCGATCCTGGAGCGGAGCTTCTACAGCCGCCTGAAGGAGCTGTTGCTCAATCAGACCGCCGTGAAGGGGCCGAAGGGCATCGAGGGCGAAGTAAAGGTGACCGACAAGGTTCTCGGCGACTTCACGCCGGGTCAGTGGCGTCAGCTCGTCGTCAAGAATGACAGCCGGATGTCCGAGATCGAGGCGATCCAGAACAGCTTCGACGAAGCGGTCCTGGCTCTTGAGGCCCGTTTCGACAATAAGGTCGACAAGCTTCAGCGCGGTGACGAATTGCCGCCGGGCGTCATGAAGCTGGTGAAGGTCTTCGTCGCGGTGAAGCGTAAGCTGCAGCCGGGTGACAAGATGGCCGGCCGGCATGGCAACAAGGGCGTGATCTCCCGCATCATGCCGATGGAAGACATGCCTTATCTGGACGACGGAACGCCGGTCGATATCGTGCTGAACCCGCTGGGTGTGCCGTCGCGCATGAATGTCGGGCAGATTCTCGAAACCCATCTGGGTTGGGCCACCCGCGGGATCGGCCGTCAGATCGGCGCGATCATGAGTTCTCTCGATGAGAACGGGAAGTCGGCCGAGATTCGCAAGAAGCTGTCCGAGGTTTACGGCAAGGAGACGTCCGACGAAGACATCGACAAGATGTCCGACGACGCGGTCTCGGAACTGGCCGGCAACCTGCGCAATGGTGTGCCGATCGCGACGCCGGTGTTCGACGGTGCGACGGAAACCGAGATCAACGAACATCTCGAGATGGCCGGGCTCGATGTTTCGGGCCAGGTGCAACTCGTCGACGGACGTACGGGCGAAACCTTCGAGCGTTCGGTCACGGTTGGCTACATCTACATGTTGAAGCTTCACCATCTGGTCGACGACAAGATCCACGCACGTTCGATCGGTCCGTACAGCCTGGTGACCCAGCAGCCGTTGGGCGGCAAGGCGCAGTTCGGCGGTCAGCGGTTCGGCGAAATGGAGGTCTGGGCGCTCGAAGCGTATGGTGCCGCCTACACGCTGCAGGAAATGCTGACGGTCAAGTCGGATGATAAGGCCGGACGTACCAAGGTCTATGAATCGATCGTGCGCGGTGATGATAATTTTGAAGCGGGAATTCCGGAATCCTTCAACGTGCTGGTGAAGGAACTCCGCTCGCTCGGACTCGACGTTCAGCTTAATCAGTCGACCCGATAGTCGGCCGGCTGCATGATCCTGAAACAGAGAAACCCCCTACCGGGAGTAGTTAAATGAACGAACTCGTCAATGTCTTCGGTCAACCCCATGGCCCGCAGAGTTTCGACGAGATCCGAATCTCGATCGCCAGCCCGGAACGTATCCGTTCCTGGTCCTACGGCGAGATCAAGAAGCCGGAAACCATCAACTACCGGACGTTCAAGCCGGAACGTGATGGCCTGTTCTGCGCCCGGATCTTCGGACCGATCAAGGATTACGAGTGTCTGTGCGGCAAATACAAGCGCATGAAGTATCGCGGCATCGTCTGCGAGAAATGCGGTGTCGAGGTGACGCTTCAGTCCGTGCGCCGCGAGCGTATGGGCCATATCGAACTGGCGTCGCCGGTTGCGCATATCTGGTTCCTGAAGTCGCTGCCGAGTCGTATCGGCATGCTGCTCGACAACACGCTGCGTGATCTCGAGCGGGTTCTCTATTTCGAGAATTACATCGTCACGGAGCCGGGTCTGACCGATCTGGAGCAGTATTCGCTCCTGTCGGAAGAGGATTATCTCGACAAGCAGGAAGAGTTCGGCGAGGAAGCCTTCACCGCGAAGATCGGTGCCGAGGCCCTCAAGGACATGCTGATGGCCATCGACCTCGAAGGCGAGCGTGCGCGCTTGCGGGTCGACCTGAAGGAGACGAACTCCGAGGCCAAGCGCAAGAAGTATGTGAAGCGCCTGAAAATCGTCGAGGCATTCATTGAATCCGGCGCCCGGCCGGAATGGATGATTCTCGATGTGATCCCGGTCATTCCGCCGGAGCTGCGCCCGTTGGTTCCGCTCGATGGCGGTCGCTTCGCGACATCGGACCTGAACGACCTGTATCGCCGTGTGATCAACCGAAACAACCGCCTGAAGCGCCTGATCGAGCTGCGCGCGCCCGACATCATCGTGCGCAACGAAAAGCGGATGCTGCAGGAATCCGTTGATGCGCTGTTCGACAACGGGCGTCGCGGCCGGGTCATCACCGGTGCCAACAAGCGACCGCTCAAGTCATTGTCCGACATGCTCAAGGGTAAGCAGGGCCGGTTCCGCCAGAACCTGCTCGGCAAGCGCGTCGATTATTCGGGCCGTTCTGTCATCGTTGTCGGCCCGACGCTGCTGCTGCACCAATGCGGGTTGCCGAAGAAGATGGCGCTCGAGCTGTTCAAGCCGTTCATCTATCACAAGCTCGAATTGTACGGTTACGCGACCACGATCAAAGCCGCGAAGCGCATGGTCGAGAAGGAGCGCCCGGAAGTCTGGGATATCCTCGAAGAGGTGATCCGCGAACATCCGGTTCTGTTGAACCGCGCCCCGACGCTTCATCGCCTCGGCATCCAGGCGTTCGAGCCGGTGCTGATCGAAGGCAAGGCCATCCAGCTGCATCCGCTCGTTTGCGCCGCGTTCAATGCGGACTTCGATGGGGACCAGATGGCGGTTCATGTGCCGTTGTCGCTGGAAGCTCAGCTCGAGGCGCGCGTGCTCATGATGTCGACGAACAACATCCTGAGCCCGGCCAACGGCAAGCCGATCATCGTCCCGTCACAGGATATCGTGCTCGGACTCTACTATCTGAGCTACGAAGTGAACGAAGCTGCCGGCGAAGAAGTCGGTTTCGACAGCAAGAAGTCTCTGGATGCGGCCGTTGCCGGCGGCGATGTGATCTTCATCGACGCCAAGAACCCGGCCGAACCGGTGGATCTCGATTCATTGACGCTCAAGGCAGTCAATGATGGCGATGTCAAAGCGCATCGCGTCCCGGGTTTCACTTCGGTCGACGAAGTCCAGCAGGCGCTCGATGCCGGCGTGATTCACCTGCATTCCCGCATCAAGGCGCGGATCGACACGGTCGATGCCGACGGCAACGAGATTGTCGAACGCGTTCTGACCACGCCGGGGCGTCTGTTGATCGGCCGTATTCTGCCGAAACACGCGCAGGTGCCGTACGAACTGATCAACCGGCTTCTGACGAAGCGCGAGATCAGTGAAATCATCGACATTGTCTATCGCCATTGCGGTCAGAAGGAGACCGTGATTTTTGCCGATCGCATGATGGGTCTCGGTTTCTCGAATGCCTGCAAGGCCGGTATTTCGTTCGGCAAGGACGATCTGATCGTGCCCGATCTCAAGAGTCGCCTGGTCGAGGATACGACCGACCGGGTCAAGGAGTTCGAGCAGCAATATCAGGATGGATTGATCACCAAGGGTGAAAAATACAACAAGGTCGTCGATGCCTGGACCCGTTGCACCGACGATGTTGCCGACGCCATGATGGCGGAAATGGAATCGAGAGATGCCACCGGCAATATCAACGCCGTCTACATGATGGCCCATTCCGGTGCGCGTGGTTCGGCGGCGCAGATCCGTCAGTTGGCGGGCATGCGAGGCCTGATGGCGAAGCCGTCGGGTGAGATCATCGAAACGCCGATCATTGCGAACTTCAAGGAAGGTCTGACGGTCCTCGAGTATTTCAACTCGACCCATGGTGCCCGTAAGGGGCTCGCCGATACGGCGCTCAAGACCGCGAACTCGGGTTATCTGACCCGCCGCCTGGTCGATGTCGCACAGGATTGCGTGATCATCGAACAGGATTGCGGAACCGATGACGGGCTGACGATGACCGCCGTCATTGAAGGTGGTGATGTGGTCGTGCCGTTGTCAGAGCGTCTGCTCGGCCGTACCACGTCGGAGGATGTCATTGATCCTCTGACTGGAGACAAGCTCCTCAAGAAGGGCGAGCTGATGACGGAACCGCTGGTCGAGAAAATCGAGACCGCGGGGATCGAGTCGGTCAAAATTCGTTCGGTTCTGACCTGTAAAAGCGATGGCGGCGTGTGTGGCAAGTGTTACGGTCGTGACCTCGCGCGCGGCACGCCGGTGAATGTCGGTGAGGCCGTTGGTGTTATCGCCGCGCAGTCGATCGGCGAACCGGGCACGCAGCTGACGATGCGGACATTCCATATCGGCGGCGCGGCGCAGGGTGCGTCCGAGCAGTCGAGCGTTGAGGCGGCATTCGATGCCACCGTCAAGGTCGAGAACCGGAATGTCGTCGTGAACTCCGAAGGCGTTCCGATCGTGATGAGCCGCAACACCGAAGTGGTGTTGATCGATGAGGCCGGACGCGCGCGTGCGCACCACAAGATCCCTTATGGTTCGCGCCTGCTCGCCGACGAAGGCGACCAGGTCGAGAAGGGCCAGCCGCTGGCACAGTGGGATCCCTACACGTTGCCGATCATTACCGAGAAGGAAGGCTATATCGACTATGTCGATCTGGTCGAGGGTGTCTCGATGCGGGAGGCCACGGATGAGGCCACCGGCATCGTCTACAAGGTGGTGATCGACTGGAAGCAGCAGCCGAAGGGTGCCGATCTGCGCCCGCGTGTTTCGCTGCGGCCTAAGAAGGGTTCCAAGCAGGGCGATGTGGTCAAGCTCGCGAACGGGATGGATGCACGTTACTTCATGTCCGTTGATGCGATCCTGAATGTCGAACAGGGCCAGCATGTGCAGGCCGGTGACATTCTGGCGCGTATCCCGCGAGAAAGCTCAAAGACACGTGACATCACCGGTGGTCTGCCGCGGGTCGCGGAACTATTCGAAGCCCGCCGTCCCAAGGATCACGCGATCATCGCGGACACGAATGGACGGATCGAGTTCGGTCGCGACTACAAGATGAAGCGACGGATCGTGATTGCGCCGAGCGAAGAAGATCAGGCGAACGGCAAGGAGCCGGTCGAGTATCTTATCCCGAAGGGCAAGCACATCTCTGTGCAAGAAGGTGACTATGTCGAGAAGGGTGATTTGCTTCTCGACGGCAATCCGGTCCCGCATGACATTTTGCGGGTGCTCGGGGTCGAGGAGTTGGCACGATACCTGGTGAAGGAAGTCCAGGATGTCTATCGGCTTCAGGGTGTGGGGATCAACGACAAGCATATCGAAGTGATCGTCCGCCAGATGCTCCAGAAGGTCGAGATTGTCGATCCGGGCGAGACCACGTTCCTGGTCGGTGAGACCATCGACAAGGTCGAGTTCGATGCGGTCAATGTAAAGGCGGCCGAAGAGGGCAACAAGCCGGCGACGGCTTCGCCGGTTCTCCAGGGCATCACCAAGGCGAGCCTGCAGACCAGTTCGTTCATCTCTGCAGCGTCGTTCCAGGAGACCACGCGGGTTCTGACCGAGGCTGCCGTGAACGGCAAGGTCGATCGGCTCTACGGCCTCAAGGAGAATGTGATCGTCGGTCGCCTGATCCCCGCCGGTACCGGCGCGGTGATGAATGCGGTCCGTTCAATCGCGGCGGAACGCGATGTCGAACTGGCGGACGAGATCGCCAAACAGCTTGCCGCGGAAGAAGCCGCAGCCCAGACAGAAATCGAAGAGGCCGGCGCCGCCGAATAGCGCTTCCTCTGACGGTTTGAACGTGGCGCGCCGCTCCGGAAAATCCCGGGGCGGCGTGTTTCGTTGGGAACAAGCCAATTCGCGTAATAAAGTTGCGTGAAACACGATGCTTTCAGCCCGGTAATTACGCTTGGGTTGTCCGGTGAGATGCCCCGCAACTACCCGATTTTTATGGTTTTTCGGTGTTGACGGCCCTAGGGCGCATAAGTAGTATCCGCGCGCCTGATCGGGGCCGGTCGTAGACCTGCGCAGTCTAAACACTGCCCCTGGCAATACGAACCATATGCGCGAACGCTTACGAGCTAGCGAAAATTGCTCGCAGGGACAGAAACGTTTTCTGTCCCGAGTTTGCTTTGTGCAGACGGTCGACGAAAACGTAACGGTAAGAACTAAGGAAGCCATATGCCGACGATCAATCAGTTGATCCGCAAGCCGCGTAAGGCGCCGATCAAGCGGAACAAGGTTCCCGCTCTGGAGGCTTGCCCGCAAAAGCGTGGAGTCTGCACGCGTGTCTATACGACCACACCGAAGAAGCCGAACTCGGCCCTGCGAAAGGTCGCGCGTGTGCGCTTGACCAACGGGTTCGAGGTTACGAGCTACATCCCCGGTGAGGGCCATAATCTTCAGGAGCATTCGGTCGTCATGATCCGCGGCGGTCGCGTCAAGGATCTTCCCGGTGTTCGCTATCACATCATCCGCGGCACTCTGGATACCCAGGGTGTTTCTGACCGTCGTCAGCGTCGTTCGAAATACGGCGCCAAGCGGCCCAAGTAAGCAAGGTTCAGATATATGTCCCGCCGTCGCCGCGCAGAAAAACGAGAAATCCTTCCCGATCCCAAATTTGGGGATCTGGTCGTCAGCAAATTCACCAACAGCGTCATGCTGGATGGCAAGAAGTCCGTTGCCGAGCGCATCGTGTATGCGGCGCTCGACGATATTGCCTCCAAGCGGGGCAGCGATCCAGTCCGGACGTTCCACGAGGCGTTGGAAAACATCAAGCCGCAGCTCGAGGTCCGCTCGCGGCGTGTGGGCGGTGCCACCTATCAGGTGCCGGTCGAGGTTCGTTCCGAGCGCGCCCAGGCGCTGGCTTTTCGCTGGCTGATCCAGGCGGCACGTGGCCGGCCGGAGAATACAATGGAAGAGCGCCTGTCGCGTGAGCTTCAGGATGCGGCAGAAAATCGCGGAAATGCGGTGAAAAAGCGTGAGGATACGCACCGGATGGCAGAGGCCAACAAGGCCTTCTCCCATTACCGTTGGTAGCCTTTTAGCGAATTACCGAACGAGAGAATCCAGACATGTCCTCCAATCGTGAAACCCCGATCGAGCGCTACCGGAATATCGGTATCATGGCGCATATCGACGCCGGCAAGACGACCACGACCGAGCGCGTCCTTTACTATACGGGGCGTTCGTACAAGATCGGCGAAGTCCATGACGGCGCCGCGACGATGGATTGGATGGAGCAGGAGCAGGAGCGCGGCATCACCATTACGTCCGCCGCGACCACGGCGTTCTGGAACGATCACCGCATCAACATCATCGATACGCCGGGCCATGTGGACTTCACGATTGAAGTCGAGCGCGCCTTGCGTGTTCTCGATGGTGCGGTTGCCGTGTTTGACAGTGTCGCCGGCGTCGAGCCCCAGTCGGAGACGGTCTGGCGCCAAGCTGACAAGTATAAGGTCCCGCGCATCTGCTTCATCAACAAGATGGATCGCGTCGGTGCCGATTTCGATAATTGCGTCGAAATGATCGTCGGCCGCCTTGGCGCCAACCCGATCGTACTGCAGTTGCCGATTGGCACGGAAGCGGAACTCCGCGGCGTGGTCGACCTGGTGAAAATGCAGGGTATCGTCTGGAAGGACGAGAACCTGGGCGCCGAGTTCGAGTATATCGATATTCCCGATGATATGGCCGCAGCGGCAGCCGAGTGGCGTGAAAAGCTGGTCGAGGCCGCCGTCGAGCAGGACGATGACGCCATGGAGGCGTATCTCGAAGGCACGGAGCCTGATGAGGAGACTCTCAAGGCCTGCATCCGCAAGGCGACGTTGTCGCTGTCCGCGGTGCCGGTCCTGTGCGGCTCGGCTTTCAAGAATAAAGGTGTGCAGCCGCTGCTCGACGCCGTCGTCGACTATCTGCCGTCGCCGCTCGACGTGCCGGCGATTACGGGCATCGTCCCCGGTACGGAAGACTCGATTGTACGCAAGCCGTCTGATGACGAGCCCTTCTCGGCGCTCGCTTTCAAGATCATGACCGATCCGTTCGTCGGCTCCCTGACATTCGCGCGCGTGTATTCGGGCAGTGTCGAGGCCGGTTCTTCGGTGTTGAACACGGTCAAGGACAACCGGGAACGCGTCGGCCGCATGCTGCTGATGCACGCCAATGATCGTGAAGATCTCAAAATTGCGCGTGCCGGCGACATCGTTGCGCTTGCAGGCATGAAGAACACCACGACGGGCGATACGCTGTGCGATTCCGCCGACCCGGTTATCCTCGAGCGGATGGAATTCCCTGATCCGGTCATCGAGATCGCGGTCGAGCCGAAGACCAAGGCCGATCAGGAGAAAATGGCGACGGCGTTGCAGCGCCTGGCCCAGGAAGATCCCTCATTCCGTGTGTCGAGCGACGAGGAAAGTGGCCAGACCATTCTCAAGGGCATGGGCGAGCTGCATCTCGAAATTCTTGTCGATCGCATGAAGCGGGAATTCAAGGTCGAGGCCAATGTCGGCGCGCCGCAGGTTGCCTATCGCGAGAAGATTACCAAGCCGATCACGATCGACTACACCCACAAGAAGCAGACCGGCGGTTCGGGCCAGTTTGCCCGGGTGAAAATCGATTTCGAGCCGCTCGAGGCTGGTTCCGGTTTCGAGTTCGAGAGTGCCATTTTCGGTGGCTCGGTGCCGCGGGAGTTCATTCCCGGCGTCGAGAAGGGCCTTCTGCAGGCGCTTGAGACGGGCAATATCGCCGGGTTCCCGGTCATCGATTTCAAGGCAAAACTGGTCGACGGCGCATCGCATGATGTCGACTCGTCCGTCATGGCCTTCGAGATCGCGGCCCGCGCGGCATTCCGCGAAGCCCTTGAAAAGGGTTCGACGCGGCTGCTTGAGCCGGTCATGAAGGTCGAGGTGGTGACACCGGAAGAGTATATGGGCGACATCATCGGCGATCTGAACAGCCGACGCGGCCAGGTTGGCTCCATGGATTCGCGCGGCAATGCGCGCGTCGTTAGCGCCATGGTGCCGCTCGCCAATATGTTCGGTTATGTCAATACGCTGCGCTCCATGAGCCAGGGCCGCGCCACCTTCACCATGGTGTTCAATCATTACGAGCAGGTTCCGCAGGCTGTCGCGGAAGAGGTCGTATCGAAATTGGCGTAATGCCGGAGTTGGAATTTTTTACCGTCGCGTAATTGTGGACGGCGGTATCAGACGGAGACTGAGTAATGTCGAAAGAGAAGTTTGAGAGAACGAAGCCGCATTGCAACGTTGGCACGATTGGTCATGTTGATCATGGCAAGACGACGCTGACGGCAGCGATTACGAAGGTGATGTCGGAGGCCTCTGGGGGTGACGCGATTGCGTT
>JBDXCV010000014.1 GCA_039980135.1 Alphaproteobacteria bacterium
CAACGAGGCTATCGTTGACGGTAAAGGTCCAGTCGATCGAACCCGTGCCGTCACCCGTCGCCGGATCGCTGATGACCGTGGCAAACGAACCGATGTAGCCCGCACCGTTGTCAACGCTCGACACCGTGTGCGTATCGCTCAGATCGCTGTCGGAGAAGGCGACCGAACCCGTGTCGGTCAGATCATCGACATTCTCACCGGCCGCGCCATCCGAAATCTCGGTCACGGCGCCCGCGTTGTCGGCGATGCCGATAACCGGCGCGTCATTCGTACCCGTGATGGTGATCGTGACCGTCGCCTGGTCCGTGTCGCCGTCCGTATCTTCGAGCTCGTACACGAAGGTGACGGTGGTGGTCTCGCCTTCGGCAAGATACTCGAAGTCACCGTTCGGATCGAAGGTGATGGTGTTGTCAGGATTGACCGTGGCCGTGCCGGACGGCGGGCCGGTAACAATCGTGACCGAACCCACGCCATCGGGCGCGTCGTCATTGTCGAGAACACCGATGATCACGCCCGGGCCGTCTTCACCAACCGAGCCGGAATCGTCAATAGCATCAACGAGTTCGTCGTCGTTGATGATCTTGCCATCAACAAAGATTTCCAACGTTTCCCAATCTTCGACATTGAGGTCGAGAGCGGTAAACGTCGCATCGGCGCCGCTATTGGTCGACGCATCGGAATTGGCATCGATGAACGCCTGGAGCGCCTGGAGTTCGGCCTGGATCGTTGCATCGGCGAACTGCTCGGATGTCACATAGACCTGGAGCGTGTCCGTACCCTTGCCGCCGTCATAGATGTCGAGTCCGCCATACTCACCCACGACGAACTTGCCGGTGTCATTGCCGACATTGCCGTAGACGAAGTCGGCACCGAGGTTACCATCGAGAATATCGTCGCCGGCACCACCGTCGAGGTAATCGTTGAACGAGATATCGACGCTACCGGCGCCTGTTCCCGTGCCCGAACCATGATGTGATCCGTGATGGGAGCCACTGGCCGAACCCGAACCGCGATGGGAACCACGACCCGAACCGCTGGCCGAACCGTGGCCGTGGCTGCCCGAACCCGAGCCGCTGCCGCGACCATTCCGGCCCGATGCCGAGCCGCTGCCCGAACCGCGATGCCCGGAACCCGAACCGCTGCCATGTCCATGATGGCCCGACGCAGACCCGCTGCCGGAACCGTGGCCGTGATGCCCGGAACCCGAGCCGGAACCATGACCGTGATGGCCCGAACCGGAACCGTGACCCGATGCAGAGCCCGCGCCGCTGCCCGACGCGTCGGCGCCGTCGTATTCGATACCGCTGCGGAAGAAGTTACCCTGAACGGTAACGTTCAGATTAACGTCGTTATGGTCGCCGTCACCGCCATTGACGATGTCTTCCCAGTTCTGGTTGCCCTCGACGGCAACATCTTCTTCATGGTCGAAGCCACCCGGATTCAGGTTCTCGTTCGAGAAGAAGACACCCGCGCCCTGGCCTGCCAGCGGCGATCCGTCGGAAATGACCGTCCAGTCGCCACCGCTCTCGGCAAAGGTGACATCATCGCCGTCGGCGAGACCCGGATTGAGGTTCTCGCCATTCGGGATAATGAAGAAGCCGAGTTTCGTAGCACCGTCAAGCGCGTCGCTGTCCAGCGAGATCGTAACTTCGTCGCCCACACCGGGGCCGGAGTTCTTGACGTCCGCGAAGATGATTTCGCCCGAGACCGGGTTGCCGTCCGCGCCGGCCAGGTAGTAGCCGAAGCTGTTGTCGTAACCCGCCAGCGAACTCAGAAAATCCGCGGTGATCGTGATGTCACACGCACCGGAGATGTCGAAACAGCCGTCGTTATTCGCAATATCCTCAAGCACGAACGAAGCCGGCGCATCGCCGTCGATGATGTCGTTGCCCGACTGGCCATACAGCTCATCGTCGCCAACACCGCCGACGATCGTATCGTCGCCGCCCTGGCCGTACGCGACATCGTCACCCTCGCCGCCGTCAATGACGTCATCGCCACCTTCCACATCGGGTGCCGCCTTGACCTGCTCGGTCTGCTGATAGGAGACATCAAGCCAGCCATGGCCTTCCGTCGAGTACTCGGTGAGGAAGCCTTCGCTGTCATAGGCAGTTTCGATATCGGAGTTCGGATGCAGCCACATGCCGAGCTGCTCACCGAATTCGAGTCCGGTCCAGCCGCCCGCTTCCGGATACATCGGGTCATGACCGTTGATCGCCGACGCATCGATCGTGAAGTGGAACGTGTGCACATCACCCGATGCGTCCGTCTCGTAGGAAATATCCTGGACCCAGCTCGGATCGGCCAACGAAGACGCGATCGGATCGGGCGCCTGGGTGCCGGACGCCGAAGAGCCGTCAAAGTAGCTCGTCTGCGCATTCACACCGTTATAAGCATACGCCGTGAGGACAGGCTCCGAACCGCTCGCGTCGAAGTACAGCAGAGCGAGCTCACCGCCGAGGCCCTTGGGGTTCGCGCCGTCATTAAGAGCGAGCGAGAAGCCATTGGATTCATTGCCATTTGTGTCGCTGACAACCATCGTGAAGGAGACGGTTTGCGAAGCGGTATCGATGCTCGTATCAACCGATTCGATCTTGCCGCCGGCGGACGAGCTGTTCGTGTCGCCATGTTCCCAGTGCCAGTCGTGCCCGACACAGTCGAGATCTCCATTGTCGCCAATGATCAGATCATCGCCGGCACCGCCGTCGATATTGTCGTCGCCATATTCGCCGCCATCAACGGTCGTGTATTCGATCGATTTGACGTAATAGTCGCTGCTGTCGCCCGCGCCCGGAGGTGTGCCGTCGGCATACTCACGGCCGGAGAAACGAATCTCGCTGAACTCTCCGATACCGGAGATGGTGAAGCTGCCGACATTGCCGCCGCCCGTGATCTCGGGCCCGAATTCGCCGGACCCCACCAGATTGCCGCCGGCGTCATATGCCTGCCACGCGCCCTGCTCGCCGCCATTCTCGGTTGCGTACATCCGCGAAACCGTGACCGTCGCTTCGGTCGCCGGGCTATCGAAGGTGGCGACCAGCGCTTCGGACGTTCCATCGGACGAATGATTGATCTGGTTGCCGACCGGGCTGCCGCCGGCGACGCCGACGCCGTCACCATCATAGGTAACCGTGGCTTCGTCGCCGTCAAAATCATATGCCGTCAAGGTGACGCCCGCATCATCCCAGTCCTGCGCCCCACCGGTCGCAAAGAATGTCTCCGAAGTGCCCCCGTCGGCATTGTCACCGATCAGCAGATCTTCGCCGTCATTGCCCGAAATCGTGTCGTCATCGGCGCCGCCGGCGATCTTGTCGTCGAGGCCGCGGCCCGTGATGGTATCATCGCCCGCGCCAGCATTGAACATGACATCGGTATCGTAGCCGGCCTGGTTCGCCTCACCCTGGCTGGATGCCATGGTGACCGTATCGTCGCTGCCAAGCGCGTCATACTGGGTGCCGTCTTCATAGGTGCCCGCCTGGACATCATCAAAATCAACCGTGTCGGACTGCTCGGTGAACAGCGGATCGAGCTCGAGGCTGACTTCGTCGCCATCGACGAGAACCGTCAGGTCTTCCCAGTCCTGCACACGAATGCCTAGATTGCTGAACGTCTGTTTGGCGCCGCTGTCCGTCGAAATGTCGGCATTGGCCGCGATGAACGCGTCCAGCGCCTGGAGATCCGCGAAGATATCCGGATCGGCGAACTGGGCCGATGTCAACGAGATGACCAGCGTGTCCGAACCGGTGCCGCCGTCATACCAGTCGACGCGACCACCATTCTCGCCGCCGACAAACAGCCCGACATCGTCGCCGCTATCGCCATCGACATGGTCGCGACCGACGCCGCCGTCGAGGAAATCGTTGCCCGAACCGCCCTTGAGCGTGTCATCACCCAGCTGGCCGAGGACGGTATCGTTGCCCGAACCGCCATTCAGGTAATCGTTGAACGAAACATGTCCGCTGCCGCTGCCGCCATGGCCCGAGCCATGATGGGAGCCGTGACCGGAGCCGCTGCCCGAACCGCTGCCATTGCGCCGGCCCGAGCCCGAACCGCCCGCATATACATTCGGCCCGTCGCCCATCAGGACGTCGTCGCCGCTGCCACCATACAGCTGATCAGCGCCCGCGCCGCCGATCAGCGTGTCGTTGCCGGCACCGCCCTTGAGCTTGTCGTTCCCTGCACCGCCGTCGATCCAGTCGTTGCCGGCGCCTCCATCGACGTAGTCATTGCCGTCGCCGGCATTGACAGTATCGTCGCCCTTCTTCGCCCGGATATCGTCATTCCGGCGCGTTCCGTTGATGGAGTCGTTTCCGTTGGAGCCGTTAATGCGTGCCATGTCCCATCGCCTTTTCGCGTGGTCGTTGCGGGGTTACTGAGCTGGATTGTCCCCGGGGAACGCCCCCAAAAACACCGGCCTGTATGCGCGTATAGACGCAAAAACCGTACCAGTTCACTTGCTACCTGTTGAACAGCCGGGCAAACGCACACGCCCAACCATCCATTTGAGCCATCGGTCCGGTAGCCTCCCCCGCCCCCGGGCACTAAGCTGCTCAAAAAAGCATGCATATTCTAATCATACACTGGGATGATTCAAACTATTTTCCCAAATTAATTATATAAAATTATCAATAACCTAGCAGAATTTGGACAACATTCCTGACGCACATAACCACCTCCATGCGTAGACAGCGGAGCAGACACGACTACCGTGCAGACTGTCTTCTTTGGCACCGGGGCGAATGAATGTTAGTTAATGGAAAGGTGCTCAAAAAACGCCGCTCTATCCCGCGACTGTTTCGCAAATTGTTAGTCGCATATTGAGAATATTTACCTTGAATCCGAACAAAATGCGCATTCCATCCGTCGTCACGGGCGTGCTCTTCGCGAGCCTTTCGACGATGATCGGCGGTGTAACCGTCGTGCTCACCCGGCTGATCATTTCCCAGTCGGATTCACTCACATTCGCGTCCGTCCGCTACGGGTTGGCCGCCATCTTCCTATTTGCGGTCCTGCTGATAACGGCCCGCATTCCGCATATTTCCAGGCGGGACTTCCTCGGGCTCGCCCTGTTCGGCATCATCATGTTCTCGGGCTTCCCGTTTTTCATGACCCGGGCGCTCGAGGACACCACCGCAGCCCGCGGTGCGCTTATGTTTGCCATACTTCCGCTCGTTACGATTCTGATCGGCACCCTCTTCCGGATCGAACGGCTGACATTGCGCAAACTCGTCGGGATCGCGATCGCCATAACCGGCACTTCGATCGTCCTGGGAGAAAGTGCAGCCGACGCGGCGCCGCAGGCCATCCGAGGCGATGCCTTCATGTTCCTGGCCATACTGTGTGCAGCTGTTTTCAATGTGTTTTCAACGCGATACTTCGCACGCTACGGCAGCCTCGCCGTTGTCTCGATCGCTATGGTCATCGGCAGCGCGGTCCTGTTTGCATTGGCCGTTGCGTTCGGACATCCCTTCTCGGGATCCCTCGATTTCGATCTCCGGGGCTGGTTCATCATGTTTCTGCTGGCCATACCCGGCGCCGCGTTCATGAACTTCCTGTGGGGGCGCTCCCTACAACTGATCACCCCAACCCAGGCCACCATCACGGTTGGCCTCAATCCTGTTACCGCCCTGCTTCTGGGTGCCTGGATTCTCTCCGAACCGATCACCTTTCGCATCGTCATCGGCGTGGCCCTTTTGATCACCGCGATTGTCGTGACCACTACCGAACCGCGCAACTCACCGGCCGTGCCGACATCATCCGGATAAAACCGGGGATCATTCTCCCTAACCGTTAATACATTGTAAATTCAGTAAGTTTTAATCACATCTCTCTAGCGTCAGAGGTGCGATGTCGGATTATCCGGCATTCCTGACCGTAAGGAGACTGACATGTTTGGGACAAAGAGCCTGTTCGCTGGGCTGGTCCTGTCGGTCGTTGCAGGAAGCAACATTGCAGAAGCAGCCCAGCCAAATCGTTCGTGCACCGATCGCGCGAGCGCCCTCACCCATTTAGCCAAGAAGTATAGCGAGGCGCCGGTCGCCATCGGGCTCGCGAACAACGGCGGTGTGGTGGAAGTGCTTACCGATTCCGCAGGAACAACCTGGTCGATCATCATCACCATGCCGGACGGCCTGGCTTGTATCGTCGCCGCGGGGGAACATTGGGAACCGCTGCAGCCGATCAAGGCTGGATCGCGAATTTAACGGATTCCCGGCCCCTACTGGCCCGGCAGTCCGTCATGGACAACTCTGTCGCCGACGTTGATGCCGAGGCGTCGGGCGGTCCCGGCGTTGAGCTCCAGCACCGCGCGCGCACGCTTGCGCGACGAGATCGTCGTTCGCGACAGTGGAATGGTGTTTTCGGCGATCCGAACGATACGGCCATCAGAAGCGATGAAAAGCATATCCAGCGGAAGGTAGGTATTCGCCATCCACATGGACAGAACACGGTCGCGGCGATAGATAAACAGCATCCCAGCATCCGGCGCCATTTCGTTGCGAAACATCAGCCCCCGGGCCCGCTGTTCATCATTTGTTGCGATCTCAATTTCGAAATTGTGCACGGCTTCGACCGTCTCGATTTTGAGGGTCGAACGGTCGAACGCCACATCGTCCTGCGCGAGTGCGGGAGCGTACAAAAAGAGAACGAATAGTAGCGGTATTACCGTATTACCTGCCCGGTATATATTATTTATTTTCAACATCGTATTACCCGTTCGTCGACTTTCTCAATTGCATGTTGTAGGCCCTCTCCACAAGCGCGCGAACCGGCGCCCGAACGGCGCCCTGTCCGGGCAAATCGGCAATACTTTCGAACCAGTGCGCCGGCGGATTTCGTCCCCCCGCGCGATTCCATTCAAGCCCGGCCAAAACCAAACGCGATGCCCCATCGAGCACGTCGGGAATCTCAAATCCGTTCAATACCGCCCACACACCGGACCAACACCGCGCGACACTCCAGGGATTGTACCCCCCGCCCCCGGTTACGAGCATCCGCGGCGCGAGGCTTGCCACCCTTGAGACGGCCCGCCAGATCGCCCGGTTGCTCAATTCCATCCGGCTTAGCGGGTCGTCCGCCAACGCATCGGCGCCGCATTGCAGGACCACGACCTCGGCGCCGTAACGTTGTCCGATCGGCATGACAATCTCCTCGATGATCAAATCGAACTCGGAATCGCGTAAGCCGCGCGGCACCGGAATATTGCAGGCGGTGCCGCCCGCATCGTCATCCAGGCCGCCGGTGAAAGGCCAGCGGCGTTCCTCATGGATCGAAAGCGTAAACACGCCCGGGTCACCGGCAAACGCGTCCTGTACGCCGTCTCCATGGTGGGCGTCGAAATCGAGGTACAGAATTCGCGTGAATCCGAGATCCTTCAAACGCAGCAACCCCAGGGCCAGGTCGTTGAAATAGCAGAAACCGCTCGCCCGATCCGGGCGGCCGTGATGGGTTCCGCCTGCCGGACTGTATACGATCCCGGAATCGACCGAGCCGAGCAACTCCGCCCCCGCCAGCACCGCGCCTGCCGACGTCGCGGGACGGCTGTACATGGTGTCGTGGATCGGATTCTCGAGGCGACCCAGATTGTAGCGTTCGCGGTCCGCAGCCGACAATTCGAGCAAACGCTCACCCCGGCGCAACGCATGCAGGTAATCCGGGTCGTGGAATCGCACAATTTCGGCGGGGCTCGCCGCAGCACTCTCGATATAGGCGTTGTCGGGCAACCAGCCCATGGCCCGGCACAGGTCGATGGTCGCGGGCACCCGGGCTACGGAAAGCGGGTGTTTCGGGCCGAAATTGGACCGCCTGTAGATATCGTTGCCGATGAACAGCGGTCGGGCGAGCCTGCGAATTGGGGCTGGTGTGCGGGCGCGCGCAGTTTGGTTCATGGAATTTTCCTACCGTGGCGAGACGTTCTTGGCAATCGGGAGCGTTGACCTTTCGCACCCGCACACTTCATATTGAACATCACCACACGGGGAGCCATTGCGGCTGAGAGGTCTCGCATTGTGCGGGACGACCCTTGGAACCTGATCCGGTTAGCACCGGCGGAGGGACGTGGACGTGACTCCAACCGACCTGAACGATCCAGCGACCGCGGAAATGCTGGGGCTCAATGTTCGCAACGCCCGGCTCTCCTGGGGCGACACCGTTTTTCTGGACGGGTTTTCATTCTCCGCACCGGCGGGTTCGTGGACATGCCTGCTGGGCGAAAGCGGCGTCGGCAAATCCACCCTGCTCCGCGTCATCGCCGGGCTCATCGAGCCTGCCGCCCCGACCGAGATCCGGGCGCATGACGGCTCGCGGCTTGAAAACCGGGTTGCGTACATGGCACAGCAGGATTTGCTGCTGCCCTGGCTGAGTGCGGCCGAAAACGTGGCACTGGGCGCGCGCCTTCGCGGCGAACGCGCTAATCGCGCGCGCACTCTCGATATTCTGGACCGTGCGGGTGTCGCGGGGCGGGCGAATGCGCTGCCTTCGGAATTGTCCGGCGGCGAGCGCCAGCGTGTCGCCCTGGCACGGACCCTGATGGAGGAACGGCCGATCGTGCTCATGGACGAGCCGTTCTCTGCGCTGGATGCCATCACGCGCACGCGTCTGCAGGACCTCGCCGTGGAGCTGCTCGTCAACCGCACGGTGTTGATGGTGACCCATGACCCGTTCGAGGCCCTGCGACTGGCCGACGGCATTTTCGTCCTGACCGGCGGCATGCAACCCGCCGACGCGTCCATCGTCCCCCCCGGATTGGCGCCACGTGACCCGACGGACCCCGCATTGCGGGATTCACACCACCGGATCATGCAACGCCTGACCGGCAACACGGCCCAGACCACCGGAGACGTGGCTTGAACTATCTTCGCCCGGCCATCGTTTTCATCGGGATACTGGCGATATGGCAGGCCGCCGTCAGCGGCTTTGCGATTGCACCGTTCATCCTTCCCGGGCCACTCGCCGTGATAGACGTGGCCGTGGAACGCGCCGATACGATCGCCGGCCATGCGCTTGTGACCCTGAGCGAAATACTCCTGGGTCTCCTGTTCGGCACGCTTCTGGGAACGACCAGCGCGCTCGTCATGGCCTATTTCCGCCGTGCGCGCGCCTGGGTATTGCCCATACTTGTGGTGTCCCAGGCCGTCCCGGTATTCGCGCTCGCGCCGGTGCTGGTCTTGTGGTTCGGCTACGGGATCACCCCCAAGGTCGCGATGGCGACCCTCATCATCTATTTCCCGGTCACCGCTGCCTTCTATGACGGGTTGCGGCGGACCGAGCCTGGCTGGGTCGATCTGGCCCGGACGATGGGTGCATCCAAGGCCGCCATCCTGCGGCAAATCCGAATCCCCGCAGCGCTACCCGCCTTCGCATCGGGCCTGCGTGTTGCCGCTGCCGTGGCCCCTATCGGTGCGGTGGTCGGCGAATGGGTCGGCTCGTCGGCCGGGCTCGGCTATTACATGCTGCTGATGAACGGGCGGGTCCAGACGGACGCCATGTTCGCCGCCCTTCTCGTCCTCGCATTGCTTGCGGTCACGATCTACTTCCTCATCGATGCGGCACTTCGCCGACTGATCTCCTGGCAAGCCGACGTTGACCCCACGACTTCGAATCAACATTAGAAACAGGGCTTATGCATATGAAAAATCTCATATTATCATTCTTCCTCATCCTATTTCTCAACATGGGTCAGGCGGCGGCGGCCGACAAGATCACGGTGATGCTCGACTGGTTCGTCAATCCGGACCACGGGCCGCTATTTGTTGCGCTCGAGCGCGGCGAGTTCGAGAAACGGGGTATCGAGGTTGAACTGATCGCGCCCGCCGATCCGAACGACCCGCCCAAGCTCGTCGCGGCGGGCCGTGCCGACCTTGCGATCTCCTACCAGCCCCAGCTCCACCTGCAGGTCGCTCAGGGTCTGCCGCTGGCGCGGATCGGCACCCTCGTCGCAACGCCGCTCGCCTCGCTGGTCGTGCTGGCGGATGGGCCAATCACCTCGATCGCGGACCTGAAAGGCCGCAAGGTCGGATTCTCCGTGGGCGGTTTCGAAGACGCGCTGCTCGGCGCAATGCTGGCCAAACACGGGCTCAACCTCGACGATGTGGAACTCGTGAATGTCAATTTCTCGCTTTCGCCGTCCCTGATGAGCGGTCAGGTCGACGCCGTCATCGGCGCCTACCGGAACTTCGAGCTCAACCAGATGGATATCAACGGCCGGCCGGGCCGCGCGTTTTTCCTCGAGGAAGAAGGCGTCCCCGCCTATGACGAGCTGATTATCGTCGCCAAGAACGACCGCCTGTCGGAGCCGGCTTTCGCGGCGTTCCTGGATGCCATCGAGGCAGCCACCCAGTTCATGATCAACCGGCCTGACGAGGCCTGGGAGCTGTTCATCAAGGACCGCAAGGATCTGGACGACGAGCTGAACCGCCGGGCCTGGCGCGATACGCTGCCCCGCTTCGCGCTACGCCCGGCCGCCCTGGACCGGGGCCGCTATGATCGTTTCGCCGAATTCCTGAAGGGTCGCGGCCTCATCGAGACCATCCCGCCGGTAGAAACCTACGCCGTAGAGCTGCGCTAGGTCTGTTCGGCCGGTGCGGGAATGAAGACGCCGTCGGCCATATCCGACGCGGTTTCTTCTTCCCGCAGGGCCGCGGCCTGCTGGCGACGCCAGAGTTCGGCGTAGGCGCCATCCTGGGCCAGCAATTCATCGTGACGACCGCGTTCGATGATGGTGCCGTCGTCGAGTACGATGATCTCGTCCGCGTTCACCACGGTTGAAAGCCTGTGGGCGATGACGAGTGCGGTCCGATCAGCCGAAACTTGTTCCAAAGCGGCCTGGATTCCCCGTTCGGTATGGGTATCGAGCGCTGACGTAGCCTCGTCGAACAGCAGTATTTTCGGGCTTTTAAGGATCGTGCGGGCGATGGCGACGCGCTGTTTCTCGCCGCCCGAGAGCTTGAGTCCGCGTTCGCCGACCCGCGTGTTGTAGCCGTCGGGCAGGCTCATGACGAAATCATGGACCTGGGCGAGCCGCGCGGCCTCCTCCACTTCGGCCGGGCTGGCCGTCGGGCGGCCATACTGGATGTTGTAGAAGACGGAATCGTTGAACAGCACCGTGTCCTGAGGGACGATCCCGATCGCCGCACGCAGACTCTGCTGGGTCACGGTCCGGATATCCTGCCCGTCGATGCTGATTGACCCCGCTTCCACATCGTAGAAGCGGAACAACAGGCGCGAGATGGTCGATTTTCCCGCGCCCGACGCGCCCACAATGGCGACAGTGCTGCCCGCCGGCACATCAAAACTCACATCCTTCAGGACCGCGCGTCGCGGGTCATAACGGAACGAGACATGATCGAAACGGACTACCCCGTCGCCGACGGCAAGCGGCTGCGCATCGGCCGAGTCCTCGACCTCGCGATTCTCTTCGAGTAGCCCGAACATCTGTTCCATGTCGACCAGGGATTGTTTGATTTCCCGGTAGACAAACCCAAGAAAATTAAGGGGTTGGAACAATTGCATCATGTAAAGGTTAACGGCCGTGAAAGCGCCGATCGTCATCGTGCCGTCGGCCACCTGAAAGCCCGACAGGACGAGGAGGATCGTCATGCCAAGCGCCATGATGAGGCCCTGCCCGACATTGAGCAGGGACAATGTGGTCAGGCTTTTGACCGCTGCCTTCTCGTAACGCTGCATCGAGACGTCGTAGCGCTGCGCCTCATGCGCCTCGTTGCCGAAATATTTGACCGTTTCGAAGTTCAGCAGACTGTCGATCGCCTTGGTATTGGCCTCGCTGTCGCTGTCGTTCATGGCGCGACGGTATTTCAGGCGCCACTCGGTGAAGGACAGCGTAAAGATGATGTAGATCACCACCGTCACGAAGGTGATCAGGCTGAATATGAAGCCGAACAGCGACCACAGAATGCCGCACACCAATCCGATTTCGACCAGGGTCGGCAGGATGTTGAACAGCATGAAGCGGAGCAGGAAATCGATGCCCTTGATCCCGCGCTCGATGGCGCGGCTGAGGCCGCCGGTCTGGCGGTCCATATGAAATCGCAGCGCGAGCGCGTGCAGATGCTTGAAGACCCGCAGCGCGATAGACCGAATGGCCCGTTGACCGACTTTGGCGAACACGAAGTCACGCAGTTCCGCGAATGCCTGTTGGCCGACCCTGAGCAGGCCGTACCCGATCAGGAGCGACACCGGGACTGCAATGGCCGCACCCGTCGCATCGGCCTCCAGCGCGTCCACAGCCTTGCCGAAGACCGCCGGCACGGCAACGGTGGCCACCTTGGCCGCCACGAGAAGCACCATGGCGATGGCCACGCGGACCCGCATCTCGACCTGGCCTTTCGGCCACATATAGGGCGCCAACGCACGGATCGCGCGCAATTCCGCGCCCGAACGCCGTGCGGGGGTCTCGATTACCGGTTCGGAAGTACGTCTGTGGGCTGCCATGAGGCGATGATTTAGGCCTAGATCACCGCGAAAACCAGATCGGCGGCGCTTTTGACCTAGAAAATATCGACGAAGTACAGGAACAGATAGGCAAACAGCAGTAACGCGACCCACAGAACCATGCTGCCCGTAGGCCAGGTCCGCGCCAAAACACCCTGTGGGCCGTGGTGGCGGTAAAGCTGCTCCAGGAATCGCTGGGCACGACGGTTTACAGCCCCATAGAAGCGGGCCTGGATCAACCCGCCAGCCTGCGTGAGCCGGCGCAGGATGTCGCGCGCCAGACGCCGGTAGAGCCAATCCGTATCCAGGTTGGTACAGCGCAGCTCAGGCGGATATAGCCCCGTACGCATCAACACCGTGAAGGCCAGCGCCGAGAAGAACAGCAACTGCACCTGTGAGAGCACGTGGGAATCCGTGTAGGGAATGAAATCCACCTCAAACGGCAAAATTGCATACAGCGCGGAAGGCCACACACCGATGCCGATGCAGAGAATTGATGCAAACCCCATGGCGATCAGCATGTTGAGCGGTGCTTCCTTCGGCCGCTTGCCGGAATCATGGGCAAAAAACGCGAAGAACGGGATCTTGATTCCCGAATGATGAAACACGCCGGCGGACGCAAACAAAAGGACCAGCCAGGTGAAGTAATATCCTTCGTGGGCGGCGGCGGACAAAATCATCGATTTGCTGACAAAACCGCTGAACAACGGAAACGCCGAAATCGACGCGCCACCGATAATGCAGAACACCGTGGTGAAGGGCATCGTCTTGTAGAGCCCACCCAGTTCTGTGGCCAGCGTGGTCCCGACGCGATGCAGCACCGCGCCCATCGACATGAACAGGAGCGATTTGTAGATAATGTGCGTGAAGGCGTGTGCGGCCGCACCGTTCAGCGCCAGCTCGGTGCCGATCCCCACCCCGACCACCATGAAACCCAGCTGGTTGTTCAGGCTGTAGGCCAGCACCTTGCGCAGGTCGTTCTCGATCACCGCAAAGAAGATCGGGAACGCGGTCATGGTGACACCGATCCAGATCAGCTCTTCAGTGCCGGCGTATCCGCGCGCCAACGCATAGATTGCAAGCTTGGTGGTAAAGGCCGACAGCAGCACCGTGCCGGTCGGTGTTGCCTGGGGATAGGCGTCCTGCAGCCAGTTGTGGAGCAGCGGGAACGCCGCCTTGATCCCGAAGGCCAGCAGGATCAGCACGCCGCCGGCTTCGTCGATGCCGATATGTCCGAACTCGATCGAGCCGGTCTCGTGCCAGCGCACGATCAACCCGGCAAGCAGGAGAACACCCGAGCCGACCTGAATGATCAGGTAGCGCATGCTCGCCGCGAGCGCCTCGGGAGTGCGCCGCGCCAGGATCAGGAAAACCGAGGCGATGGCCGTCAGCTCCCAGTAAACGAACAGCGACACCAGATCGCCGACAAAGACAGCGCCGATCGCCGCACCGGCGTAGATCAGCCCGGAGACATGCTCCTCCACCGCGCGGACATGGAGTGAATAGATAACACCGAGAAAAATGGCGATGATGAACACGTAGCCGAACACCCGTGACAGGGCGTCGACGCGCAGGAGTTCCAGTTCCTGCCCGAAGGCCGTGATCGGGTAGTGATTGCCGTCCGGCAGGCTGTAGAGCAGCGCGAAAGCCGCGACAGGCAGGGCCAGCATCCAGATTCCGCGCAGCCAGCCGCGCAGGAACGGCACCGGCAAGGCGCCGAGGATCAGCAGAAGGCCTGGCGGGAACTCAATCATCGTAATAATCCTCGGGCCGCTTCACGATGCGACGCAGGATTTCCTTGGCCACGATCACCAACAGGACGCTACCGACAAAGCCGTACGCACCGTAGAATCCGAACGTCTCGTCAAAGCCGGCTTCGCCATGCCGGTGAATCACGAAATCAAGCAGGACCGCGATCGCGCAAACGATATATAGCGTCCAGGCAACCTTGGTAACGTTGGCCTTGCTGTCGAGCCACCTTGGGGCCTCGTCGGGCGTCGCCATGGGGACCTCAGTTTCCGGACGATCGGTCATCGCGGCACCTCCAGCATGCCCTGAAGCAGCCCTTCGACCGCATCAGGTGCGAAGAACAGAATGAAACAGGCGAACGCCGTGAACATCAGCGGCACCACGCACAACATGGGCGCTTCAGATATCCGCGCCCAAAAGCCGTCGGATTCCGCAGCGGGTGCGTGACCATGCCCATGTTCGTCCGCGTCCGGCGGCCGGAAGAAGGCCCGCACAACGATCGGCATCAGATACGCAACATTGAGCACGGAACTGATCATCAGCGCGGCGACGACGAACCAGTAGTCGCCGTCCATGCCGCCCAGCGCGATGTAGAGCTTGGACCAGGCCCCGCCCAGCGGCGGCAGTCCGATGATCGACAACGCCCCGATGAAGAACGCCCCCATCGTGAACGGCATCGCACGGCCAATCCCGTTGAGCTGACTGATCTCAGTCTTGTGGGTCGCAGTGTGAATCGCACCGGCGACGAAGAACAGCGTGATCTTGCCGAAGGCGTGCATCAGGATGTGCATGCCCGCACCGACCAACGCCAGCGGGGTCGCGATTGCCGCGCCAAGCACGATGTAGCCGAGCTGGCTGACTGTCGAATAGGCGAGCCGCGCTTTCAGATTATCTTTGGTAAGCGCGATCACCGAGGCGGCAAGAAGTGAGAAAGTCGCCAGATAAATCAGCCACTCCGACGCGCCGGTCGCCAGCAGATGGTCGGATCCGAAGATGTAGACCGAGACCTTGAGGATCGTGAACACGCCCGCTTTCACGACGGCCACCGCATGCAGCAATGCGCTCACCGGCGTCGGTGCCACCATGGCGTTGGGCAACCATTTATGGACCGGCATCAATGCCGCCTTGCCAATGCCAAAGGCAAACAGCGCGAGCAGCAATCCGGTCGTTAGGCCGCTTGCCTTGCCGGCGAGGATTCCGCCGGGCGTAAAGTCGAGGGTTCCCGCAATTGCGAGCGTCCAGACCAGAGCCGGAATGAAGAATACAATCGACGTGCCCAGCAGGATTATCAGATAGATTCGCGCACCGCGACGCGCCTTTGCATCGCCGTGATGGGCCACCAGCGGATAGGTGCTCAGGGTCAGAATTTCGTAGAACAGGAACAATGTGAACAGGTTCGCGGAAAATGCGATTCCCAGTGCCGCCGCCAGGGCAACGGCGAACGCCACATAAAACTGGGTCTGCCGCGGTTCCTTGTTCCCGCGCATATAGCCGATCGAATAGAAGGAATTCACGATCCACAGAAATGATGCGATCAGCCCGAACAATATGCCTAGCGGTTCGATCCGGAACGCAACCTCGAGGCCCGGCGTCACCGCGAAACCGAAAAGGTCCGGACGCCCGCCCGCGAGGACCACCGGCAGCAACTGCAATACATTCACGAACAGCATCCCCGCGATCACGAGGGTGACGGCTTCGCGCAAATTCGGGTTGCGGCGCGTCAGCACGATGAGCAATGCCCCCACCGTGGGGATCAGCAACGCGAGCAGAATGTGATCAGCGGATTCCAACGTCCAAGCCTCAGTAGATTCCGGCCAAAAGGTCAGCCGCTGCGCGCTGCGCAAGGCCAACCGACCATTGGGTATCGAGCCCGAAGTAAATTGTCGCCGCGACCAGTACATAGGCCGGAATCAGCATCGACAGCGGCGCCTCACTGACATTCGCTACCTTCGCGCTGGGTTCGCGGAAGTACGCGACTTCCACGATCCGGCCCACGTAGAGCATGGTGATCAGCGATGCGATCAGGATCAGCGCGACCAGCCACCACTGATCCTTTTCCAGTGCGGCCAGCACGATCCACCATTTCGAGATGAAGCCCGAAGTGCCCGGCGTACCGATAAGGCCCAGCCCGAGGATCACGATTCCCGCCATCGTGAACGGCATCTTGCGACCGATGCCGGCCATGTCTTCCAGCTTCACAGAGGCAAGCTTGAACATGACCGCACCGAGCAGCATGAATATCCCCGCCTTCATGATCGCGTGGTTGATCAGATGGGTCGCGGCGGCCGTCAGGCCTGCTTCGCTCACAAAACTGATTCCCAGAGTAATGAACCCGATCTGAGCCACACTCGAATAGGCGAACATGCGCTTCACATCATCCTGGAATATCGCAACCGTGGAGGCGGCAAACATCGCCACGACCGACAACACCAGGAACATCTCGGGGAGCGGAGTCGTGGCGAAAAATCCGCCGCCACCGAACACCGTGTAGAAGAATCGCAGGAGCAGATAGATCGCCACTTTCGTCGCTGTACCGGCGAGAAATGCGCTGGCCACCGCGGGCGCGTAGGCATAGGCGTTCGGCAACCACAGGTGCAGCGGGAACAAGGCCAGCTTCAGCGAGATTCCAACCGTCAGAAAAGCCAGCGCCACCAATACCGGACGCGTGTGGTTGATTTCGGGAATGCGCTGCGCCAGATCGGCCAGATTCAGCGTACCGGTCATCGCCCATAACAGACCGATGCCAATGACGATGAAGGTAGCCCCCACCGTACCCATGATCAGATACTGGTAGGCGGCCGTCAGGGCGCGGCGATCCCGGCCCATGGCAATCATCACGTAACTCGCGAGCGACGAAATCTCGAGAAATACGAAGATGTTGAACGCATCGCCCGTGATCGTTACGCCGAGCAACCCGGTCAGCGCCAGCAGATACATGGCGTAGAACCAGGCTTGGTCCGTATCGTTGAAGCGTGCCGCCGTGCCGGCGCGCGCGAACGGGATGATCGCGGCCCCAACACCCGAGACAACCAGAAGCACGAACACGTTGATCAGATCGACGCGATACTCGATGCCGATCGGCGGCGCCCAGCCGCCCATAGCATATGAGACCACGCCTTCATTCAGGACTCTGAACAGCAAACCGATCGACGCAGCGAACGCCAGCCAGTTCGCGGCAACCGCGATCAGCCAACCGATGAATCCACGTCGGAACAGCGCACACAGCGGCGCGGCCAACAGCGGTATGACGACCTGGAGAGCGGGCAAATGCTGAGCCAGCATCAGTCGGCCTCCATCTCTTGGACTTCGTCGTCCTCAATCGTGCCATAGGCCTCGTGAATACGGACGACCAGCGCCAGTCCCAGCGCTATGGTCGCCACACCGACCACGATCGCGGTGAGGATCAGCACATGGGGTAATGGGTTTGAATAGAGATCGAACCCTGGCGCAATGATCGGCGCGGTGCCGCCGAGGACCTTGCCTGGCGAGATGAACAGCAAATAGACGGACGTCTGGAATATGCTCAGGCCCACCAGCTTTTTGACCATGTTGCCGTGGGCCACGATGATGTAGAGGCCGCCAATCAGCAGGAAGATCGTCACCCAGTAGTTCAGGTCTGCGAGGATTTGGTTCATCCCTCGCCTTCCTTTTCATCCGCCTCGTCGGCGCGACCGCCGAAGACATAGAAAATTGCCAGCATGGTCGACGCAACGGTGATGAAGACCCCCGCTTCCACGATCAGAATCCCCAGATGCTGGCCCTTCACCGGCTTGCTGCCGAGGGGTGAATAATCGAGGTAGTTTTCCCCGAGCAGGAGGCTGGCAACGCCGGTTCCGGCAAAGATCAGGACACCGAGCGGGATCATCGTGTTGACGATCGGCCGCGGCACGACCTTTTGAGCCTCATCGATGCCGAACACCATCCCGTACAGGATGATCGCCGCTGCCGCCGCCACGCCAGCCTGGAAACCACCGCCGGGTCCATAGTCGCCATGAAACTGGACATAGAGCGCAAAAATCAGGATCGCCGGCAGAAGCAACTTCACGACAACGCGGAGGATGACGGTATCACGCAACATCTTTAGAGCGCCCCTCATCCTTGACGATCATGTCGCGTCGACGGCGTCGCGACAGCAGGATCAGCACCCCGATACCGGCAGTAAAGATCACCGTCACCTCGCCCAGCGTGTCGTAACCACGATAGCTGGCCAGGACGGCCGTCACGACGTTCGGGGACTTCGTCTCTTTCTCGGCGTTCTCGAGGTAATAAGGCGCGACATGCTGGTTTTGCGGATTGTCGGCGCGGCCGAACGGCGGCAAGTCGAGAGTGCCGTAGACCAGCGCGCCGCCCGTCAGCAGACACACCAGCAACGGGATGGCCGGCGCATGGCGCAGTGGCGCCTCGCGGGTCCGGGTCAGATGCAGCACGGCAAGCAGGAGCACGGTCGACATCCCTGCCCCGACCGCGGCTTCTGTCATCGCAACATCGACCGCGTCCAGGACCACCATGACAGTGGCCAGCAGGAAGCTGTAGGCGCCGCCCAGGATCACCACGGCGAACAAGTTATGCGCGCGGATGATGCCGATCACGACCACGACCATGAACAGCAGCAGAACCGTATCAATCAGGAGTTCGATGACGCATCCTCCCCTGCGATGTGACCGCCCGTTTCGTCATGATCGAGTTTGGGGCGTATGCCCGCATGCAACGCCGCCTGCGCCAGCGCATGTGTTGCGACCGGTGTCGTCAGCAGGATAAGCGCGGCGATGATGATGAGCTTGGCCGCGACGAGCGTGAATCCGGCCTGCAAGATCATCCCAACAATGAGAAACCCCATGCCCAGCGTGTCGACCACCGAAGCGCCATGAAGCCGCGTGAACATATCGGGCATCCGGATCAACCCGATCGTGCCGATCACGCAGAAAACCCCGCCCGCAATCAAAAATGCCCAGCTCAGTATGTCGATGACCTGTTCCATCACCTATTCCTCGGGGGCTGCCGGAACAGCCGACTCGCTCAGCTTGAAGTAGCGCAGAACGGCGATCGTGCCGACGAGGTTCAGCAGCGTGTAGAGAATGGCGATATCGAGGAATTCCGGTCGCCCGGTCACGAAACCAATCAGAGCCAACGCCAGAACGGCAAGCGTGCCGATGGTGTTTCCCGCCAGAACACGATCAAACATTGTCGGGCCCAGCAGTGCCCGCGTCAGGGCCAGGCCAAGACTGACCAGCACGGCGACCATGGCGACGAAGTACATCATTGCGCGCCTCTGCCGCCTTCAAACCGCGAAACTTTCCGGTCCATGCCGCCTTCGGCGACATCCTGCGCACCTTCGAGGGTAATCGCATGAACGGTGATTTCGTCGCCTTCGACCTCGACCGACACCGTCCCCGGCGTGAGCGTGATCGAGTTGGCGTAGGTCACCCGGCCGACGGCAGATTTCTGGCTCGCACGGACATTGATGAGGGTCGGACTGATCGGCAGGGACGGCGCCAGGATGATCTTCGAGACGTCGATACCGGACTTCACGATCTGCCACAGCAGCCAGGGCCAGTACCAAATCGCCCGGCCGACGAGATCGATCGGGTGCCCCTCGCGGTCGACCACAGCCATGCGCGAGCCGAGCATCACGACGAGGACAGAGCACACGGCACCAATCACCATCAGCAACGGCGTGTAGTGACCGGACAGAACCAGCCAGAAAACATAGGTAATGATGACTGCGCTTGCGAAGTACAGCACCTGACGCCCCTCAAACCTCCTGCAGAAGCACCCGGTGCTTCGCACCAGACAGGATCGGGTTACCCCCCGACTCCTGCGACAACCTCCCCTGTGACAGCGGTAATACTATTATGGTCTTGGCCGTGCAAGACACAAGCCGGAGTTCCAATCCGGGCATGCGCAAAATACCTGTCAGACGATTGTGACAGCGCAAAACGCCGAACGGGACGACCCCTTAGATCGTCCCGTCCAATCAATGCGATGCGGTAGCCTTGCTACTTGATTTCGTAGACGTAGACCGGTTTGGCTCCCTTTTCTTGGGACAGTTCGATCAGGCGACGGAACACCGCCTTACCAGGAACACCCTTGGCTTCAAATTCCCCGGCCTTGATGTTCACCCATGGCTCAATGGCACGCGCCATCTTGCCGCGCTCACCAGCATCAAGATCGCGCACAGTCACACCCTGCGCACTCAAATTTGCGAGCGCATTTGAGAACTTGGTAACAGATTCATCAATTACCGCTTGTTCGTAGACGGCCATCTCTTCCTTGATGATCGTCTTGACGTTGTCCGGCAGTCTCGCCCATGTCGTCTTATTGACCGAGACGGGAGAAGCGAGCACCGACCCCCAACCGACTGTGGTGAAATTCCGCCCCACTTCGCCAAGTTTGGCAGCCGCGTAGGTGCCCGGAAACAGCACGATGCCATTGTACACGCCCGATTGCAGAGCGTTATAGGCCTCGCTCAGATTGGTCTGGACCTTCGCCGTACCGGCATAGTCAAGCCAAGGCAGATTTGGGCCCGCTCCGCCGATTTTCACACCCTTGAGTTCCTGCATTTTTGTCCAGGGAAACTTCGTGCCCAATCCATAGTCGTCCCACGGACCGCCACCCAGATAGATCTGGTCGAAATCATCAAATGCTTTGTTGAAGAAGTCATACTCGTCCTGCACCTGACGTGTCGCCGGGCCCATGATTCTTGGGTCCCCGGAAAGGAACGGAATGAAGTAATTGATATTGTGCACCAACAGTTTTGTTGGCTCAAAACACGCGCACGTCACGCCGAAATCGGCGATTCCCTTCTGAACTGTCTCGAGAGTTTCACCCGGCTTGTTGATCGTGCCACCATATCCTTCGATGAACTCGATTGTATGTTCGGTCTCAGCCGCCACCCGTTGGGCCACACGCGGCACAAATGTCTTGTTCATCTGATTGACCGGCGAGAGCGGCGCAGCTGGAAGCCCCGCTGAAACCCGAAGCACGAAATTCTCTGCGTGGACAGTCGGTGTCCCGATCACCATGCCCGCACTAAGCACCGCCGCAACAATTGCACCACGTAACAATGTATCTGTACTAGTCATTAGCCCCTCCCGTTCGGTTGCCTTGAACAGCCGGACACGCAAATTGATGCACTGAAGAACACGCAGCCGACCCGACCCGGAATGACCAAAAGCCAGTGCCCTCCGGGCGATCGACTATATAAATTGATAAATTATCAGCATAATGAAATAATATTATCGTAAACATGAAGTCATTTTATGTAAGTTCGGGCCTATGAACCTTCGACAGCTTCGAACACTTGCCACGTTTCTCGAAAAGGGCAGCTTCGCTGCGGTCGGCGATGCGATCGGCCTCAGTCATTCAGCCATCAGCGTTCAGATGCAACGCCTCGAAGAAGAACTGGGCATCGAGCTCTTCGACCGCAGCACGCGGCCTCCATCGTTCACTTCCATCGGCATTGAAATTGCCGCGCAGGCGCAAAATGCATTGGAGGAGATCGAAAACATTCGCATGATTGCGGGGGGCAAGAGGGTCGTTGGTTCCGTCTCGATCGGCTTCGTCCCCTCCACCCATCAAACATTGCTGCCGGTAGTGCTGAATGCGCTGCGCGAGGCGTATCCGCAACTCCGCGTGGTCGTAAAGTCCGGATTTTCTGGGGATCTGGCGGCATCCGTGATCCAGAGAGAACTCGATTTTGCGATCCTGACATCCGCCGTGACGGAACTCCACGATCTGGAAATCACCGAGATCGCTTCCGAAACCCTATACGCAATCGGACCTGCAAATCACAAAGGCATGGAACGTGATGCCGAACTTCTGCGTTCGATGCCTTTCATATCCTTCAGCAAGGCCACATGGCTCGGCCAGCAAATCGCCACGAAACTCCAACAACGAGGCATCCTCGTGAATGAAGTGATGGATATCGAATCTGTCGACGTCATCGAGAAACTGGTCATTGAGGGATTTGGCGTTTCAGTCGTCCCGCAGCGCCTTCTTGCCGAGCCGCTGTCCGAAGAGCTTGTGCGCGTCCCGTTCTGCCAACCTGTCGCGACGCGAGAACTGGTATTGATCCGACACGCGCGCGGACGTGCATCGAGTCTCGAAGCTTCGGTCCGGGACGTATGCCTCAGCCTGGGCGCGATGGAAAACCGTGAGATACCCGCATCACCCGACACGTAGTACATACGCGGCTGGTCACTCAGCGGCGAGTTGCTCCAGCTTTTCATACCCGTCGCGGGTTTGCGGGGTCTTGATCCCGAGAATCGCGCCGGCTACCTGCGTTCGCAGAATTTCTGCAGTGCCGCCGCCGATCGTGAACATCCGCGCGTCGCGCACCATGCGCTCCAGAGGGCGATTGCGCGAATATCCTGCCGCACCATGAATCTGCAACGCCTCATTGGTAACCTTGATCGCCGTTTCAGATGCCAAAATCTTGGCCTGGGCGGCCTCACGCATATCTGGGAATCCGGAACCGCCACCGGCGGCGGCCTTGTGGATGAGCGCCCGCGCGGACTCTAGACCGATGGACATGTCCGCAACCTTCCATTGCAGTCCCTGAAACTCCGCGATCGGTCGACCGAACTGGATCCGCTCGCCCATATACGCCACGGCGTGCTCATAGGCACCCTGCGCAATTCCGAGGGCTACAGTTGCCGCCCCCACACGTTGACCATTGTACGCGTTCATCAGGCCAGCAAAACCCCGCTTGAGGCCCTCCGGCGGAATGAGAGCCATCTCGACGGGAACGTCCAAATTCTCGAAAATGACCTCTGTTTCAGGAATCCCCCGAAGCCCCATGGCAGGTTCGCGCGCGCCAATTCGCAAGCCCTTCGATTCGCCGCGGACCGCGATAAATCCAGCAATGCCAAGTGGCGCCCCATCCTCGATAACGCGCGCGAAGATCAGATGGAACTTCGAAACACCGCCGCCGGTGATCCAGTGTTTCTTGCCATTGAGGATGTAGCGATTACCCTTTTTAACGGCGGTTGTGGTCATCTCCGTCGCGGCGCTTCCAGCCACTGGCTCGGTGATGCAGATCGCAGGCTTGTCGCCGGCGAGAACCAGCTTGGCGGCGAGTTGTTTCTGGACCTCGGTCCCAAATTTCATGACGGCGCCAATTGCCCCCATATTGGCTTCCACCACGATGCGCCCAGTCACCCCACAGACTCGAGACATTTCTTCGATAACAAGGACAGCGTCCAGATACGAGAGACCGCGCCCACCGTATGCTTCGGGAATGGTCATGCCCATGAAGCCCGCAGCCGTCAGTTTCTCGACGTTCCCCCATGGATAAGCTTCCGTGAGGTCCACCTCGGCCGCCATTGGCGCGATTTCCGCCTCTGCCAGCTCTCGTGCCGATAGCCGAAGTTCTTCCTGTCGATCGCTCAGCGCGTTCATCTGCACCACCTATGGATTTGCGTATTTATTCTGATCATCGAGACACTCTTGCAAGATTTCGTCGGTGTGCTCGCCGCAATATGGCGGGCCAAGTCGGTATGCTACGGGCGTCCGGCTGAACTTGACAGGGTTGCCGATGAGGTCCACATGGCCCGACGCTGCAAGCGAATGCGGCATCTGTACTCGCATATCCCGGGCACTAACCTGCTCGCTTTCAAAAACTTCAGGCACCGCGTTAATCGCACCCCCTGGAATACCGAACTCCTCCAGACGCTCCACCAACCAGGAACGTTCCAGCGGTGCGATTAGCCGGCTCAGTACCGGCACCAAAACCTCACGGTTCATCACTCGTGCGGAATTTGTCTGAAATCTCGGATCGTTGGCCAAATCGGGACGCGCAAGCATCTGGCAAAGCCGCCGAAACTGTTCGTCATTACCAGCTGCGACCACGACGTGACCGTCGTGAGCACGGAAGACCTGGTATGGGACGATGTTGGGATGCTGGTTGCCGCGACGCGCCGGCGCTTCACCGGATACGAGGAAGTTCGTCCCCTCGTTGATGAGCCATGAAATCTGGGTGTCGATCAGCGCGATATCGATATGCTGACCCTCGCCCGTGGTGGCGCGGTGTTGTGCGGCCGCCAAGATCGCAGTCACAGCGTACAACCCACACACGACATCGGCGATTCCAACTGCGACTTTCATGGGTTGGCCGTCCGGCTCACCGGTCAGGCTCATGATTCCGCCAAATGCCTGCGCAAGCAGGTCATAGCCCGGTCGATGAGCGTTTGGGCCCGTTTGCCCGAAACCAGTAATAGAGCAATAAATCAGGCTCGGATTTTCGGCCGATAATGTGTCGTAGCCCAGCCCGTACTTTTCCAGACCACCAACCTTGAAATTCTCAATAAACACGTCGGAACTACGCACTAGTTGCCGCACCGTCGCGGCCCCTTCCGGATCTGATATGTCAATCGCAATTGATCGTTTATTCCGGTTGGCCGCGAGGTAGTAGGCACTTTCGTCCGTGGCTTTTCCGTCTTTTCCGACGACGTAGGGTGGTCCCCACGATCGCGTATCGTCACCGCCACCCGCGCGTTCGACCTTAATGACATCCGCGCCATAATCGCCGAGCAGTTGGGTGCAAAACGGACCGGCGAGGATTCGCGACATATCAAGAATCCGCATACCTGCAAGAGGACCTGCGGCCTCGTGCGAAGACTCAGTTTTAGAATCCATGACCCAGCATGACCGTGTTGTTGTTCGGCTGTCTCGCGCGGGACTATATAACTTGAGTATTTGTGACTTAAAGCGAAAACAAATAAGGCAACTGTTTAAAAATATTAATGTTTCTCACCGAATCCTCTGGCCCCTGAAACGAACGCACCGTCGATTGTATACTCCAACGGCGCAGTCGGGTGGCGTGGGACAGGCTTAATTCAGGACCAATATTTCACAATATTAATTAAACTTTTCCCCGAAATCATTTCAATTTAATTAGAAAGAGTAATGTTTTATCGTCGTATCCGAATTCAATGACGATGATAACGGAATGATATTCGCTGGCATTTGGTGTCATCACATCACGTAATGCCCTTCCTACAAGAGAGGTTATCGTAACAATGTCTCACATTTCTCAATCCTTCCTGATTCGGGCCTGAATTCGCGTGGCGAGTGTTGCGCAGGTCATCGCGAAACGCCTTCACGAGGCAGGAGTGAGACATGCTTTCGGCATTCCTGGCGGCGAAGTTCTCTCGCTCGTAGACGCTTTGGTCGAAATCGGAATTCGGTTCGTTTTGGTTAAACACGAGAACTGTGGTGGGTTCATGGCGGAAGGGGTGCACCACAGCAACGGGGCGCCAGCACTGCTGGTTACGACTGTGGGACCTGGATTGGCGAATGCCGTAAATGTGGTGGCCAATGCACAGCAGGACCGTGTTCCCCTAATTCTTCTGACCGGCTGCATTGATCCGCCCGCAGCACATACCTACACGCATCAATGGCTCGACCAGAATGCGCTTCTCAAGCCTATCACCAAGGCAAGTTTCGTCGCGGACGCAGACTCCATCCACGTGGTTGTCGATAAAGCTCTTGCTATCGCGCTCGACGATCCTCCCGGACCCGTGCATATCGACGTGCCCGTGAGTGTAGGAAACAGCGATGCACCAAAGCGCGAACCAGTAAGGCGATCGCGACCCGTGCGTGGCGCCGCTTATGGTGGGCCTCTCGACGTCGCAAGAGAGTGGCTTGACGCGGCAAAACGGCCGGTCGTGATCTCGGGGATTGAGGCGATCAACAACGGAGCTGCGGCCGACATCCAGAAGTTCATCCGGCAGTTCAATATACCGTTAATCACCACCTACAAGGCGAAGGGCATCCTTCCGGAGGATGATCCACTTGCGCTTGGTGGCGCCGGGTTGTCGCCGGTCGCCGATGCGATACTTCTGCCGATCGTCAACGCCAGCGACTGCGTCATTCTTGCCGGATACGACCCGATTGAAATGCGTGGCGGATGGCGCGACCCATGGTCAACTGACGCACACGTGATTGAATTGAGTGCAGTTCCCAATACGCACTACGTACATCGCGCACGCCTCAGCCTTCTCGGCGATGTCGGTGGTAGTTTGCGGGCACTTGGTCGCGGGTTGGCTGGAAATTCCACTTGGAATACCGATGACATTGAGGAGCACCGCAATGCTCTCCGGGCCGTATTCCGCCCAGATGAAGATTGGGGGCCCGCCGCAATCGTCGATACCGCGCGTCGCGTCTTGCCGCGAGAAACGATCGCCACCGTTGATTCCGGTGCGCACCGGATATTGCTGAGTCAGGTCTGGGAAGCGTACGGGCCGCGCGAACTCCTCCAGTCGAATGGTTTCTGCACGATGGGATGCGCCCTTCCTCTTGCGATGGGTGCAAAAATTGCCGACCCAAATCGCCCTGTAGTAGCGTTCACCGGAGATGGGGGACTCGATATGGTCTTGGGTGAACTGACTACAGCGCGGGACATGGAACTACCTGTCATCGTTATTGTCTTCGCCGACCGCTCCCTCGCGCTCATAGAGATGAAACAGCGTGGGACCGGATATCAAAACGCTGCCGTCGATTTTCCCCCAACCGACTACACCGTGCTGGCGCGCGCGCTTGGCGGCGATGGCTACAATTGTCGCAACCGGGATGATCTCGAATCTGCGCTCAACCAAGCGCTACAGACCAAGCATTTCAGCATCGTGGCTTGCGAGTTTCCGCGGGCGGCATACGACGGACGAATCTAGTGGATCGGCGTTTCATGCCGGGGCCCCGCGACGGAAGGAAAATCCCATGACCCAAGAAGCCCCGAAGAAGTTCGATGAGATTTCTGCCGAGACATCCCGGGAGTGGATTGCTCGGGCGCGGTCGTTGAAACCGATGATCGAGGCCGCAGCCCCTGAGATCGAGAAGAACCAGATCGTTCCAGACCATCTACTCGACGCACTGCACGAGGCACAAATATTCCGCACCGTTCTGCCGCGTTCAGTGGGCGGGGCCGAGCTGAATCCCGCCACACATGCGCAGGTGGTGGCGGCGATCGCAGAGGGTGACGCAAGCGTCGCCTGGTGCGTCGCCCAGAATGCAATGGCCATGATGGCGTCCGCATACGTAGAGCCGCATGTCGCGCAGGACGTCTTCGGGGATTCGCGGGCAGTGTTTACCTTTGGATTTACTCGGGGCGATCCTCCCTGCCTCGCGATCCCCGTGAAGGATGGCTGGCGGATCAGCGGGACCTGGACCTTTGCGAGCGGTAATCGGATCGCGACCTGGCTCGGCGGACACTGCCGGCTTTGCGACGACGACGGAACGCCCCTGAAGAATCCCGACGGCCGCTTCGTCGAGCGCACCATGATCTTCCCGCGTGCAGCGGCAACATTTGACACCGGACAATGGGAGGTCATGGGGCTGTGCGGAACCGGGAGCGATACGTATTCTGTCTCTGATCTGTTCGTCCCCAACGACTACACCGTGCTGCCCCGGGTCTCCGCGCGCGACCACAATCGGCCCGAAGACGAAGTGATTGAACCTGAAACCGAACGGCGCGAACAGGGAGTCCTGTACCGGCACTCAACCCAGTTAATCGCGACAAGCGGGCTTTGCTCGGTCGCGATCGGTGCTGCACAAGCTGCATTGGACGCATTCATACTGGTGGCGAGGGAAAAAACACCATCCAATGCTGGTTCCCTGCGAGACGATGCATGGATCCAGGCACGCATTGCACAGGCCGACGCCAAGATCAGTTCCTCAAAAGCCTGGTTCATCCAGCTGCTGGACCAGGCATGGGACGAGTGCGTGAGCGATGGTCAGGTAAGTTTCCCGTTGCGCGTCCGCCTGCGGCAGGCGGGAACGTATATGATCGATTCCGCGATGGAGGCAGTCGATATCGTTTTCCGGGAAGCCGGGGCGACTGCAATTTTCCGTAACAATCCCTTCGAACGACGGTTCCGCGATGTTCACACCGTCTCGATACAGGTGCAGGGGAGCATTGCGCGGATGCAATCGGTCGGACAGCACCATCTGGGCATAACTCCGCAGCAATTAATCCTGATTCCATAGATTCGGTCACGGAGCTTCGCTAGGCATGCCCGCTCTGACGATCCTTGCCTTTGATCGCTTGCCGGGACTGCGGCCATGACGCTCATTGGGCGGCGCATGCTGCGCGATGCGCGCACGCATATAGGGTAATCGCGACGCATCGCTTGTCCCGCAGACGGGCAAGGACTATTTTCTGTGAAATTCATCCAAGCCGATAAGGATCAGCACCATGGAAATGTCCGGCGAGTACAAAATCAATGCACCGCGCGAGAAGGTCTGGGCCGGGTTGAACGATCCCGAGATCCTGAAACAGTCGATCCCCGGCTGCGAGGAGATTGAGCAGACGTCGGACACGTCATTCACCGCCCAGGTCACCGCGAAAGTCGGGCCGGTAAAGGCCAAGTTTTCCGGTGCCGTGCAATTGACTGACATCGACGCGCCCAACGGCTACCGCATTTCGGGCGAAGGCAAGGGTGGGGCCGCCGGGTTCGCCAAGGGCGGTGCCAACGTGCAGCTCGAAGACGATGGCGACGGCACCCTGCTCAAATACGAAGTCGACGCCCAGGTCGGCGGCAAGCTGGCGCAGCTCGGCGCACGTCTGATCGACGGCACGGCCAAGAAGATGGCCTCGCAATTCTTCGAGAATTTCGCCGAAGCGGTGTCGGACGGCGACGGCGGCGCGGCGGAAACTCCCGCGGCAGCGGCACCGGCAGCAACAACCGCACCGGCGACGCCGAGCAGCGGGCAAGTCACGGCGATGTCACAGATCGGGGTCGGAACCTGGGTCGGTGGGCTCGTCGTTGCGGCGATCGTTCTCTATGCGCTGTTCGGCTAGGCATCAACGCACGTTTCTTCATATTTTCTGCGGTAATCGGTGTGCTGCGCCTTGACGCAACGCGCCCTGCGGATGAAACTCTGATCGCGTAATAATTCGACCGGCATGCGGGGCACCGCGTGACGGTTATAAGGGGGCAACCCGAAACAGGGAGGAGCGTTATGCCCACCGTATCAATGACGGTGAACGGAAAGTCCGTATCGGCTGAAGTCGAGCCGCGGACATTACTCGTTCAGTATCTTCGCGAAAGTCTGGGAATGACCGGTACGCATGTCGGTTGTGACACCAGCCAGTGCGGCGCTTGCGTCGTCCATGTGAATGGCGAATCCCTGAAATCCTGCACGATGCTCGCCGCCCAGGCCGAGGGGGCCGACGTGACCACGATCGAAGGTCTCGCAAATGGCGACGAACTGCATCCGATGCAGGAAGCCTTCCGCGAGAATCACGGCCTGCAGTGCGGTTTCTGCACACCGGGCATGGTGATGAGCGCTCTCGACCTGGTTCAGAAGAACTCGGATCCAAGCGAACAGGAAGTCCGCGAATGGCTTGAGGGCAACCTCTGCCGCTGCACCGGCTACCACAATATCGTTAAGTCCATCCTTGCCGGTGCCCAAGCACTGAAGGGGTAGCGCGATGTCCGGCACGGGGATCGGGGCATCCGTCAAGCGGGTCGAGGACCAGCGTTTCCTCACCGGCAATGGCAACTATACCGACGACATCAATCGTCCGGGCCAGAGCCATGCGTGGATTCTGCGCTCACCCCATGCCCATGCAACGATCAAGTCGGTCGATACGTCGAAGGCCGAGAAGGCCGACGGTGTCATCGCGGTGCTGACCGGCGCCGACATGGCGGCGGACGGAATCGGCGGCCTTCCCTGCGGCTGGCAAATTCACAACAAGGACGGCTCACCCATGCTCGAGCCGGGACACCCGCCCCTGGCGTTCGTGAAAGTGCGTTATGTCGGTGACCAGGTGGCGATTGTCATCGCCGACACGCGCGATGCCGCGCGCGACGCCGCCGAACTCATCGATGTGGACTACGGGGTGTTGCCTGCCGTCATCGATATGGACTCCGCCCTTGCCGGCGGCACGCTCGTGCATGACGATGTGCCGAACAATCGCTGTTTCGATTGGGAAATCGGCGAGAAAGATGCCGTCGAAGATGCGTTCGCCAAGGCAGACCATGTCGTGTCGATCGATCTGGTCAACAACCGGCTGATTCCCAACGCGATGGAGCCCCGCGCGGCGATCTCGGATTTCGACCGATCGAGCAGCCAGTACACGCTCTTCACCACGTCCCAGAACCCGCATGTCATTCGCCTGTTGATGGGCGCCTTTGTGCTGCAGATTCCCGAGCACAAGCTTCGGGTTGTTGCCCCCGATGTCGGAGGCGGTTTCGGTTCCAAGATTTTTCACTATGCCGAGGAAGCAATCCTCACCTGGGCGGCGGCAAAGGTGCATCGGCCGATCAAGTGGACGGCCGAGCGATCCGAATCCTTCGCGACCGACGCCCATGGCCGCGACCACGAATCCCATGCGGAACTCGCCCTCGACAAGGCGGGCAAGTTCCTCGGCCTGCGGGTCGCGACAAAAGCCAATGTCGGCGCCTATCTCTCGACCTTCGGCTCGAGCGTCCCGACATATCTCTATGCGACGCTTCTGGCCGGGGTTTACACAACGCCGGCGATCTATGCCGAAGTGCAGACCGTGTTTACCAACACGGTCCCCGTGGATGCCTATCGCGGCGCCGGGCGGCCGGAATGCACGTACCTGCTCGAACGACTGGTCACCAAGGCCGCGCGCGAGCTCGGTATCGACCCGGTCGAACTGCGCAAAATGAATATGATCCAGCCAGACCAGTACCCGTACCAGACGCCAGTCGCACTGATGTATGACTGCGGCGACAGCCCGGCCACGTTTGAAAGTGCGCTCAAGGCGTCGGACTATGCCGGCTTCGAAAAGCGGCGCGCCAAGGCCGAGAAGTCTGGCAAACTGCGCGGGATCGGCATCTCGACCTACATCGAGGCTTGCGGAATCGCGCCGTCGGCCGTCGCCGGTGCACTCGGCGCCCGGGCCGGACTGTATGAATCAGCACAGGTCCGCGTCCACCCGACCGGTTCGGTGACGGTCTACACCGGCACCCACAGCCATGGTCAGGGCCATGAGACGACCTTCGCCCAACTCGTATCGGAATCCTTCGGCATTCCGATCGAGCACATCGAAATCAGCCATGGCGATACCGATCAGGTTCAGTTCGGCATGGGCACCTATGGTTCGCGCTCGCTGGCCGTGGGTGGCCCCGCGATCCTGAACGCCTGCAACAAGGTCATCGACAAGGCCAAGAAGATCGCGGCCCACATCATGGAAGCCGATGTTTCCGACATCGAATTCGCCGACGGGAAGTTCACCGTCGCGGGCACCGACAAGGAAATGGCGTTCGGCGAAATTTCACTCGCCGCCTATGTGCCGCACAATTATCCGATCGAGGAAATTGAACCGGGCCTCGACGAAAATGCGTTCTATGACCCGCTCAACTTCAGTTTCCCCGGCGGCGCGCATATCTGCGAGGTCGAAGTCGACCCCGAAACGGGCGATGTAGAGGTCGTCAGCTTCACCGCCGTCGACGATATCGGACGCGTGGTCAATCCGATGATCGTCGAGGGTCAGGTCCATGGCGGGCTTGCCCAGGGCGTGGGCCAGGCGACACTCGAAGGCTGCGTCTACGACGATGACGGTCAGCTTCTGACCGGGTCCTACATGGACTACACCATGCCCCGGGCCGACGATCTGCCCAGCTTCTCGGTCGCGACCCAGAGCGTGATGGGTGCGTCGAACCCGCTCGAAGTCAAAGGCGTCGGAGAAGTCGGCGCCATCGGCTCACCGCCTGCGGTGGTCAACGCCATTCTCGACGCGTTAACACCGCTTGGTGTCGAAGATATTTCAATGCCGGTCACGTCACTGAAGGTGTGGCAGGCCATCCAGGAATCCAGTGTCCGCCAGGCGGCGGAATAACGTCTGGTTAGGGAGATAGACGATGTATCAGTTCAATTATCAAAAGGCGGGATCCGCCGACGAAGCCGTGAGCGCCGTGACCGCTGCAGAGGACGGGCGCTTCCTTGCCGGGGGCATGACCCTCATCCCCACGCTCAAGCAGCGCCTGGCACAGCCTTCCGATCTGGTTGACCTGGCGGGCATCGGCGACCTCGTGGGGATCGAGGATGGCGGCGATTCCATTACCATCAAGGGCATGACCCGGCATGTCGACGTGGCCAATTCGGATGTCGTCAATTCCAAGATTCCGGCGCTCGCCAGTCTGGCCGACAATATCGGCGACCCGCAGGTCCGCAACCGCGGGACCATCGGCGGCTCGCTGGCAAACAACGATCCGGCGGCCGATTACCCGGCCGCAGTCCTGGGTCTGAATGCCACTGTGATCACCAACAAGCGCGAGATTGCGGCCGAAGACTATTTCGACGGCATGTTCACAACTGTGCTCGAAGACGGCGAACTGATCACCGCCGTGCGTTTCCCGGTTCCCGAGAAGGCGGCCTATACGAAATTCCCGAACCCCGCATCACGCTACGCCCTCGTGGGTGTCATGGTCGCGCAAACGGGCGGAGACACGCGGGTCGCGGTGACCGGCGCCGGACAGGATGGTGTGTTCCGCGCCGCCGATATTGAGAGCGCCTTGTCGAGCAACTGGAGCGCCGACGCGGCAAAGGGCGTGAAGATGTCCGATGCCGACCTCAACTCGGACATCCACGCATCTGCCGAGTATCGCGCCCATCTGATTTCGGTCATGGCGAGCCGCGCGGTGACCGCTGCGGGTTAGTCCCGACCGACAGACTGGATTTTGATACGGCCGGGGCTTCGCTCCGGCCGTAACTCTAGGTCCGGCTGGCAGACCTGCGCTATATCAAACCCAGGTCGTGCCGAGTGCAATAAACTGGAACATGCGCGTACCATATGGTTCGCGTCGAACATCGGAAGAAGTCCTTGATCACCATTCCCGAAAACGTCGAAGACACCCTCGAACTCCTGTCGTCGGGCGACTATGTCTCGGACAGGAGCCTGTCCACGGCGGTCTATCTGTCCCTGAAACTCGGGCGTCCGCTTTTCCTTGAAGGAGAAGCCGGAGTGGGAAAAACGGAGATCGCGAAGGTGTTGGCAGAGACCCTCGGCCGCCGTCTTGTGCGCCTGCAATGTTACGAAGGTCTCGATGTCGCGTCTGCCGTGTATGAATGGAACTATTCCGCGCAGATGATCGAAATTCGCATGGCCGAAGCCGAAGGGATCGGCGACCGCGACCGGCTCGGCGACGACATCTTTTCCGACAAGTTCCTGATTCACCGCCCTCTCCTGCAGGCGCTCGACCCATCCGCCGACGGTCCGCCCGTATTGCTCATCGACGAACTCGACCGCACCGACGAGGCCTTCGAGGCCTATCTGCTGGAGGTTCTGTCCGACTTCCAGATCACCATTCCGGAAATCGGCACCGTCCGCGCCGAAGAACCGCCGATCGTGATCATCACATCGAACCGGACCCGGGAAATCCACGATGCCCTCAAGCGCCGTTGTTTCTACTACTGGGTCGATTATCCCGACGCGGAACGCGAACTCGAAATCCTGAGCCTCAAGGCACCGCAGGCCGATGCGCGCCTGTCGCGTCAGGTCGTCGATTTCGTCCAGCGCCTGCGCGCGGTCGACCTGTTCAAGGTGCCCGGCATTGCGGAAACCATCGACTGGGCATCTGCCCTGCACCAGCTCGACATTATCGAACTGACCCCCGAAGCCATCGACGACACGCTCGGTGTCTTGCTGAAATACCAGGACGATATTGCGAAGATCCGCGGCAGCGAGGCCGCCAAGATCCTCGACGAGATCAAGAGCGAGGTCGCGCTCGCCCAGGCGGCGACCTAGGAACGTGTCCGAGAAAGCAATCCCGGATGAAGCGCGCCCGGCCCTGCAGGCCAAGGCGATGCTCGACGATCTGGCTGTGGCGGACGACACCGGCCCCGGAAAAATCGCCAACAACATCATGCATTTCGCCCGCGTATTGCGCATGGCGGGTTTGCCGGTCGGCCCCGGCAAGGTGATCGAAGGCATCAGAGCCGTCGAAACGGTCGGCCTCGACAATCGCGATGATTTCTATTGGGCGCTACACGCCGTCTTCGTGAACCGGCGCGATCAACGTGAAATATTCGACCAGGCCTTCCACATTTTCTGGCGTAACCCCAAGCTGCTGGAGCGCATGGCGTCGCTCGTCCTGCCCTCCTTCGTGGATCCTGACGCACAGCAGAATGCCGAGGAAATGAATCGACGCCTCGCCGAAGCCCTGAAACAGGATCAGGTGGAGATGCCCGGCGAGGGCGAAGGCGGCCAGGACGAGGAAGATCCGGAAATCACGATCGATGCCGTGATGACCTTCTCGGCGAATGAACTTCTCCAGAAAACCGACTTCGAGAAAATGTCGAGCGAAGAGCTTGAGGCCGCCAAGCGTGCAATCGCGCGCATGCGCCTGCCCATCATGGAGGTGCCGATCCGGCGGTTCCGACGTGATGCACGCGGCCGCCGCATCGATATGCGCGCGACCCTGCGGGCCGCCCTGCGCGGCGGCGGCGCCACAATTCCACTGCAATACCGCAAGCGCCAGCGCCGTCATCCGCCACTCGTCGTGCTGTGTGACATCTCAGGTTCGATGAGCCGTTATTCACGCATGATCCTGCATTTCATGCATGCGGTGACCAATGACCGAGACCGTGTCCACACATTCCTGTTTGGCACCCGCCTGACCAATGTCACCCGACAACTGCGCTACAAGGACGTCGATGAGGCGCTCGACAAGGTTGCCGAAGCCGTCGACGACTGGTCGGGTGGAACGCGCATCGGCCACGCGCTGCATGACTTCAACACCGACTGGTCGCGGCGCGTGCTCGGCCAGGGCGCGGTGGTCCTGCTGATCACGGACGGCCTCGACCGCGACGCGGCAGATGGTCTGGACAAGGAAATCGAACGGCTTCACATGTCGAGCCGCCGCTTGATCTGGCTTAATCCACTCCTACGTTATGAGCGATACGAGCCGAAATCACTTGGCGCGCGGGCGATGCTTCCCCACACCGACGAATTCCGTTCGATTCACAATCTCGAAAGCCTGGAACAGCTGGCAGAAGCCTTGTCCCGGGCCGATGGGCATGGGACCTTTCAAAGCAATTCCTGGCAGGAGGCAGCGCAATGAGTGAAGCAACAATCGATTTGCAGGCCCTGGACCATGACGACGTCGTCGAGAAGGCCGCCGACTGGCGCCAATCGGGCAAGAATGTCGCCATCGCCACCGTGGTGACCACCTGGGGGTCATCGCCGCGGCCGGTCGGCAGCCAACTGGCCGTCGACGAGGACGGCAACATGATCGGGTCCGTATCCGGCGGTTGCATCGAGGGCGCCGTCGTCCATGAAGCGCGTGAGGTGATGGCCGATGGCAAGCCGCGACTTCTCGATTTCGGTGTCTCGAACGAAATGGCCTGGGAAGTCGGCCTCGCCTGTGGCGGCAAGGTCGAGGTCTGGGTCGAACGGCTCGACTGACGATCCATGCGCCCCGAAACCCTGACATCATTATTGGCGGCGCGCGCCGCCAAGGAACAGGTCGCCCTCGTCTCGAACCTCGAAAGCGGCGCTCAGGCCCTGGTCTTTCGCGACCGAACCGAAGGCGCCCTCGAACTCGACGATGACGCTCTCGAAGCCGCGCGCGGTGCGCTGCGCGACGACAAGAGCGGGCGTCTGCGACGCGACGACGCCCCGCTGTTCGTCCAGGTCTTCAACCCGCCCAAACGGATGATCGTCGTCGGTGCGGTCCATATCGCCCAGCCGCTGGTCACCCTTGCCCAGACCGCCGGCTATGAAACAGTCATCGTCGATCCGCGCGGCGCTTTTGCCACCCGCGATCGGTTCCCCGGCGTGACCCTGAGCGAGGACTGGCCGGATGACGCACTCAATACGCTCGGTGTCGACAACCGCACGGCAGTGGTAACCCTCACCCACGACCCGAAACTCGATGATCCCGCTCTGCATGTCGCACTGCGTTCGGAAGCATTCTATATCGGCGCGCTCGGCAGCCGGAAAACCCATGCCGGGCGCATCGAGCGTTTGACCGAGGCAGGGTACACGGAAGACGAGATCGCGCGTATTCACGCGCCGGTCGGTCTGGCCATCAACGCCAAGAGCCCGGCCGAAATCGCGATCTCGATCATGGCGCAGATCACGCAGGTCCTGCACGGCACATGAAATTCGGCCCCGTCCCACTAACCCAGGCCGAGGGCGCGATGCTCGTTCATGGCCAGACCCTGGGCGGACAGCGATATCGCAAGGGACATGTCCTCGATGCTGACGACATTGCCCAGCTTACAGCGGCGGGTGAGACAGACGTCACGGCCGCAATATTCGAACCCGGTGACATCGACGAGAACACCGCCGCCAGACGTGTGGCCGAAGCCGCGACGGGCACCGGCATTCGCGCCGGCCTCGCCGGCACGGGCCGGGTCAATCTGTTCGCCCGCCACGCCGGACTGGCCATGCTCGACCCCGCTGCGGTGGAGCGGATCAACCGGGTCGATGAAGGCATTACCATCTCCACGCTCCGTCCTCTCGACCGGGTGGAATCGGAACAGATCGTTGCAACGATCAAGATCATTCCGTTCGCCGTCTCCGAGGCGGACCTGTCCCAGGCCGAAGCGGCAGCGCAGGCCGCAGGCGAAGACGGCCTCGTTTCCGTACGCGCCTACCGTCAGCGAAACGTCGGACTGATCCAGACCAACCTGCCCGGCCTCCCCGGCAAGGTCCTGGCGAAGACAGAAGAGGTCGTACGCAACCGTATCGAAGCCCTCGGGAGCACACTGGCCGCACCGGTGACGGTGCACCATGACCCGGTATCGATCGATGCCGCGCTGCACGGGTTGGTCGGCGGCGGGAGCGAACTCATCCTGATCGTGGGTGCGTCTGCCACCACCGACCGGCGCGACGTGATACCTGCGGCAATCACGGACGCGGGCGGCAGCATCGAACATTTCGGGATGCCGATGGACCCGGGAAACCTGACGGTCCTCGCACGAATGGGCGATGTTCCCATCCTCGCGCTGCCCGGCTCCGCCCGGTCTCCCCGGCTCGGCGGAAATGACCTTTTGCTCGAGCGGATCATGGCCGACATCCCGGTCGACGGGGCACACATCATGGCGCTCGGCGTCGGCGGGTTGCTCAAGGAAATTCCCTCCCGCCCCCTGCCGCGCACCCACGCAGCGCCGCGATCGCGACGCCAGAGCACTTCCTCGCCCCAGTTTGCCGCAATCATCCTCGCGGCGGGGCAATCGCGGCGCATGGGGGCCGTCAATAAACTGCTGATCGAGGTCGACGGCAAGCCGATGATACGCCACGCGGTGGACGCTGCACGCGAATCCGGCGCCGATCCGGTGATTGTCGTGACCGGCCATCAAGCCCACGAAGTGCAGACCACAGCCGGAAGCCGGGCGACAATCGTACACAACCCGGCCTTCGACGAAGGGTTGAGCAGTTCCCTACGGGCCGGACTTTCGGCCGTTCCCGACTCTTGCGACGGGGCGCTGATTGCCCTTGGTGACATGCCGAAAATCGGCGCACAACACCTGCATCAGCTTGTGGCGGCATATGATCCCGAAGAGGGACATCTCATTTGTGTGCCGACACGGAACGGAATACGCGGTAATCCTGTATTCTGGGATCGGCGGTTTTTCGAAGACATGTCCGCATTGGGTGGCGACGTCGGTGCCAAACATCTGATCGGTGACTATGACGAAGTCGTCATCGAGGTCCCGATGCCGGACGACGCCGTACTGACGGATGTTGATTCACCTGCCGCGCTGGAACGTCTCTCCGCAGACGGCACGAAGGTTAAGACATGAAGACCATCAAAACCCTGCTGATTCCACTTTCCATATTCGGATTCGCGCTGGTGATCGACGTCCCGACGGGACACGCGCAGAGCAAGCCGACATGTTCGGTGCGCGAAGGTGTCGAATTCCATCGACAGAGAAACTACGGAAAGGCATTCGAGTGTTGGGATCAGCATGCACGCCTGGGCAGCTCCGCCGCACAATTCAATATCGCCCGAATGTATATCCTCGGTGAGGGAGTCCCGCGCAACAAGGTCGAAGCCTACAAATGGCTGACGATCGCAGACCGGAGCGGACGTCCCGAAGCGCGCAAGGCGTTGACGAAGGTCCGAGAGGGCATGACTCCGGAACAGCTGGAAGATGCCCGCAAGCGGGTTCAGCGGTTTTACAACAGCAGATGATATCAATCGCTGGCGCGCGCTGGCCTAGACCTCGCGATCGACAAGCAGCCTCATCATTTCATTTGTCGTTTCCAGAACAGCGACATTCGCCTCGTAACTCCGCCGGGCGACCGCAACATCAACAAACTCCGCCGGCAGACTGATATTGGGCATTCCGAAGACGCCATCTGCGTTCGCCGAGGCGTCGGTAGGCGCATAGGCAGGCAAAACGGGCCGGCCGATCGGCTGAACAATGCCACGAACACCGCCGCGAGCATCTGTCGATTGATCCAGGCGCTGGGGTGAATACCCGTCATAGGGTTCTACACCGCCCGATGCGGGTGCATTCGCGATATTGTTTGCCGCCACGCCGAAGCGGAGTGCGCTTACGCGCAGGCCTGCGATGGCGGTCTGTATGGCGTCTATCATTGTGACGACCCTCTCCGCGCATAAAATGGCGACTTCGGCACTGCATACCAACCAGGATCAGCTTGGATGCTCTTAAAATTGAACCAATTCAATGACATGATCGATAGAGACGAAATCCGAAACCATCGGAAAACAACTGACACGAGCCTGTTGTTCGCACTGCGCCGCATGCTTTGTGCGGCGATACTTCTCACGTCTGCGGCGCCTGTGAGTGCAGCCGTCGCGGCAGGGACCGAAGTATCGCCGGGCGAGGAAATGGATTTTCAAGAAGGCCTGGAAGAATTCCGTTCCGACGATCATGCAGATGCATTTGCCCATTGGTATCCACTTGCGCAAGAAGGCATCCCCGAGGCCCAGTACAACATCGGACGCATGCTCGCGCTGGGTGAAGGCATCGAGCGCGACAATCTCGAGGCCTATGCATGGTTCATCCGGGCCGCGATGAACGGACGCGCCGAAGCCTTCGACGCGATGCAACAGCTGGATGACTTCCTGACTGAAGATGAAATCAATCTCGCGAAGGCCCGAGCCCGTGAAATCGAGCGAATCGAAATCGGCTATACGGGCGAAGAGCCGCTCCCGCCGACGCTCAATGACGGCAGCCCATCAGAGCCTTTCGCCGAGTGGCCGGGTAGCTAACGGGAACCCGCGACGGCATCCGCTATTGGATTCGGGCGCCGAGGCATATGCCCATCATCGAAACGTAAAACGCCCGCACCAATGAAGGTGCGGGCGTTTCGTATTCCAGAATGAACTCGCCGTGGAGACCGAAGGCCTCAACTGCCGTCCGAAGGCCAGGCAGCGCTGCTTGTCTGCGAGCCCGCCAGGGCTTTTCGCAACTGGTCGAGCTCCGAACAGCCGTTCGGGCAAAGTGTTTCGAGCTTCGCGAGCATGTCTTCTGCTTTCTCGCGGCGGTCCGTCTCGATGAACAATTCACCGTAATATTCGATGGCGCCCTTGTGCTCAGGGTTGAGCCGCAAAGCACGCTTGTAGTTGCGTTCCGCGCGGTTGAAATCCTTGGACTTGCGATAGCTGTAGCCGAGAAGATTGTATGCGTCGGCTTCGCGCGGGCTGGATTCGACGACCCCGTTCAAAACCTGGATTGCATCACGGTAATTTTCCTGCCGGATCAAACCCTCCGCGCTCGCCAACTGCGCGCGGACTTCGGCCGGGGTTAGGGCTGTCGTGGTGTCCGACCCGGCGCCGTATGCGCTGCCGGCGCCAAAAGCCATGAATAAAACCAGATATGCCGTCGCTAAACGTGCACGCATCGCGTTATCTCCGCTGGTTTGACGGGGCCCCTCGTTGTCCCCGTGTTCAAATAAACGAGCGCCGCCCCCGTTCACGTATTCCGGCACTCTGGGCCATGCTAACCTTCCCCCATAAATAGTGACAATTTGGCTCTGTTCAACATCATGTCATCTGCCAGCAACGTGAATCCTCTGCCGCCCGCGAAAAACCCTGTATTTCCGCGACTAAGGGTCAGCAAACGCGGGTTGCGCCTCGGCAGCGGTCTGATTTTGTTTGTCTTCGTGCTCACCCATCTGACGAATCACGCCCTCGGCCTGATCTCGCTTGAGGCCATGGAGGCGGGCCAGCACTATTTCCTGTTGCTCTGGCGTAATCCGGTCGGGACCACGGTCTTCCTCGGCGCGCTCCTCACCCACATGATGTTTGCACTGCATTCTCTCTACAGCCGTCGTCGCTTGAAGATGAGTATCGGCGAGGCGCTGCAGCTCGTTCTGGGCTTCGCCGCGCCCGTCCTGCTGGTCAGCCATATTCTGGGCACCCGCGCCGCCGTACAGAGTTTTGGTACCACCGATTCCTACACGTATGTCCTGCTGGCACTCTGGGTCGACAACCCCATGGGCGGGCTTCGCCAAACGGCAGCGACCCTCGTGGTCTGGATCCATGCCTGTATCGGTATCTACTACTGGCTCCGGCTCAAACCATGGTTCGCCCGCAGCATGGCCTGGTTGTATGGACTCGCGCTTCTTGTTCCCGTGCTCGGCCTTCTCGGTTTCGTTGCAGCCGGCCGCACCGTGGGACGGATAATCGCGGACGACCCGGGGTTTCGGCTCGATTTGCAGATCGATACCAATGCGCCGACCGAGGAACAGATCGAGTTTCTCTATCTCCTGGAAGAGCGGATACTCCTGGGCCTCGGGGCGCTGTTGTTGCTGACCCTGATCGCGCGCGGAATTCGCCTGTATGTCGAGCGACGGCGCGGCATCGTTCGCATTCGATATCCCGAGGGCCGGAATGTTTCCGTGGCCCCAGGGACGTCGATCCTCGAAGCCAGCCAGCTCAATGAAATTCCCCACGCATCGGTGTGCGGAGGGCGCGGTCGCTGTTCCACCTGCCGCGTCCGCGTGAACGGTCCGCTCGACGATCTGCCGCTGCCGGACGAACATGAACTCAAGGTTCTGCGACGCGTCGGCGCGGCACCAGACGTGCGCCTGGCCTGTCAGACCCGCCCGACCCAGGACCTGTCCGTCACGCCATTGCTACCCCCCAATGCGAGCCCGCGCGACGGTTTTGCCAAGTCGGCGGCCATGCAGGGGCAAGAGCAGGAAATCGCTATTCTGTTTGCCGACATCCGTGGCTTCACGTCCTTCTCCGAACAGAAACTTCCCTACGACGTGGTGTTTGTCCTCAACCGGTACTTCCGTTCCATGGGCGAAGCCATCGAACAGGCTGGCGGGCGCGTGGACAAGTTCATCGGTGACGGCATCATGGCCCTGTTCGGCGTGGACGCCAGCGCCGCCGACGGCGCCACATCAGCCCTTCTCGCCGCGCAGGGCATGGCGGCCCAGCTGGATGAGCTCAACCGCCTGCTCGAGGCGGATTTGCCCGCACCGTTGCGGATCGGGATCGGAATCCATGTCGGCCCGGCGATCGTCGGCGAGATGGGTTACGGTCCCGCCATCTCCGTGACCGCCATCGGCGACACCGTCAATACGGCGAGCCGGCTCGAAGCCAAGACGAAGGACTTCGGGGCACAACTGATTGTTTCGGAACAATTATCTGACGTCAGCGGCCTCGACACAGGCGGTCTGCGGAGCGAAGAGATCGAGGTTCGCGGCCGGCAGGAACCGATGTCCATCTACATTTTTGACGACGCGCGGGAACTCGACGGGCGGTTCGGCGACAGCCGGAAACAGCGCGAGACGCAGTCGGCCTCGGCCTAGTCTTCCATCGCCCGGTCAGCGGCGCGCTGAAGGACGGAAGGCCAGTTCGAGAGCGACACCAGATGGCTGTAGACGACCGGCAGCCAGTTCTTCCGGCGCCAATCCAGGAACACGTCATCGGGCAATTTGTCGAATTTTTCACGGTCGATGACCTTGTAGCCCTGCATCTGAATCTTGCGGTCATCGGCCAGCCGGATTTCCGTGGAGTTGTCCGTCAGCAATTCATGCTCGTTCAGGGCCGCAACGAACTGGCGTGTGGCCTCGTATTGCCCGTGATAGGCACGGCAGAATTCGAGCGCTCGGTCGGTAAGTTCAGATGGCTTGCCATCATCGTTGAAAAGCTGGCGGTCACCGCCTTCGGTCAGGGCGCCCGATTCCTCATCGACGCAGAGAATAAACTGCTCCTGCTCCGCATTCTCCATGAGAATAAACGGGTAGCGTCGGACATAGGCGGGAACATAGAAGCCACGGGCCCACGTATTGTCCGCACCGATAAACGCGTTGGTCCCCGTTCGCAGACCGCTGACAACCACCGGTAACGACGGTTCCGCCGTCGAAAACACGATCGGGTAGTGGCGCGCCGCGACGGCAAATTCGACGATGTTGACCGGAATGGCATTCGCATCGGTCGCGAAGGCGACATCCATGTCCTCGATCAGGCCGGACTTGGCGTGCCGCGTCGCTTCGACCGGACGCGGAGCCTTGTAGAACAATGGAAACCGGGGAGCCTCGGCGGCTTCCGGCTTTGCGTCCGGTGTTGCTTCGGCAGCTTTCGCCTTGGATGAAGGCTCTTTTTTGTCTTTCGGCTTTCGGGCCATCGATCAACTCCAACGCCAACAGTTCAATCTGTGCGGCACGTTATGCTGAACGCACAACGCAATGCAACTATACGAAGATACGCAAGAATTTACGCGCCCGCAGACTATTGTACCCCACACCGGCGGCAGGACATCTGGTGGCTCCCCGTAAACAAATGCGGGTGGCGTCACGAACTGTCGTCGTCTTTCGCTACAAGAATGTCATCCAGGGAACGGGTCAGATTCTCAAACGTGGCACTCGGTATCCAGTAGACCCACTTACCCACACGGACGTTGATCTCCTCAACTGCCGTGCGCGCCGCCACGGCCGCTTCCGATTCGTCGGCGGGATCGCCGGTATAGGCTGCATCGAACGTCGCCCACTTCTTCCGGTCCAACTCGGCCAGCCGCACGTTCACCGTGAGACCGGCGAATGTGCTCATGCTCGCCGTCGCCGCATCGTCCGGCAATGCCAATTCTGTGCGAAGCCGGACATCCTCAAGCTCAAGCGAGGCCAGCGCCCGGCTCACGGATGTCGCTTTTTCGTCGTCCAGTTCGCGCCCTTCCGGTGCACCGCTGATCGTGAAACCTTCGTCACTTGGCGCGCCGCGAGAGAGCTCGTAGGCGTCGTCGCCGGTTCCGAGCGAAATACGCGCGACCTGATTTGCCGGAATTGCCACGATCTTGCGCTGGAGCCAGGGGATCAGTCGCGTCTGGACGTTGGTGACACCGCTGACCAGCCATACATTGTTGGTGCCGGGCTCGCGAATATAGGTGCCCGATGCCCGCCCCTCAAAAAAACGTGCGCTTGGGCGACCGACAATCGTCTCGGCGAGGACCTCGCCTTGTGCGTTCTGAACTTTGACATGGACCGAGTCCGACAATTCGGTGTCGATATCCTGCACCTCGAGCCGATAGAAACGCTCGGGATTCGAGGTCTTCCGCTCGACATAACGCATATCGGACAGCCCGACGATCAGGCGTCGGACATCGCCTTCGTCAATCAGGTAATCGTTGCGATCCGGGGTGACCCAGCCCTCCCCGCTTTGTTCCATCGTAAAAGCACCAAAGCGGCTGTCGATTTCGATCCGTGTTGCCGATTCCGGGGCCTCGCGGAGTTTGGCAAAGACCGGTTCCCGTTTGATCAGATCGAAAGATGCCGTCTCTCGACCCAGTCCGACGACAATCGTCAGAACCACCGTTGCGGCCGTGAGAACCAGCCAGCCCAAAAATACGCGCGGACTCATATCTCGCCCCCTAGTGCAGCACGGTGCGGTGATACCGCGACCGGCGAATTCTTCGAACAATCGCCAGCAAAATCGCCAACACGGCAATCACCAGCGGAGCCGCCCATATATTGAACACCCGTACCCGCCGCTCCAGCGATTCGACGTCTTCACGCAAGGATCGCTGCACGTTGCGCAGCTCCTGGCGGGAATCAAGCATTTCCAGACGGAAATTATCGATCTCCGACTGTTGCTGCGAGGTGAGTATGGCGCCCGTCGTCTGTTCCTCGCGTTGCAGACGTTCAATTGTCTCACCCATCTCCGCGATCCGCGCGAGCAATTCCTGCTCCTTGTTGCGGAACTTGTTGTCCGCCTCGCTGCGCATCTCTTCGATCACCTCGAACGGCCGAATAGAGAAGCCACGCCCGCGCAGCCCGACCAGCCCCTGACTACCGCGCAGATTATCGATCGCGTTGATGAAGAAATCCGCGTTGTTGGCGGTCGGGATTGCAACCTGCTCTCCCGCCACATCCTGGACCTGCGCCCAGTTCTGGTTCGCGAGCATGTCCACATCACCGACAAGGATGATGTTGGCGTCAGTGTCCGCTTCGCTCTTGTGCGCCGCGCGCAAGGCCTCTGCCGCGGCATCATCCTCCAGCGCCTCAAGAACATTCTCGGGCGGACCATCCGGGTATGCGGATTTGACCTTGCCGATAACCCGGGCGGCGAGATTGTAGACGGTATCCTGCGGCTCGAAGCGATCGAGCAGCGCGATCGGATTGGGCTGTTGCGATACTTCAAACGCGCTCATCAAATCGGATGTGGGGGTTGTGTAGATCAGCGGCTCCAGCCTGGTCTCCGCCCCCTCAGCCGACATGAACGCGCCTGCGGTGCTTACGACGATGCGCTGCAACTGCGCCGACACCGCGTCGGTTTTCGAGAAACGGTCCCCCTGAAGGGTCAGCCAGGCCACATAGTCGACGGCAACCTGTTGTCCCGTTTCGGGATTTGGGAAACCCACGCGAACGGCATCGTCGAGATTGGCAACGAATTCGCCTCGCGCGACGGTCACCCCCCACGCATTGAGCAGCGGCTCGATTGCCGCCTGCCCCACACCCGGCGGCGGAAGCTGGCCCGCCGTCGGCCCCAGCATCGCCATGGTTTCCGCGAAGGGGTCGGCAAACGCCAGCACCTGGCCGCCGTTCACCGTGAACTGATCCATCGCATAGAGCAGTTCGTCCTTGATCGTGTGAGCCCCCGCGATGACCAGGACCTCTGTATCCTCGGGCAGCGCGGTCGCGTCCTTGTCGAGGAATTTCACGTCGAAGAACTGGCGCAGGCCGTCGAGGATGAGCCATGGCGTGAAGTTATCGAATTGCGTGCCCTGGAACGGCAAATCCGTCAGCAACGCAACGACCGGCTTCTCGGGTTCGGCCAAATTGGAGATGAGCCGGGTCAGGTCATATTCGAGGAACGGGCTGCGCTCCGGCGCCAGATAGCCGATGGCGTCCTGATCATCGGTCGAATTTGCGCCGGACACGCCGAAATAGGCGCGCGCGCCAGACTGATCGAACGGCAATCCCTGGAGACCATCACTGACCGCGAGATCCTCCTCCGTCGAGAAGGGCTGCGGGTCGAACTCCTCAATGCGGATCATGCCGTTCGACAACCGCTCATATTCGTCGAGCAGTTCGCGAACCCGGTCCGCATGGCGCGCAATGTTCGGGCCGATCTCGTCGAACCGCTGGGAGTAATAGAACCGAAGGTCAATCGGCTCCTCCAGCGTCGAGAGGACATCCCGTGTGCCGCTGGACAGCGTGAACAGGCGATCCTCGGTCAGGTCCAGGCGTGTGCTCGTCAGCACCGTGTTCGACAGGGCGTTGAGGGTGAGAAAAAAGACGATGGCGAGGCCGATCGTGGCCCAGGCCAGGACCTGTCGGTCTGCGTTGCGAATGCGATCCCACATCAGATCAAACTCCCTTCTTGGCTTCGACAATCGCGGTGTTAACAAACAGGGCAATGCCGATAACGGAGAAGAAAAAGACCAGATCGCGAATATCGATGACGCCCTGGGAGACTTCATTGAAGTTGGTCAGAAAGCTGAGTTCCGAAACCGATTCAACGAATGTCTGTGGCGTCCAGGCCCGGAAGAAAGACTGAATAATCTCGACCCCGCTCATCATGAAGACGAAGCAGAGGGCGGATGCGAGAACAAATGCGATCACCTGGTTCTTGGTCAGCGCGGAAACACATGCGCTCAGGGCAAGGAACCCGCCGGCCATCAACCAACTCCCGATATAGGCCGCCAGAATGACGCCGTTGTCGGGCTGGCCGAGCATGTTGACCGTGATCCACATCGGAAAGGTCAGCGCCAACGCGATCCCGGCGAAAACCCAGGCCGCGAGGAACTTGCCAATCACGATCTGACCCGTGGTGACCGGTAGCGTCAGCAAAAACTCGATGGTGCCGGATTTCCGTTCCTCGGCCCACAGCCGCATGCCGACCGCCGGAATCAGAAAGAGGTATAGATACGGATGGTAGATGAAAAAGACCTGCAGGTCCGCCTGCCCGCGTTCCAGCCACTGACCGAAGAAAAATGTAAGGCCACCGGCAAGCGCCAGGAAAATCACGATGAACACATAGGCCAGCGGCGATGTGAAATAGGCCGATAATTCACGCCGCGCGACAATCCAGACATTAAGCATGGGACGCCTCCGGTTTCGCACCGGGATCCTGCTGCAGGCCCTCAACGGCAAAGGTCAGATCGCGGAACACATCCTCGAGACGCCCGCGTTCGACATAGATTTCATCCACTTGAATACCCTTTTCATCGATCGCTGTATGGACGGCGCCGAGAATCTCTGAGCTGTCCGTCGAGAGCGCCAGCAATTCGACCATCGACGCCGTCTCGACCGTCGTGCGCACTTCATGAACACCGCCCAGAGCGTTGAGCATCTGGATGCAAGCCTCGGCCTGTGCGACCGGGAGCCGTATGCCGACAGCGTTGTGCAGCCGCGAGCGCGATTGCAGCGAGAGCGGATCGGCGTCGGCAACCATCTTGCCCTTGGCAATCACGATGGCGCGCGAACAAACCGCCTCCACCTCTTCGAGGATATGGGTCGAAATGATCACGGCCTTCTTGCCCGACATCTCCTTGAGAAGCTCGCGCACCTCATGCTTCTGGTTCGGATCGAGCCCGTCTGTCGGCTCGTCGAGAATCAGCAAATCAGGTTCGTGCACGATCGCCTGCGCCAGGCCGACGCGGCGCTTGTAACCCTTGGAGAGGGTCTCGATCGGCTGGTAGAGCACGTTGCCGATATGCAGCTTTTCCACCGCATAATCGATGCCGCGTCTGGTGTCTTCCTTTGACAGACGACGCACCTGGCACACGAAATTCAGCAGTGCGATCGGGGTCATGTCGCCGTACAGCGGCGCGCCTTCGGGCAAGTAGCCGATCCGTCGCTTGATCTCCAGCGGGTGGCGCGTCACGTCGAGGCCACCGACCTCCACCGCGCCGGACGTCGGCGTCAGGAACCCGGTCACGATCTTCATCGTCGTGGATTTCCCCGAACCGTTGGGGCCGATGAATCCGAGTACTTCACCTTGATCGACCGAAAACGAGACGTCGTCGACCGCAGTGATGGGACCGTATTTCTTCGTCAGGCCCCGAATATCGAGCAATGTCGTCACGTCGTTTCTACCCTCCACAACAGACAACCGAATGGCTGCCTTCAGATATCCGGAACGATATGTTGTCGACGAGGTTGATTTGGCCCGAGGGCCGATGGACTCGCCGTTGTCGTTCCATGTCCGGCATTCTTGTTGTTTGCAGGAAAGTTCCAGGTTCCCTGCGTGCCGATTGCCGATCGATTTAGGCAATTGGCCCGAACGTTTCAAGCCGGAAACCAACTGTCGCTTCAAAACAGGATCAACCGATAGGCATACGCTTCTTGTAAACGGGGCGGACCATACGCGAATTCCGCATAAAATACCGCCGACAAACACATGATCTTGAACGTTTTGTTTTAAGGATAAGGACAGGCTTCGCCGGTGACCTGAATGAAGGCTTGGGGGCCGGCAACCAGGCTGAATCGATACTCCGTGTCACCCACTGCGACAGCATGATGGAGCGGCAGCAATCCTGCCGCCTGAAATGTCTCCCCGCCCAGATGGCCGAAGATGGCTGTGACCGGCTTGCCCGGGTCAAACCAGCCGACCGGCTGTCCCGCCGCGTTGCGGGCCGCCTCACCATTGGCCGAAATGGTGATCGCGCCATTGGCGAAAGACACGGAACCGTTCGCACCGCTCTGGATTTCGTTGTTCACGATGAATCGCTTGGTACTGCCCAACGGCTCACATTCGACATCATCGCGCGTCAGACCCACAACCGCTGTCAGCCGTTCGGTACTGATTCCCTCGGCGATGCGCTCGCGCGCGGCGGCAAGGATCTCCGCCTCCTGCGCGTTGGGAACATCCGCCTCATAGCGCTGCCGCCATTCATCAACACGGTCGCGTTCCGAATGGAGCGCCGCTGTGAGCCCCGCAATCTCCGAACGCAGTGTGGCGCTTTCCGTGGTGACGTCGGAAAGCCGCCCTTCCAGCACCCGAACTTCCTGATTGGCAACTTCGGTTCCGATATTCTTCGCCCACAGACCGACGCCCAGCCCGACGGCCAGCACCAGCCCCCAACGAAAGACAAAGCCGAAAACCTGGCGCCGCCGGCGAAGGCGGTTCCGGTTATCTGAAAGACCAAGTGACATTGCGACAATTCTACCTGCTAAGCACCGAACACACCGAGTGTTCGCAGCGCGATGAAGCCCATGGCCAGCCCGATGATCGCGAACAGGATCGCGATGGTTTTCTCCATCGTCCGCTGGGCAATCTTGCCCTGCAGACGCGGACCGATCTGGCCGCCGATAATAACGCCCGGGATGGTGTAGGCGACGAGGTTCCAGGGGACGACGTTTGCGCCGCCCGCTGCAACCAATGCCGCAACCTGGGTAAATGACGCAGCTGCGATGACAACAATGACCGTAAACACAGACGTCGCCGCGGCGACCGGCACGGGTACATGATTGCGTTTCACCAGCTGCGGCATGATGACCTCGCCAATCCCGACCCCAAGCAGACCGGTCAAGAACGCGCCGACACCCGTGGTCGCGGCGCCATCGACACCCTGTTTCGGTTTCTTGAAATTATAGACCTGGCCATCCGCCGCGGTGACGCTGACAGGCTCGCGCCCCGTGCCCTCGAACTTGTCCTCGCCCTCGGTGACCATTTCCTGTGGCGGGTGATGGCGGAAGATGATCGGCGCCAGCGCGAGCATCAACAACGCGTAGGCGGCCTTGAGAAGGCCTTCCTGATCCTTCAACGAAGCCAACATCAGGGCCCCGACGATGGATACCGGCACTGCCACCATGAGAAACGGAAACGCGCTCCGGAAATGGATTAGCTTTTTGCGGTAGTAGCCAACGAACCCCGATGAGAAGCCGAACACCTCGGTCATCAGGGCGGTACCGATCGCCGCGGCAGTGCCCGCCAGAACATATTCAGCGCCAAGAAGCGGGAAAATGATCAGGAAGATCGGTGCGAACAGGGCCGCGCCGCCGATACCGCTGAGCATCGCCGTGGTCGCGACCGCCATCGATATCGGAAACATGAACCAGTATCGGGTCCAGTCGAGGTCCGCGAGAAATTCCATCAGGTCATCCCTTGTTGGGAAATACTTGTGAGCACCCGCAATTCGGGCGGCGCAAGCTAGCGTGCCAGCTTGCAGAAATCCACGCGCAATTCGGTGATCATGAACCCCGAAATTCAATCGAGGTGCTTGACTAGACACACTGAATCGAAACCAATCTGTATAGATTTACCGCGCCGCTGAAAAAGCTACAGCGACACCGGATGGGACGGAGGGGGAACTCATGGCAATCAAGTTTGACGGCCGGGTGGCCGTGGTCACTGGAGCCGGAAACGGGCTCGGGAAGAGCTACGCTCTGGCGCTCGCGGCGCGCGGTGCCCGAGTCGTGGTCAACGACATCGGCGGTGCCATCGACGGCAGCGGCCTATCCGGCACGCCTGCGGACACGGTGGTAGAGGAAATTCGCGCTGCCGGCGGCGAGGCCGTGGCAAACTACAACAGTGTCGCAGACCCTGAATCCGCAGCCAATATTGTGCAGACGGCAATCGACGCGTTCGGTCAGGTTGATATCGTCATCAACAACGCCGGGATCGTCCGCGACAAGACATTCCATAAAATGAGTATCGAGGATTACGAGTTCGTCGTGCGGGTGCATTACCTGGGCTCGGTTTACGTGACCCACGCCGCCTACCCCTATATGCGCGAGGCGAATTACGGTCGCATCCTCATGGTCTCCTCGAATTCCGGAATCTACGGTAATTTTGGACAGACCAACTATTCGGCCGCCAAGTTGGCCGTCGTCGGCTTCATGAACACGCTGAAACTCGAGGGCGCGCGAAGCAATATCGTGATCAATGCCCTGGCCCCACTGGCCGCGACCCGGATCGCCGAGCCATCCGGCATCTTCAACACCTATGACCCGGAACTGGTCACGACCGACGCCGTTGCGGCGATGGTCACCTACCTGGTCAGCGAGGACTGCATCGATTCCGGGAACATCGTCGCGGCGACGGCGGGCTACTATTCCCGCATCCAGATCGTCGAGAGCGAGGGCGTGCGGGTCGATCCGCGCACCGAAATGACGCCGGACAAAATCGCCGAGTTATGGCCGCAGATTCATGAGATGCGCAATCCGCACCCCTATGAAGACGCGCTGTCAAACCTGACGGCGGTCATGGCCAAAGAGGACTAGTCCCGGCGCAATTCGCGTTTGAGGATCGCACCGGCTTCGGCAATCGAGGCGCGGGAGCGCTGATAGAGGCGCTGCCACATCCAGATGAAATGGGTCATGCCCTTTTCCACCTTCAGCTGGTAGGGCACGCCGGCCGCAGCCAGATTGGCGGCCAGTGCCCGGCTGTCATCGATCAGCGGATCGAGATCACCGACCATTACCCAGGTATAGGGAAGCCCGGCGAGATCGGCATGCGCCGGCGCGATGCGCGGGTCTGTCGGGTCGGCGTCATGTCCTTCGAGATAACCGTCCCATATCCACTGCATCTGGGCGACGGTCAGACCATAGGTCCCGTCGCCGATTTCGCGCCAGGACGGCGTGTCCACATCCAGCAGATAGACCCCGTAGACCAGCGCCAGCGCACGTACCGCGCCGGTGTGCTTGAGTTGCACCCCGGCATGGAGCGCCAGGGTGGCACCCGCTGAATCCCCGCAAAACCCGATCCGCGACGGGTCGAGTCCGTGCGCCGCGCCGTGCTCCATAACCCACTCGGCGACGGCCATAGTCTCGTCGACCGGAACCGGGAAACGATGTTCAGGCCACAATCGGTAATCGACGCTGGCCACCGCGCACCCGCTCTCCATGGCCAGGCGGCGGCATATCTGATCATAGGCGGTGACATCGCCTGTCCACCAGCCGCCACCGTGAATGAAGACTGTCACCGGTACGGGGCGTTCGCCGGTCGGGAAATAGAGCCGCAGCAGAAACGGACCATGGGGGCCTTCGATCGCGACATCGCGGAGCTCATCAACGGCCACTTCGCCATCGGGTTGATTGAGATAGGCGTAATAGCGGGCGCGCGCAGCGCGGCCCTCTTCGACACCCACGACCGCCGGATCGGGCAGGTTCGCGCCGGCCTCTTTCAATTCATCGAAAACGGCCTGCAGGCCCGGATCGACCGGTGACGGCATACGACCTCTCCTATCCAATCCCCAGCGTGATCCCGCCATCGACCAGGAGGGTCGCGCCGGTCACGTAGCGGGCCTCGTCGGATGCCAGGTACACCGCGGCATAGGCCACATCCCAGGCGTCGCCGACCCGGTTCAGGGGGACCTGCGCCTCGCGTTTCTCCCAGAGTTCATCCACGTCATCATCGCCATACGCGCCCTGCAGGGAATGGGACACCATGGGTGTTTGCATCAGGCCGGGCAGGATCGCGTTACAACGGATGTTTTCAGACGCGTATTGCCGGGCGATGACCCGTGTCATATGGGTCATCGCCGCCTTCGTCGTCGAATAGGAGATATAGGGGACGTTGAGCCAGCGCTCACCGGCGATCGACGACACGTTGACGATGGCACCCTCGCCCCGTTCCTGCATCTTCGGGATCGCATGCTTGCTGGTCAGGAACGCGCTCTTCAGGTTGACGTCATGCACCCGGTCCCAGCTTTCCTCGCTGGCATCGACGGGGCCGCCGACTTCCGCGATCCCCACATTGTTGTGCAGGATATCGAGCTGGCTGAATTCATCGCAAGCGGCGGCGACCATGGCCTCGACCTGAGCGCTGTCGGTGACATCGACGGCAAACACGCTGGCGACGCCGCCCTCTGTCGCGATGATGTCTGCGGTATCCTGCGCGGCGTCGGGGTTGATATCGGCACACACTACCTTCGCGCCCTCACGGGCATAGAGCACCGCCGTGGCCTTGCCATTGCCCCAGCCCGCGCCGATTGATCCCGCACCGGTCACGATCGCAACCTTGTCTTTCAGGCGGTCAGGCATCGTTGTTCTCCCCGCCGTCTTCGGATTCCAGCATGTTGCGCAGCTCCCGCTTGACGATCTTGCCGTAGTTGTTCTTCGGCAGGGCGGCGGCGACCCGGTAGCTTTTGGGACGCTTGAAACGCGCGATATTGTCCAGGCACAGCTGATCCAGCGCGGCCGTGTCGACCTCTATACCCGCGTTGGGCGTAATGAAAGCGATGACTTCCTCACCCCATTCCGCGTGGGGCCGCCCGACCACCGCGCATTCCAGCACGTCCGGGTGGCGCAGCAACACCTCTTCGATCTCCCGGGGATAGATGTTGGAACCGCCGGAGATGATCATGTCCTTCGAACGGTCCTTGAGGGTCAGATAGCCGTCGCCATCGAAGGCACCCATGTCGCCGGTATGCAACCAGCCGCCGCGCAGGGATTCGGCACTCGCGTCAGGCCGGTTCCAGTAGCCGCGCATGACCACCGCACCGCGGACCAGGATTTCGCCCACCTCGCCGACCGGCAGCGTGTTGTCTTCTCCATCAACGACCTTCACATCAACCACCGACTGGGCGTAGCCCACCGACGCCAGTCGTTCCTCGTGGTGCGGGTGGTCCGTATCAACATGGTCTTCGCGCGGCAACACGGTGATGCACATGGGGCTCTCGCCCTGACCATAGATTTGCACGAACTTTGGCCCGAACCGGTCCAGCGCCTGCTTCAGGTCGGCGACATACATCGGCCCGCCGCCATAGGTAACGGTGCGGAGATTCCCCGCGCCGCCGCCGCCAGGATGCCCCACAAGCCGCTTCACCATGGTTGGTGCGGCGAACAAGGAAACCTCTTCATGTTGTTGAAATAGCTCAAATATTTCGTCCGGTTCGAAGCCGCCTGATTCGGGCACCACCTGCCGCGCGCCGACCGCCAGATGGGGAATGCCGTAGAAACCCGAGCCATGGGACATGGGTGCCGGATGGAACGCCGCGCCGTTGACCGGCACCCGGTCCACATCGACAAAATAGGTCAGCGTCATTTCCCACAGGTTGCGGTGGGTCAGCATCGCGCCCTTGGGGTTGCCCGTTGTGCCGGAGGTGTAGAACAGCCAGGCGAGGTCGTCGTCGCCGCGGTCCACCATCTCCATGGGATCGGCGTTGAGGTAACCGGCATATTCCTTCTCACCGACCACCACGATCCGGGCCTTGCTGCCCGCGATCTTCAGGCCCTTCGCGGCCTTTTCGGCCAGATCCGGTGTCACGATCAGTGCACCCGCACCCGCATCGTCAAGGATGTAGGCCAGTTCCTTCTCGTGCAGCTTGTTGTTGATCGGCAATGCCGTCAGCCCGGCATGCAGCGCGCCGTGGAACGCCTCGAGATATTCAGGCGTGTTGGTCATGAACAGCCCGACCCTGTCATCGGTCCTGAGGCCGAGGTCGCCGTGCATGGCACCCGCCAGCCCTGCGGCTCGCCGGGCCAGGGTCCCGTAGTCGCAGTAATCCGCCGCCCCGTGGGAGATCGCCACCCGGTCGGGAAACGATCGCGCCGCGCGCACCAACAACTGATTGAGATTCATGGAAAACAGGCCCTCCCCGCGCCTAGAATGGCGCAGGCGGCATATCCGGACAAGACATCAGGGAAGAGAGCGAAGATGGCCTATGAACTCTATTACTGGCCGACGATCCAGGGGCGCGGTGAATTCGTCCGCCTGCTGCTCGAAGACATCGGCGCGGATTATGTCGACGTGATCCGCAAGCCCGATACCGAAGGCGGTGGACGCGACGCTCTGCTCGCGCTTCTGTCGGAAACGGGGCATTTTTCACCGCCAATTCTGAAGAACGGCGACACCGTTGTCTCACAGACGCCGCTTATCATGGACTATCTCGGCGCAAAACACGGGTTCGCCCCCGAGGATGAAGCCGGCAGGCGCGAGGCATTGCGCCTGTCGATGCTTCTGGCGGATTTTCTTGTCGAGGCCCACGATGTGCACCATCCGCTGGCCAAGGAGTTCTACTACGAGGACCAACGCGACGAGGCCCTGCGCCGCGCGCCCAGCTTCCGCGACGTGCGCATCCCCAAATTCTATGGCTATTTCGAGCGAACCATTGCCGCGAACGGTGGCCAGCTGGTGGCGGGCGGCCTGTCGCACGCGGATTTCTCGCTGTTCCAGATCGTCGAGGGCATGCGCTACGCCTTCCCGAAGGCGTCAGCCCGGCTGGAGCCGGGCTATCCGGGCCTGGTCGCCCTGCACGCAGAGATCGCCGACCGGCGCAACATCAAGGCCTATGCGGCGTCGGGCCGACGCATCCCGTTCAACGAACACGGCATCTTTCGCCACTATCCCGAGTTGGATGCCTGATTCCCGTCTTGCAGCCCGCCTAGAAGAGGAAGTCGTCGTCGTGGAGGTCGGCCTTCTGGACCCCGATTAGGGTGACGCTGTCGTCCGTGTCCAGGTCGATCACCGTGTCCACACCGCTGTCATTCGTCGATGCCAGCAGATCTGCGAGATCCGTGAAGCCAAATTCCGAAACATCCAACCGATCGTCTGAACCCGCACCCGCCGTGAAATCGGTAACCGTATCGTCCCCGTCACCATTGTCGAACTGGAACAAATCGTCGCCGCCGCCACCCGATATGGTGTCATCGAGGCTGCTGCCCTGCAGGACTTCATCCGCCGCCGTTCCGATCAGCGGATCTCCATCGGCCAGGATCGAGATGTTCACCGTCCCCGTGTCGAAGCCGCTGTTTCCGTCCGTAATCGTGTAGGTGAAGCTGTCCGTGCCCGTGAAGCCGGCCGTCGGAATGTAGAAATAGGTTTCATCCGCCCCGTTGAAGCCCAGGAAGCCATTCACCGGATTGGTCGACGCAATCGGTGACAGCGGGTCGTCGTTCGGATCCGTATCGTTGGCCGTAAGGTCCATGAACACGTTGACCGTGCTGGAGATGACGTAGTTATCAGTCACGGCCACCGGCGGTGCCGGCGGAGAGACGACATTGATATCGATAGTCGCCGTGCCGCCGCTCGCCAGGTCGTCGTCAAGCAGTTCGACAATGAACGAATCATCCGCAGCCGTCGCACCGGCATGATCGTAGGCAATATCACCGCTTAGAATGTCCGCCAGCGTGAAGCTCTGACCGTTCGACAGCGCCACGCCGCCGTTGGTCAAGCTGCCGCCCGCGGGTGCGCCATTCAGGACAAACGTCACGTCCACATCTGCATCGTCGGGATCGAAGGCGCTCAGGTCCAGCGTGCTCAACACGACGAGTCCGCTCTGGTTGACGGTGACCTGGTGATCGCCGCCAAACACCGGCGCGTCATTGACCGGGTTCACGGTGATGTTCACCGTGGCCGTGTCCTGACCGCCCACATCGTCGACAATCGTGTATTCGAAGCTGTCCGTGCCCGCGAAGTCCAGGTTCGCCGTGTAGGTGTACTCGTTGGTACCCGCGTCGAACGTCAGGAAGCCATGCAGCGGGTTTGTCGAGGCAATCGGCGTGAGCGGACGGCCTTCCGGATGGCTGTCGTTCGCGAGCACATCGATAACGATGGTTTCTTCCTCATCGATAACGATCGTATCGTCCTCGGCGTCAGGACCGTCGGTCGCGCCGACGATGGCGCCGCTGACCGTCGCGGTGTCGAACCCGCCGTTGCCGTCCGTGATCGTGTAGGTGATCGAATCGACGACGAATTCGCCGTCCTCCAGCGACTGCAGGGCCGCCGCACCGGTCGGGTCGTAGGTGATCGTGCCATCGCCGTTGAGCGTGATCGCCGCGCCGAATGCGCTGGTCGCCGAGACCGACGTGACCGTCAGGGTGTCACCTTCGATATCGAAGTCGTTGGCCAGCAGGTCCGCGGTATCGACGATCGAAATCTCGTCCTCGTCGGAAAGGATGTCGTCGCCAACCTCGACGATGTAGCCCATGCTGGCATTGCCCGGCGCATCGTTCCACAAGCCCGTGTCTGCGGCGATCATCAGCCAGTCTTCGTTGCCGCCTGCGCCGTTGTTCGGCTCCCCCGGGCCCCAGTTCTCATACGCACCGGTTGGACTGCCATTCCAGAAAACTGTCCCGGCTTCCGCACCTACGGACCACTGCCAGGTGCCCTCGCTGGCGATATCATCGCCGCCGATCCAGGCGATTTCTCCCGCCCCGATCAGGCCCTGGATAAAGTCGTTCTCCTCCTGGGAAGTAATGGTCGCCAGATGGCCACCCTCATCGAACGCGGCGAACGCCGCATCGGTCCAGAACAGCTCCGCGTCGGTCCATTTGTACCAGTGGCCGTTGTCCGGGTTGTAGGTGAAACCGGCCAGGTCGGAGAACGCGTCATCGACCGCGACAGGCGCATCGTTGACCGGCGTGATGCCAATATTGATCGTCGCTGTGCCACCCGATGAAGGCTCGTCGTCCGAGACCTGGACCGTGAAGCTGTCCGACGATGCCTCGCCGCCGTCATGAGTGTAGGACACGGTCCCCGCGATGATGTCCGCCAGCGTAAAGCTACTCGCAGACAGCACACCGTTCGACGGGCTGCCCGTCACCGTGAAGGTCACCGCGCTGTCAGCATCGTCCGGGTCGAACGCCCCGAGATCCGCCGTCGTCAGAACCGTCGGCGTCATGTCCTCCGACGCCGTGATCGTGTGATCGCCCGTGATCGCCGGCGCATCGTTCACATTCGTGATGCCGATATTGATCGTCGCCGTGCCGCCCGTCGCCGGGTCGTCGTCCGAGACCTGGACCGTGAAGCTGTCCGAAGATGTCTCACCACCGTCATGGGTGTAGGTCACGGTCCCCGCGATGATGTCCGCCAGCGTAAAGCTGCTCGCGGACAGCGCACCGTTCGCCGGGCTGCCCGTCACCGTGAACGTGACCGCGTTGTCCACGTCGTCCGGATCGAACGCCCCCAGATCCGCCGTCGTCAGGACCGTCGGCGTCATGTCCTCCGACGCCGTGATCGTGTGATCGCCCGTGATCACCGGCGCCTCGTTCACGTCGACCAGCGCTGCAATGACAAGCGTCGGCGGCGGGAAGAACTCCCCGTCAGAGACGCGCACGGAAATGCCCTCCGCGGGGAAGGTCTCGAAGTCGAGCAGCGTGTTGTCGACGACTGTGATCACACCGGTAGCTGGATCAATCTCGTACGATCCGTTGTCGTTACCCCCCACGATCGAATAGATCAGCGTGTCACCATCGACATCAGATCCGACGACCTGTCCGAGGACGGTGCCGACAGGGCTGTTCTCGTCGATCAGAAAGGTAAGCTCGGTCGGCGCGTCGGGAATGTCATTGACCGGAGCGACCGTGATCGTCGCCGTCGCCGTATCGATCCCCCCGTTGCCGTCATTCACCTGATAGGTGAAGCCGTCCGACCCGTTGAAATCGAGGCCCGGTTGATAGTCGAAACTGCCATCGCGATTCAGCGTGAGACTGCCATTCGACACATCGCCGACAAGCGAGACGGTCAGGCTGTCGCCGTCGATGTCGCTGTCTGCGCCATTGCCGTTGTCGGCGAGCACATTTCCTGACAGGAAGTCGTCCTCGTCCATCGCAAACGCATCATCTGCGGCGACCGGCGCGTCATTGACCGGATTGACGGTGAGGGTCGCCGTCGCGGTGTCGGCCCCACCGTTTCCGTCATCGATCTGGTAGGTGAAGCTGTCCGCACCGTTGAAGTCCGCGTTCGGCGTGTAGTCGAAGGTTCCGTCACCGTTCAGCACCAGCGTGCCGTTCGAGACGCCCGAGACCAGAGACACGGTGAGAACGTCACCATTGGCATCGCTGTCGGCACCATTGCTGTTATCCGCCAGAACGTCGCCGGAAATGACCGTATCCTCGTCGCCGGAAATCGCGTCGTCGACCGCGACCGGCGCGACATTCGGTGCGTTGACCGTGATCGTCGCCGTGGACGTATCCGTCCCGCCATTGCCGTCAGAGATTTCGTAGACAAACGAGTCGGTCCCGCTGAAGCCGGCATCCGGCGTGTACTTGAAACTTCCATTTGGATGGAGGTCCAGCTGTCCGTTGGACACGTCGCTGATCAGCGAAACCGTCAGGATGTCGCTCGCATCCACGTCGCTGTCCGCACCATTGCCGTTGTCCGCCAGGACATCGCCGGACACGATCGTGTCCGCGTCTGTCACGATCGAATCGTCGACCGCGTCGGGCACGTCGTTGGCCCCGGCCACCTCGATCGTCACGGTCGCGCTGTCGGTGCCGCCGTTGCCGTCGGAGATCGTGTAGGTGAACGTATCGAAGAGCGGTTCCCCCTCGGCCAGCGCCTGAACGCCGGCGGCGGCCGTGGGATCGTAGGTGATGTTCCCGCTGACGGGATCGAGCGTCACGGTCGCGCCGTTCGCGGACAGAGCCGTCAGGACCCCGTCGGAATCGAGCCCGGAAATACTGAGCGTGTCGCCCTCGATATCCAGGTCATTCGCCAGGAGGTCATCCCCGGCGATCACGAACGGCGCGTCCTCGCGCGCAACACGCGGTTCGCCATGCAGGTCGAAATCGCCGATGCCGAAAGCCCGTGCCGCGCCGACATCCAGAGTCTGGCGCGCACCGAAGGTGCCGTCGCCGTTTCCATCCCAGAGGAAGGCTCCCGACACGCCGGCCTGAACAATGTCGAGCACGCCATCATCGTTCATATCGACAAATCGGATTTCATGTACGCCGTTGCCGCTCGAGTCCAGTGCCTGAACCTGAGTGAAACTCCCGTCTCCGTCGGAACGAAGGACAATGGAGTTGCCCCCGCCAAGGGTCCGGCCGAACACCACATCGGCATCCCCGTCGCCGTCGATGTCCCCGAGGTCCAGGGACAGGATGCCGCTGCCGTATTCGAACGCCGACGAAGGCCCCGTGAACGTCCCGTCGCCGGAATTCAGGAACAGGCGCGCCGTCGCGTTCCCCAGCCCGTTTGTAATGACATTTCCGACGAGAAGATCCAGGTCCCCGTCGCCGTCGACATCCCCCAGCGATACATCCCAGGCCTGCGGAAAGGCCCCGAGATTCCAATTAGAGATTTCGGCAAAATTCCCATCGCCGTCGCCCGCGAAAACAGTCCCTCGCGCCATGGTCGAAACGACAAGATCGTCGATGCCGTCGCCGTTGACGTCTGCAACTTCGATGTCGCGGCTCTCAAGCAGGCCCAGGCTTTGATGCGCCGTGAACACACCGCTGCCGTCGTTCAGCAGAACTTCATTCGATTCAAGAAATTCGCTTCCGACGACGAGGTCGATGTCCCCGTCGCCGTCGAAGTCACCCGTGGCGCTGGCCAACAGGCCTCCACTGATCTGCTGTCCCAATACGAAACCGCCGTCGCCGTCGTTGAGCAGAACCTGCGACGTGCCGTCTTCGGCGGCGATGAAGGCGTCCTCGTCGCCGTCCCCGTCGAAATCCGCGATGGAGACATCCCAGGACTCGTTCCCGCGTGTGTTCTCGGTAACCCTGGTGAATGTCCCGTCCTGATTCTGGAACAACACCTTCGTGAGTTCACTGTCCCACTGCGGGACAAAGACATCGAGGGTCGGTTCGAGACGCAGGATCGCGTCATCGATCGACACCGGGGCATCATTCACCCCCTCAACCTCGATGTCATGCAGCCCCGTACCCGTCGTTCCGTCGGGGTCCGTCGCCGTGACCGTCAGGGTGTCGGTGCCGAAGAAATCCTGGTTTCCCAGATAGTCGAGGTGGGTCAGGGCCGCGTTGATGTTTACGGTCTCGCCAAAGAGGGTCAGCGTGCCGTCACTGCCGTCACCGTCCACAACCGTGAGCCCGGCCGTGGCCCCAAGTACGAGTTCACCGGTGTTGACTGTCAGGGTGACCGTCGATTTCGAGCTGTCGGCATCCGATATCGTAATGTCCGACAACGCACCCGGCTGATCCTCGACCACGTTCGAGGTTTCCGCCGAGAATGACACGACCGGGGCTTCGTTGGCGCCCTGCACGACGACGGTGACGATGGCCGTGTCGGTGGCGCCGTTGCCGTCCGAGACGGTGTAGGTAAAGCCGTCGTTGATCGTCTCGCCTTCGACCAATGCCTGAATCGCCGCCGCCGACGTGGGATCGTACGAAATCTCGCCGGTCACCGCGTCGAAGGACACGACGGCGCCCAGGGCGCTCACGCCATCGACGGCCGTGACCTCGAGCGAGTCGCCATCGGCATCGCTGTCCACGCCGTTGCCGTTGTCGGCGAGCACGTCGAAGGAGCTGACCGTGTCCTCGTCACCCGAGACCGAATCGTCCTGCGCGACCGGCGCGTCATTGATGTTGTCGACCGTCATCGTGGCCGTCGCCGTATCCGTGCCGCCGTTCCCGTCCGAGACCTCGTAGATGAAACTGTCCGTCCCGAAGAAGTCTGCGTCCGGCGTGTAGTCGAAACTGCCATCCAGGTTCAATACCAGCGTGCCGTTCGACACATCGCTCGTCAGCGAGACGGTCAGGGTATCGCCATCGAGATCGCTATCGGCACCGTTGCCATTGTCGGCCAGCACGTTGCCGGAAATCACCGTATCTTCATCGCCGGAGAACGCGTCATTCTGCGCGGTCGGCGCATCGTTCACCGGGTTGACCGTGATCGTGGCCGTCGCCGTGTCCGTCGCACCATCATTGTCGGTGAGTTCGTAGGTGAAACTGTCTATGCCGTTGAAGTTCGCGACGGGCGTGTAGGTGAAGTCGCCGTTCACGGCAATTTCGACGGAGCCGCCCGACGTCGTCGGGAACGTTCCTGCTTCCGTCCGCAGGCTGAAATTGTCGACATCGAAATCCTCGCCATTGCCGTTGTCCGCGAAGAGATTGCCGGTGACCGCCGTATCCTCGTCCCCGACAAAACCATCATCGAATGCCACCGGCGCGTCGTTGACCGGATTGAGGGTGATGGTTGCCGTCGCGCTGTCGGCGCCGCCGCTGCTGTCGGAAATCTCGTAGGTGAAGGAGTCCGTGCCGTCGAAGTCCGGATCCGGCGTATAATCGAAAGTGCCGTCGCCGTTCAGCACCAGCGTGCCGTTCGACACATCACCCAGCAATGACACGGTCAGCGTGCCCGCATTCACGGTGCTGTCCGCCCCGTTGCCATTGTCGGCCAGGACATCACCCGAAATCACGGTATCCTCGTCACCCGAGACGGCATCGTCCTGCGCGTCCGGGTCGGTGTTGCCGTCAATTGTGACGGTTACCGTCTGCGAGTCCAATGCGCCATGCACGTCGGTAACCACGACCGTGAACACCTCGTCAACAGTCTCGCCCGTGTCGAGGTCTGCCAGCGCGGGGATCGAATTGTCGAGCGAGTAGGTCCACTGGCCAGAGGCATCGACGGAAAGCGCCCCGTAGACACCCGCGCCGCCGCCATCGACCGACCAACTGAGGACCGCGCCATTGTCGACATCCGCGCCAGTGAGTTGACCGGTCACCGTATTGCTCGCGTCGTCCTCAACGACCGTGGCGGAGTCGTTGCCGGCCGTGAACGTGATTTCAGGTGCGTCGTTGGTCCCGGTGACGGTTACGGTCACAAGCCGAGAGTCGATTGGACCGAACTCGTCCGCGACAACGACGGTAAACACTTCGTCATGGGCCTCGCCCTCGGCAAGCGCCTGAACATTCGCATCGCCGTTGCGCAGATCGTAGGTCCAGGTGCCATTGGCATCGACCGACAGATCGCCATAGGTGCCCGCACCACCGCCATCAACGGTCCAGATCGCCGTTTCGGCGTCGTCCGGGTCCGCCGTATCCATGTCACCGGATGTGCCGAGAGCCACGTCTTCCTGAACGTCCCCCGAAACAACATCTGCCCCTGACACCTCGACCGTCACGGTCGCGTTGTCGGTGCCGCCGTTGCCGTCGGAGATCGTGTAGGTGAAGGTATCGAAGAGCGTTTCCCTGTCGGCCAGTGCCTGGACGCCGGCGGCGGCCGTGGGATCGTAGGTGATGTTCCCGCTGACGGGATCGAGCGTCACGGCCGCGCCGTTCGCGGACGTGGCCGTCAGCGCCCCGTCGGAATCGAGCCCGGAAATACTGAGCGTGTCACCCTCGATATCCAGGTCATTCGCCAGGAGGTCATCCCCCGCGATCACCAGGGGTTCATCCTCGTTCGGAATGAAGGAAATCCCGTGGGTATCGAAATCGCCGATGCCGACAGACCTTGCCTCGCCGGCATCCAGGGTCTGGCGCGCGCCGAAGGTGCCGTCGCCGTTGCCGTCCCACAGGTACGTTCCCGATACGCCGGCCTGAACAATGTCGAGCACGCCATCATCGTTCATATCGACAAGCCGGGTTTCATGAACGCCGTCGCCGCTTCCGGCCAATGCCTGGATTTCCGTGAAATTGCCGTTCCCGTTGGACCGAAGAACGATCGAGTCCCCGTCTCCAGAGGTCCGGCCAATCACCACGTCGGCATCGCCGTCACCGTCGATGTCGCCGAGATCGAGAGACAGGATGCCGCCGTCGTATGTGAACGCCGGCGAAGGACCCGACAACGTTCCGTCGCCGTTATTGAGGAACAGGCGCGCCGTCGCGGTCCCGGATATGTTCGTCACGACATTGCCCGCGACAAGGTCCAGATCGCCGTCGCCGTCCACGTCCCCCAGCGATATGTCCCAGGCCTGGGGATTGGATCCGAGATCCCAGCCCGAGATTTCAGCAAAATTGCCGGCGCCATCCCCGGCAAAGACCTGGCCCCGCGTCAGGGTCGACACAAGAATATCGTCGATACCGTCGCCGTTCATGTCCGCGACTTCAATGTCGCGGCTCGGCAGGGAATTCAGGGTTTGATGTGCCGTGAACACACCATTGCCGTCGTTCAGCAGGACCTCGTTCGATTCACCTGAATCACTTCCGACGACGAGATCGATGTCGCCGTCGCCGTCGAAGTCGCCCGTGGCACTGGCAAACAAGGTGCCACCAATCTCCTGTCCCAACACGAAACCGCCGTCGCCGTCGTTGAGGAGAACCTGCGACGTGCCGTCTTCGGCAGCAATGAAGGCATCCTCGTCACCATCGCCGTCAAAATCCGCGATGGAGACATCCCGGGACTCGTTCGCGCGCGTGTTCTCGGTAACCCTTAAGAATGTCCCGTCCTGGTTCTGGAACGAGACCTTCGTGGTATCGCTGCCCCACTGCGGGCTGAAAACATCGAGCGTCGAATCGATGCGCAGGATCGCGTCATCAAATGCCACCGGTGCGAAATTGTCCGTGTTGCCGTCGATCGTGACGGAAACGGTCTGGGTATCCATCGCGCCGTGCTCATCGGTGACCGTGACATCGAACGTCTCGGTCGCCGTCTCGCCCGTGTCCAGGTCTTCAAGATCATGAGTAGAATTGTCCAGCGTGTAGGTCCATTGGCCCGAGGCATCGACGGAAAGCGCCCCATAGGCGCCCGCGCCGCCGCCATCGACTGACCAGCTGAGGACCGCGCCATCGTCGACATCGTTTCCGTTGAGCTGACCAGTCACCGTGTTCGTGGCGTCATCCTCAACGACCGTGCCCGATGATGCGCCCGTGATTACCGGCGCGTCGTTCACCGGCGTGACCGTGATGTTCACCGTCGCTTCGGACGAACCGCCGTTCCCGTCGGACATGACGTAGGTGAAGCTGTCGGTGCCGTTGAAATCGGCATCGGGCACATACCGGTACCCGTTGCCGGAGAGGCCCGGCTCGCTCTGCAGCGTGCCATGGGTTGGCTGGGTCACCGACAGGAGCCGCAGCGTATCGCCGGCATCGGTATCGGTATCGTTGACCAGCGGCGTGATCACGACGAAACCGTCCTCGTCGACATTCACCGCATCGTCCACTGCCACCGGCAAGTCGTTCTCGCCCTCGACGGTGAGCGTCACGGTTGCGGAGGCAGTGCCACCATTGCCGTCGCTGATCGTGTAGGTGAACGTGTCGTCGAGCGTCTCGCCCGCACCCAGCCCCTGGATCGCCGCCGCGGCGGTCGGATCGTAAGTGATGTCGGTGCCATCGAAACTGACCGCGGCGCCATTGGCGCTGAGCGCGCTGACCCCCGTCATGGTGATGGGATCGCCGTCGGGATCGCTGTCATTGGCGAGAAGTTCGGCCGCCGAGATGCCAACCGGCAGATCCTCCGTCACCGTCGAGCCACCAGCGATATTGCCGGCCGCGAAGCTGGTGACATTATTCGCAATGACCACGGAATCGGCGAAAGTGCCGTCGCCGTTGCCCTCGTGCAGAATGAGTTCAAAACCGGTTGCGGTCAGCAGGTCGAGATCCCCGTCACCGTCTAGATCGACGAGTTCCTGCTGCCACGCATCCTGGCCTTCCTCGAAGACACCGAACTGGGCCGTGAACGTCGTTTCCGGGTCGCCGAAATTATCCTCGACGTCGGCCAAAAAAAGATTCTCACCGGCGACAATGTCGCCATCTCCATCGCCATCGATATCACCAACGGCGAGACCGACACCGGTAAAGCCGTCCGGGAAACTAAAAGTGTCCGCAAGCAACTGCGCTTCGCCGAAACCAAAATCGTCGGATGGCCAGTACCAGATCGAGCTGTTCTCGAGTATGACAAGCTCATCAGCACCATCGCCGTCAACATCGAACATTTTCAGGGCGTAGATGTCAGCATTGTTCGAGCCCGAGGGACTCAAGGTACCGAAGCCCGGCATCGGCAAGCCCGGCTGAGCGCCCTGTCCCCAAAGGCCGAGGCCTCTTTCGGTGCCCAGGAACAGTTCCAGCGCGCCGACCCCGTTGATCCCGTCATCGCCTTCGTAATCGCCGACGGCAAGATCGTAGACGCCTATTTCCACGCCTTCGCCGATCACATCGAGTTCGAGCCCCGGCGTAAATGCGCCTTCGCCGTCATTGACATAGATCCAGCTATTGACCGGGTCTCCCGTTCCGGTGATCACGCCGAGTGCGACATCGATGTCGCCGTCACCGTCAAGATCGGCCAGTTCCAGGGCTTCGCCGACACCAGTTACCTCAATCTGCTGGACGACGCTAAAGCTGCCGCCGTCATTGCGGAGTATCTGAACATCGGCGCCGGGCCGAAAATCGAACGGATCGATCTCTTCGTCATTGCGCGACCAGCCGGCAAGAACAGCATCGAGATCGCCATCGCCGTCGAGGTCGGCAAGACCGACGTCACGGAAGGCCAGGCCGTCGCCAAATTCATCGAATGTGGTGATGTAGTTGCCGGCACCATCCTCCTGCAGCACCCGGATGTCTCGGCCGGAAAGTTCGACCGCAAAAATGTCCAGCGGGCCGCCGCCGGGGGTGAAAACATCATCGACCGCGATCGGCGCGTCGTTAACCGGGTCCACGGTGATCGTCGCCGTCGCGGTATCAGTCTCGCCATTGCCATCGTTGATCTGGTAGGTGAACTGGTCCGTGCCGAAGAAGTCTGCGTCGGGCGTGTAGTCGAACGTCCCGTCGCCATTCAGCACAAGGCTGCCGTTCGTGACATCGGCCAGCAACGAAACTGTCAGCACATCGCCATTCGCATCGCTGTCCGCGCCGTTGCCGTTGTCGGCCAGTACGTCACCCGAGATGATCGTGTCCTCATCGCCCGAGACGGCATCGTCCTGCGCCACCGGGGCCACATTGTCCGTATTGCCGTCGATGGTGACGGTGACGGTCTGCGTGTCGGACGCGCCATGCTCGTCGGTCACCGTGACGTCGAATGTCTCGGTCGCCGTCTCACCCGTATCGAGGTCTTCCAGCGCAGGTGTGGAATTGTCCAGCGTGTAGGCCCACTGGCCAGAGGAATCGACCGCCAGCGCGCCATAAGCGCCCGCGCCGCCACCATCGACCGACCAGTTCAGGACCGCGCCGTTGTCGACGTCGGTTCCCGTCAACTGACCCGTGACCGTGCTCGTCGCATCGTCCTCCGCGACCGTCCCGGCGTCGTTGTCGGCGGCGAAGCTGATCTCCGGCGCGTCGTTCGTGCCGGTGACCGTGACCGTGACAGTCTGTGTAACGGACTCTCCGTCCCCGGTTGTCGCCGTCGCCGTGAACACCTCCGTGACGGTCTCACTACTCGCAAGGGCCTGCGCGGCAGCGTTGTCCAGGCTGTAGGTCCAGTCGCCACCCGCCGTCAGATCGAACGAACCGAATGCGCCCGCCGTGCCCGTCTGAGCCACGAAGGTCGGGTTGTCGACTCCATCCGCATCGGACGCCGCGAGCGTACCCGTCGCCGCAAGAACACCGTCCTCGGACGTCGCACCCGACGAAGTCCCCGTGATCACCGGCGCGTCTTCTGCGCCCGTCACCGTGACCGTCACCGTCTGGGTGTCTGTCGCGCCGTGCTCGTCGGTCACGACGACCGTGAACAGCTCGTCATGGTTCTCGCCAGCGGCCAGCGCCTGCACGTTCGCGTCGTTGTTGCGCAGATCGTAGGTCCAGGTGCCGTTCGCATCGACCGACAGGTCGCCATAAGTGCCGGCGCCGCCGCCCGCGATAGACCAGCTTGCTGACGCGCCGTTGTCGATATCCGTCCCGGTGAGCTGACCCGTGACCGTGTTCGTCGCGTCGTCCTCGACGACCGTGCCCGCATCGTTGCCGGCTGCGAAGCTGATCTCCGGCGCATCGTTCTCGCCATTCACGGTGATGGTCACCGTCTCGGCGTCGGTCGCGCCGTGATTGTCGGTGACAACCACTGTGAAAACATCGTTCTGGGCCTCGTTCGCGGCCAGCGCCTGCACGTTGGCATCGCCATTGCGCAGATCGTAGGTCCAGGTGCCGTTCGCATCGACCGACAGGTCGCCATAGGTCCCGTTGCCGCCGCCCTGAACCGACCATGTCGCGGTCGCCGCTTCATCCACATCGGTCGATTCGAGGTCGCCCGTGGCCGACAGGGTGATGTCCTCACGCACATCGCCGACGACATCGCCGCCCGGTGTGATGACCGGATCATCATTCGTCGTACTACGGAAGTCGTCGGGGTGGAGATCGACCTTGTTGACGCCTATCAGCGTGATCTTGTGATCACCCAGATTCAGCACGGTGCCGTAGTCTTCCTGGTCGGCGCCGGAGATCAGGCTACCGAAGGACCCGACAAATGCGCCGAGCACACCGTGAATCACATCCTCGGTACCCGCGCCTGCCACGAAGTCCGTGATGACCATGTTGCTCTGATCGAGCGAGCTGGTCACGTCGTATTGGCGGTACCAGAACAGGTCGTCGCCCGCCCCGCCGGTGTAGAAATCCGCCTCGCCGTCGCCGACATCGATGAACGTGTCGTTGCCGGCACCGCCGAGATAGGTCTGGCCGCCGAGCGGAAGGTCGGTGGAGTATTCCCCCGCGATCAAGCCGCCGTCATCCTGGAACGTATCAGCAGCATCGCTGCCGTAAAGGAGCTCACCCGGACCGATGCCGTAATGGAAATTCGGGACATCGGCGACCTCGGTGACGTTGATCGTCACGGTCGCGGTGTCGAGCAGCCCGGATTCGTCCTCCACCTGGTAGCGGAAGCTGTCGGTACCGCTGAAGTTATCCTGCGGCGTGTAGTGGAAACTCCCGTCGGCATTGAGGGTCAAACCGCCATGGGCCGCGGTCTGCAGCAGGGATACCGTCAGCGCGCCGCCTTCGGGATCGACGTCGGCGCCGTTGCCGTTGTCGGCGAGGACATTGCCCGCGATTCCGGCACCCACGCCGGGCACGAACACATCCTCGTCGATCGTGAAGGTATCGTCTGCGGCATCGGGGGCGTCGTCGACCCCGCCAACCGTGATCGTCACCGTCGCCGGCGCGCTCGTCGCGCCGTGGCTGTCTGTCGCGGAATAGGTGAAGGTCGCGTCCCGGGTCTCGCCCTGCGCCAGATCGTCGAAGTCCGCGCCCGGTTCGAATGCGAAGGTGCCGTCGCCATTGTTGACGGCGGTCCCTTCAGCCGGCCCATCCACGATGTCGTAGGTCAGAGTCGTCGGATCGTCTTCAGGGTCGATATCGTCGCCGTCGAACGCGCCGGTCACGACGTCGCCGCCGGCAAATGTGTCCGCGTCCGTTCCTCTCACCGTGACGGTCACGGTCCCGTGGCCCGGAATCTGGATGTCGAATGTATCGGGCGTGATGGCGGACGGTCCCGCAGGCGCGCTGACCGTGACGTTGAAGGTCACCTGCTCACCGACGAGCACGTCCGAGAAGCCCGACACCGGCGTGATTGTGGCGTAGCCCGCATCGTCGCCGACGACGATCGGAGCGAATGTCTCGCGTTCCTCTTCGATGGCATCGCGCACCGCGCTCAGCCATTCCTGCTCACCTGTGATCGCGGTATAGCCACCGAAGCCCCAGTCTTCGATGATGGTCTCCAGCTGACCCGTACTGGATTCACGGGTGGACACAATGATCGGGACAATGCCGTCGGCGAGCAGCGCCTCGCGGACCTGTGCAAGCTCCGGATAGTCCTCGCCGGGGTCGGACACACCGTCGCCGTTGTTCGGCGTCCCGCCGGAATCCCCCGCGACATGCGCGGGTGCGTCCGTCGTGATGACGACGAATTTCTGCGCGCCCTCGCGCCAGTCGAGCGACACGCCGGGGCCCCCACCCACATGCTCACCGCCGGCACCCAGCGCCGCCAGCATCAGTGCCTCAAGCGACGCCTCGGCGATATCATGGCCCCAGCCCAGATTCTGCAGCTGGTCGTGGATGCCGTTGACGAAATTGCCGCCCTGCATCTCGAGGCCATCATTGCCGTGACGGCCATCACTCGTGAAATAGACATAATCGACCGCTTCCGACGTCGAGTTGCCCGCTTGCGGCTTGTCGATGAAACTCGCAAAACCGATGGACGAGCTGTCCGACAGTTCGAGCAAAGACGCTGCATAAGCCGGCGACAACTCCGAGAATCCCGAAAGAAATGGATGAAAACTGCCCGACGCATCGTTGAGGACCAGAATGTCCATCATGTCGGTTTCGACCGGCCGCTCGACGGTGACCGTGAAACTCGTCGAAGCGCCCGCGCTGAGCAGGACATTCACCGCCTCGCCGAGGGTCGCGCCGCCCGGCCCGGCATCGTTCTGGGCAACGACCGCCGGCGTGACCGACACGTCGGAGACCGTCGGCGGCGCGTTGTCCGTGTTGCCGTCGATGGTGACGGTGACGGTCTGGGTGTCGGACGCGCCATGCTCGTCGGTCACCGTGACCGTGAACGTCTCGGTCGCCGTCTCACCGGTGTCGAGGTCGTCCAGCGATGGTGTGGAATTGTCGAGCGTGTAGGTCCACTGGCCAGAGGCATCGACAGCCAGGTTGCCGTAGGCACCCGCACCGCCGCCATCGACCGACCAGTTCAGTACCGCGCCGTTGTCGACATCCGTGCCGTCAAGCTGACCCGTGACCGTGTTGGTCGCGTCGTCCTCGACGACCGTCCCGGCGTCGTTGCCGATGGTGAAGCTGATCTCCGGCGCGTCGTTCGTGCCGGTGACCGTGACCGTCACAGTCTCGGTGTCGATCGCGCCGTGCTCATCGGTCACGACGACCGTGAAGGTTTCGTCGTGGGTCTCTCCCGCCGCCAGCGCCTGCACGTTGGCCGCACCGTTGTTGAGCACATAGGTCCAGGTGCCGTCGTTATCGACCGACAGGTCGCCATAAGTGCCGGCGCCGCCGCCCGCGATAGACCAGCTTGCTGATGCGCCGTTGTCCACATCGGTGGAGTCCAGATCACCACTGACTGAGAGCGTCGCGTCTTCCTCGACATCGCCCGTGACATCGCCGCCCGGCGTGACAATCGGCGCGTCGTTCGTACCGGTCACCGTAACCGTGATCGTCTCTGTGTCGGTCGCACCGTGCTCGTCGGCGACCACCACCGTGAACACCTCATCGTGGGTCTCGCCCACGGCCAGCGCCTGTACGTTGGCGTCGCCATTGCGGAGGTCATAGGTCCAGGTGCCGTTGGCATCGACCGACAGGTCGCCATAGACACCCGCACCGCCACCCGCGATGGACCACGCCGCCGTAGCGCCATTGTCCACGTCGGTGGAATCCAGATCACCGGACACGCTGAGTGCGACGTCTTCCTCGACACCGCCCGTGACGTCGCCGCCCGGCGTGATGATCGGCGCATCGTTCGTGCCCGTCACGGTAACCGTCACGGTCTCTGTGTCGGTCGCCCCATGATCATCGGTCACGACGACCGTGAACACCTCGCCATGGCTTTCACCCACGGCCAGCGCCTGCACGTTGGCCGCACCGTTGTTGAGCATGTAGGTCCAGGTACCGTCCGCATCGACCGACAGATCGCCGTAGGTGCCGGCGCCGCCGCCGGCGATGCTCCATGCCGCCGTTGCCCCATTGTCCACGTCCGTCGAGTCCAGCTCGCCGGAGATGGAAAGTGTGACGTCTTCCTCGACATCACCCGTGACGTCGCCGCCAGGCGTGACAATGGGATCGTCGTTCGTGCCGGTCACTGTGACGGTGACCGTCTCGGTGTCAGTCGCGCCATGCTCGTCGGTCACCACGACCGTGAACATCTCGTCATGGCTCTCGCCCACGGCCAGCGCCTGTACGTTGGCGTCGGCGTTGCGCAGATCGTAGGTCCAGGTGCCGTTGCCATCGACCGACAGATCGCCATACGTGCCCGCACCGCCGCCATCGACAGACCAAGTAGCGGTTGCGCCATTGTCCACGTCGGTGCTGTCGAGGTCACCGCTGACCGAGAGTGTCGCGTCTTCCTGAACGTCACCGGCCACATCGCCGCCGTCCGTGATGATTGGGTCGTCGTTCGTACCCGTCACCGTGACCGTCACGGTCTCGGTGTCGGTCGCGCCGTGCTCGTCTGTCACGATGACCGTGAACACCTCGTCATGGCTCTCGCCGACCGCCATCGTCTGCACGTTGGCCGCGCTGTTGTTGAGCACATAGGTCCAGGTACCGTTCGCATCGACCGACAAGTCGCCATAGGCGCCCACACCGCCGTCGGCGATGCTCCATGCCGCCGTTGCCCCATTGTCCACGTCCGTCGAGTCCAGATCGCCGGAGATGGAAAGTGTGACGTCTTCCTCGACATTACCCGTGACGTCGCCGCCAGACGTGACAATGGGATCGTCGTTCGTGCCCGTTACGGTAACTGTCACATCCTGCGTATCCGTCGCACCATGCTCATCGGTCACGACAACCGTGAACACTTCGTCGTGGCTCTCGCCGACCGCCAGCGCCTGAACATTGGCGTCGGCGTTGCGCAGATCGTAGGTCCAGGTGCCGTTGCCATCGACCGACAGATCGCCATACGTGCCCGCACCGCCGCCATCGACAGACCAGGCCGCCGTGGCACCGTTGTCCACGTCCGTGCTGTCGAGATCGCCGGACACGCTGAGTGTGACATCTTCCTGC
>JBDXCV010000015.1 GCA_039980135.1 Alphaproteobacteria bacterium
TTTGAATCGAAGCCCCAGTAAACGGCGGCCGTAACTATAACGGTCCTAAGGTAGCGAAATTCCTTGTCGGGTAAGTTCCGACCTGCACGAATGGCGTAACGACTTCCCCACTGTCTCCAACATCGACTCAGCGAAATTGAATTCTCCGTGAAGATGCGGAGTAGGCGCGGTCAGACGGAAAGACCCCGTGCACCTTTACTATAGCTTCGCAGTGGTATCCGAGAATGGATGTGTAGGATAGGTGGGAGACTTTGAAGCCGTGGCGCCAGCTGCGGTGGAGTTACCCTTGAAATACCACCCTTCTGTTGTTTGATATCTAACCGAGACCCGTGAAACCGGGTTCGGGACCCTGCGTGGTGGGTAGTTTGACTGGGGCGGTCGCCTCCTAAAGAGTAACGGAGGCGCGCGATGGTGGGCTCAAGCTGGTCGGAAATCAGCTTTTGAGTGCAATGGCATAAGCCTGCCTGACTGCGAGACTGACAAGTCGAGCAGAGACGAAAGTCGGTCATAGTGATCCGGTGATCCCGTGTGGAAGGGTCATCGCTCAACGGATAAAAGGTACGCCGGGGATAACAGGCTGATACTCCCCAAGAGTTCACATCGACGGGAGTGTTTGGCACCTCGATGTCGGCTCATCACATCCTGGGGCTGGAGCAGGTCCCAAGGGTTTGGCTGTTCGCCAATTAAAGTGGTACGTGAGCTGGGTTTAGAACGTCGTGAGACAGTTCGGTCCCTATCTGCCGTGTCAGGACGAGACTTGAGAGGAGCTGCCCCTAGTACGAGAGGACCGGGGTGGACGTACCTCTGGTGTACCGGTTGTTCCGCCAGGAGCATCGCCGGGTAGCTAAGTACGGAAGGGATAACCGCTGAAAGCATCTAAGCGGGAAGCCCACCTTGATACTAGGTCTCGCATGAGAGCCGTGGAAGACCACCACGTTGATAGGCTGGATGTGGAAGCGTGGCAACACGTGAAGCTGACCAGTACTAATTGCTCGATTGGCTTGATTGTAGGCCGTTTGCAGGACCCTTCGGGGTCCTACCCTTCGGGGTAAAACGAACGGCAATAAACCGCCGCGTACAGTGGCAAGGTTCATCGACACAAATTGTTTCGATTACTCAGGTTTTCGGTTTTAACCGCACCCCACGGGTGCGTTCGTCAGGATTATTGCACCAGCCCCGGCACACCATGCGTTTGGACGACCTGGTGGCTATAGCGGGGGGGCCACACCCGATCCCATTCCGAACTCGGCCGTGAAGACCCCTAGCGCCGATGGTACTGTGTCTTAAGGCACGGGAGAGTAGGTCGTTGCCAGGTCTTCCAAACGCATGATCGCCGGCAAGCAATGCAACCTAGTTCACGATGGTTCCTTCACGCATGTTGGGAACGAGTAAGATATTGCGTGGAAACGCGAGGCGTTATCGACGCGGGGTGGAGCAGTCCGGTAGCTCGTCAGGCTCATAACCTGAAGGTCGCAGGTTCAAATCCTGCCCCCGCAACCAACGATCGACCCCGGCTTTGCCGGGGTTTTTTGGTTCTGGTGTTCTTGCCGCTACGACACTTCCCTTCACCCTGACACTTAGTGAACGATTGTATCTACACTCACGCTTTCGCTGCGTCCTGGTGGAAGCGCGTTGTCGTCGTCTATTTCGTGGACGTACCTGGTTCGGTTTCCTTCGGCAGGGCAGGAATGCGCGCCCAGCCTTCGCCGACAACGGAGAATGGCCCCCAGAAAAGCGGGTGGGCGTAATAGTCTTTCTGTGCGTCGGTGATAATGATCTGCTTGGCCCGACGTGCCGCCTCGGCACGCCCCATTTCGGGGGTCCGTGCAAGACTGGCCAGCATTTCGCGCGTGTACAGACTGGCAACGTCTGACACGACACTCCAATGGGAGACCAGGAGTGTGCGTGCACCGGCGTGAAAGAATGCGCGCGCCAGTCCGGACAGGGCGGATGCACCGGGTGTTCCGTCCGGTGCAGCGGTGTTGCAGGCCGACAGAATCACCCAATCGGCGTCGAGCTGAAGCTGGGTAATCTCGCTTGAGGTCAACAGGCCATCGTCGTCATCGCTGGCCGTGTCGGGCGGTGTCAGGACCAATGCCGGCTCGACCGACCCGTCGAGCTCGCCTGCGGTCAAGCCGTGGGTGGCAAAGGCAACGACACGAAACTCGCTGAGATCCCCGCGTTGGCGAACAGCACGCTCGGTGGCGTGCTCGCGCAACATCAGGGCAGTATTGTCGGCGCCGAGGCTCCGGGCAATCGCGGCAAGCTCCTGTGCCGTTTCCGGCAAGGAAGGAAGTTTGCGCAGGGCGTCGACATTGCCGCGCCCGTCCCGGAACAGCGCGAACGGCAGCGCACCGGCGGAACGCTGTACGGAGATGATCCATTCGCCGGCGGCGTCACGGGAAGGCGTCGGCCAAGGCTGGTCATTGCGCTGCGCGGGGTGTTCGCCAAGAATTGGATCGCCGATGCCGAGGAATGGTTGCGGTGCGCCGGACACTCCGGCAGTTTCACGCAAAACCGCGAAAGCCGAAATCGTCGGTGCGACCGAAATGGCATAGTCCAATCCCAGCCAGCGGGCCTTTCGGTATTTCTCGAAGGGCCGATCGTAAGCCACCGCCGGATCGGGAAGCTGCGAGACCAGAATTTCAAAGGGCAAGCCCGTGAGCGGTCCATCCGGCACCACGATGATATGCTTGGTCCTGGTGTCGAACAGCAGTCCCTGAGCGGGCTCGACCAGAAGTTTGTAGAGATCGTGTGCCAATTCCAAATCGTATGGCTTGACGTCGCCAACCCGTGAAATTCCTGTTGGGTCAAGGCTTCGCCGGAGGCGTCGTATCCTGTCCTCTAGCTCTGCGCGCCCGGCAGGGATATAGCGCGCGCCGATGCCACCACCATTGAACGCCCATACCAGCGAGTTTTGCTCGCCGACGACGTAAAACAGAATAACTTCGCTCGGATAGCGGTGAATGGAGGCAGCGATCCGTTCCCAGTCGATAATGGTCGGCGTGACGAGTTCCGAAAATGACGGAAACTCTTTGCCAAGTCGCGTGTCTATCGACGACAGTTCGCGATCAAGAATCTCCAGGCGGGTGGCGAGCGCGGTGCTCCTCTGCGAGGTTGCGGGCGCACCTTGCCGTCCGGCAAGCTGGGTCAGCTGATGTTCGGCTTGTATGCGTTCCTCCAAGGCGTTTTCGCGGCGGCGGATGAGTTGCGCAAGGTCTCCGCTGCCTGCGGCAACCCGCGCAGCCATCTGGCTAACCGCGGCACCGGTTTCTCCGAAACGCGCGAGTTGTGCGAGGTGGAACGCCACAACGTTTGTTGGCCATTGCGGCTGACGCTGATCGGCCTGCACATTCGCCATCAGGTCGATGGCGCGTCGGGTGATGACACGCATTTGCCGCAACCGGACTTCATGCCAGTCCCGGCGTCCCAGGGCCATTCGCGTCGCCTCTTCGCGTATCCGCTCTGCGATGTCCTGGAAAAGGTCCGGAAATCCCTCGAAGGGCGCGCCTCGTTCGACGATCAGTGCCGCTTGGTCGACGTTTACCCGAAGACGGTCGACCCGACTCTCGCCGTTTGAGAGGCGCATGAAGTGGGCGTCGGCTTGCGAGAGCGCATCGTTCGCAGTCTCGAGAGAACCGGCATGGAGTGCGGCAACGCCTCTCGCGTGCCAGAGTTGTGCGATGGACCTCCGGCTGACCTCGGCGCCATTGTCCACCTGGATCAGCGCGGCATCGGTTTCAGCAAGCGCGGCCTGGAAATTTCCCTGTTTGGTCAGGGCGATCGTGCGGTGGTATGCGAGTTGGGCGCGGGTATTGTCAGACACATGGAGGTCAATCGCTGCCGCCAGCTCGAAGTGGTTCTGCGGGTAGTCTGCGGCGAAGTCGAGCTGGCCCAACTCATGAAGTGTCTGCGTCAGAAGGACGGCGAACGTGTTTATGTCCGTGAGATCTCCCTCCAGACGCATTTTCGGAAGCAGATCTATACCTTTTCCCAGGAACAGCATCGCGTCGTGCCATTGCTCGAGATTCACGAACGCGCGCACGGTTACCATCGCATCGGACATCAAGCGATTGAAGTCGTTCGGAGTTGCCGACTGCCGGGTTTCGAATGCATTGATGGCAAGCCTTGCAGCGCGTCGGTACCGACCGAGTTCAAGAAAATTGATTGCGCGTTCCTGGCGTGCCCAGGCAAGGTGATAACCCTGCTCGACGGGATCTGCAAAGACGGTATTCACGGCGGCTTCAGCCCGCGAAAGATGGATATCCGATTCCCGATAACGCCGGGTAGCCCTGGCGAGGACACCGAGCATGATGTCGGTTGTCAGGATTTCTGTCCCGTCCGGTTCCGATTCATTGGCCAGCAAGCTGCGCACCATTGCCAAGACCTTGTACGCCCCGTCGAAGTCGAACGCCGCCACTAGCCGGTCGACGTCCGCATTCAGCGTTTCAACTGTCGGTGTTGGCTGCGCGGCAAGCGGCCCGACGGGATTCACGATCAGCAGGCAGATGAACACGGCTTTCAAGATGCCCGGGCCAAGCCGTGCGAGCGCGGATCGACGCAGTGTTCTTGCGTGCGAGATTGTCGTGACGGATCGCTTTGTCTTGTGCGTCGGCAATGGCTCTAACCACATGTGACAGTTCGTCATCAGCCTACACCCGGCAGGGAAACAAGTAGAAGCGGCTTGCGCGTGCGGCATTGTAGCTTCGGCTTTGGCAGCCAAGCTGCCAGCTTGAAAATATTGTGATTCCGAGATTTGCGACGGGCAGCATGAGTGTGTTTTCCTCGTTCTCAAACTTGTCCATGCCCGGGCCTGAACCGAAAACCAAATAAAGCATACATAAACCAATGTTTTTAATGGGATTTTGCACCTGCTCTCCAAACATCCGGAGAGTGAAAAACAGGCGAATAAAATGGGGATCAGGGGTGAGTTTCGCTTACGATTCCGGTATAAACGGCCGGTTCGAATGCCAGGCATTCGATCATCAAAACTTCGGTACTTGTGCTGCTGGACGGCCGGCGACGGCTTCGCCCCGACTGCATTGTTGACTGAAGGTGTGGAAAGAAGGGACCGGCCCGGGTGCATTGCACCATGATGCGTCGGGCCTCGCAGATCGGAAAGTAACGTGACGATGTCCAACGGAAATTCAGAATTGCGTGACCAGATCGGCCCGAAGGGCTCCGTTGCCGTGAAACCGGTGATTCACGCGGGCATGCGCAAGCGCGAGGGTTTGTATCACCCGGCGCATGAGCATGATGCGTGTGGCATTGGCATGATTTGCTCGATCCGCAACGAGCGCAGCCGAAAGATCGTCGAGGACGGTCTGAATATTCTGTGCAATCTCGAACATCGGGGCGCGGTTGGCGCGGACCCGAAGGCCGGAGACGGCGCCGGTATCCTTATCCAGCTGCCGCATGAGTTCTTCGCGGTGGAGGCCGAGCGTCTCGGTTTCGAACTGCCGCCACCGAACCATTATGGCGTGGCCCAATTGTTCATGCCGCGAGATCCCGCGCGGCAAGCCTTGATCGAGGCGGCGTATCAGATGGCCGCGGATCAAGAGGGGATGTCGGTTCTCGGCTGGCGCGATGTACCTGTTGATTCGTCCATTCTCGGCGAAACGGTCAAACCGACGGAGCCGTTGCACCGTCAGGTGTTCATCGGACGTGGCGCTGACATTGCCGATGACGATACGTTCGAGCGCAAGCTCTATGTCATGCGGAAAACGGCGTCGAGCCACATTCGAAGCAATCATCTCGAATGGGCGAACGAGTATTATCCTGCGTCCTGTTCGTCGCGCACGATCGTCTATAAGGGCCTCGTCCTCGCCGACGGCGTGGTGAAGTATTACAAGGATCTGCAGGACGAGCGCGTGATCTCCGCGCTGGCGCTGGTTCATCAGCGTTTCTCCACCAACACATTTCCGTCCTGGCCGCTGGCGCATCCTTACCGGATGATTTGTCACAACGGTGAAATCAACACCCTGCGCGGCAACAACAACTGGATGGCCGCGCGTCAGGCAACGATGTCTTCCCCGGTATTCGGCGACGACATGCAGAAGCTCTGGCCGATCTCCTATGAAGGACAGTCGGACTCGGCCTGTTTCGACAATGCCCTGGAGCTGCTCTATCAGGGAGGCTACTCCCTTCCGCACGCGATGATGATGATGATCCCTGAAGCGTGGGCCGGGAACCCGTTGATGGATGATTCGCTGCGCGCCTTCTACGAGTACAACGCGGCGCTGATGGAGCCGTGGGATGGCCCCGCGGCGATCGCGTTTACGGACGGCAAGGTGATCGGCGCCACGCTGGACCGAAACGGGTTGCGGCCGGCGCGTTATCTCGAGACGAAGGACGGGTTTGTGTTGCTCGCGTCGGAAATGGGCGTGCTCGACATCCCGGAAGAAAATATTGCGCGCAAGTGGCGCCTCCAGCCCGGCAAGATGCTGTTGATCGATCTCGAGAAGGGCAAGACCATCTCGGACGGGGATTTGAAGGCGGAACTCATCGCGAGCCACCCCTACAAGGAATGGCTGGCGAACACGCAGATCAGGGTTCGTGATCTGCCGGACGTCGGGCGTTCGCCGGCGGTCTCCCCAACACCGTTGCTTAATCGACAACAGGCGTTCGGCTATTCCGAAGAGGATCTCAAATTCCTCATGATGCCGATGGCCCATACCGGGCAGGAGGCTACCGGTGCCATGGGCACGGACACGCCGATATCGGCATTGTCGTCGAGGTCCAAGCCGCTCGCCTCCTATTTCAAGCAGCTCTTCGCCCAGGTCACGAACCCGCCGATCGATCCGATTCGCGAAGAGATTGTGATGTCGCTGGTATCGTTCATCGGACCGCGGCCCAACCTGCTCGATCTGGAAGGCACATCGACCCTGAAGCGGCTGGAAGTGCGCCAACCGATCATCTCGAACAGCGGGTTGGAGAAAATTCGTGCGATCGGGGACATCGCCGACAACCAGTTCATGACCCAGACCCTCGACATCACCTATGGCGTCGGGCGCGGTGCGGCGTATATGGAAGAGGCGATCGATAATATCTGCGCGCGTGCAGAGGAAAGTGTAGGCCAGGGTTACAACATCATTATCCTGTCAGACCGTCTCCTCGGCCCGGACCGCGTCGCGATCCCGTCACTCCTGGCCACGTCGGCGGTACATCACTACCTGATACGCAAGGGTCTGCGCACATCGGTCGGACTGGTCGTTGAGACGGGTGAGGCCCGCGAAGTGCAGCATTTCGCGACGCTGGCTGGCTTCGGCGCAGAAGCGATCAACCCCTGGCTTGCCTTTGAAACCCTCGAGGATCTTCGAGAGAAGTTCGACGAAGAACTCAACATTGAGCAGATCAACAGACGATTCACAAAGGCCATCGACAAGGGCCTGTTGAAGGTCATGTCCAAGATGGGCATTTCGACCTATCAGTCCTATTGCGGCGCACAGATTTTCGATGCGGTCGGCCTGAAGTCATCGTTCGTCGAAAAATACTTCACCGGAACCCACACGGCGGTCGAGGGTGTCGGGCTGGAGGAAATCGCTCGCGAGACGCTGGAGCGCCACGCGCACGCATTTGGGAACGACCCGGTCTACAAGGGAGCGCTCGACGTCGGTGGGGAGTATGCGTTTCGAATCCGGGGCGAGAAACATGCCTGGACGCCGGAGACTGTCGCGGATCTGCAGCACGCCGTGCGTGGCGAATTGCCGGACAAATACAGGTCCTATGCAGCCGCGATCAACGCGCAGGACGAACAGCTGATGACCCTGCGGGGGCTGTTCCGCCTGAGATCGGCCGAGGAATCCGGCCGGGCGCCCGTGCCGCTCGATGATGTCGAGCCGGCGGCCGATATCGTGAAACGTTTTGCAACCGGTGCGATGTCGTTCGGCTCGATCAGCCGCGAGGCACACACGAATCTGGCGATCGCCATGAATCGGATCGGCGGCAAGTCGAACACCGGCGAGGGCGGCGAGGAAGTGGACCGTTTCACGCCCATGGACAACGGTGATTCCATGCGCTCCGCGATCAAGCAGGTCGCGTCTGGCCGGTTCGGGGTAACGACGGAATATCTCGTCAACTCCGACATGATTCAAATCAAGATGGCCCAGGGCGCGAAGCCCGGGGAGGGGGGACAGCTGCCAGGCCACAAGGTCGATGCGGTCATCGCCAAGGTGCGTCACTCCACGGCCGGCGTCGGTCTCATTTCGCCGCCGCCACATCATGACATCTATTCGATCGAGGATTTGGCGCAGCTGATCTTCGATCTGAAGAACACCAACTCCAGCGCTGACATCAGCGTCAAGCTGGTCTCGGAGGTCGGGGTTGGGACGGTCGCTGCGGGCGTTTCGAAGGCGCGAGCGGACCATGTCACGATTTCGGGCTTCGAGGGTGGAACCGGCGCCTCGCCGCTGACGTCGATCAAGCATGCGGGCTCGCCGTGGGAGATCGGCCTGGCCGAGACCCAGCAGACCCTCGTGATGAATGATTTGCGGGGCCGCATTTCCGTGCAGGTCGATGGCGGTCTGCGGACCGGCCGCGACGTTGTCGTGGGTGCGCTTCTCGGGGCGGACGAGTTCGGATTTGCCACCGCGCCGTTGATCGCATCGGGCTGCATCATGATGCGCAAATGCCATCTGAACACCTGCCCGGTCGGGATCGCGACCCAGGACCCCGAACTCCGCAAGAAATTCACCGGGAAACCCGAGCATGTGGTGAATTTCTTCTTCTATGTTGCCGAGGAAGTCCGCGAACTCATGGCCGCGATGGGCTTCCGGACGTTCAACGAGATGATCGGCCAGACGGATATGCTCGATACGGACACCGCGGTCGAACATTGGAAGGCCAAGGGGCTGGATTTCGGTAAGCTTTTCTTCAAGCCGGTCGAGGCGGACCTTGTCGATATCCATCGCACGCGCGACCAGGACCATCCGATCAAGGACATTCTGGACCGCAAGTTCATCGACGTTGCCAGGCCGGCAATCGATGAAGGGACACCCGTCCAGGCGGCGTTCCCGATCCGGAACACGGATCGCACGGCGGGGACGATGTTGTCGGGTGAGATTGCCAGAAAATACGGTCATGCCGGGCTGCCGGAAGACACGATCTGGCTTAAGTTGAAGGGTGTGGCAGGCCAGAGCTTCGGCGCATGGGTTGCACATGGCGTGACTCTCGATCTCGAGGGTGAGGCCAACGACTATGTCGGCAAGGGCCTCTCGGGCGGCAAGCTCATCGTGCGTCCAGCACCGGAAAGCGGCATCGATCCCGATGAGAGCATGATCGTCGGTAACACCGTCCTCTATGGTGCGGTGACCGGTGAGTGCTATTTCCGCGGCATTGCCGGCGAGCGATTTGCGGTGCGCAATTCCGGTGCGATCGCCGTGGTCGAAGGCACCGGCGATCACGGCTGCGAGTATATGACAGGCGGTATCGTGGTCGTGCTGGGTGAGACCGGTCGTAATTTTGCGGCGGGCATGTCGGGTGGAATTGCGTATGTGCTCGACGAAGCCGGCGATTTCGAGGGGCGCTGCAATCTGGCGATGGTCGATCTCGAACCTGTCGAGGGTGAGGCCGAAGAGATGGAGAAACTGCATCTCTCGGACAATGAATCCCATGGACTGGTGGATGTCGGGTCCGATATGACCCGGTTTGACGCAGAGCGATTACGGCAATTGATCCAGAACCATGCGCACTACACGGCGTCCACGCGTGCGCAGCATATTCTCGACAATTGGGACGAGTATTTGCCGAAATTCGTGAAAATTATGCCGGTGGAGTATCGCCGCGCCCTGCAGGAAATGCAGGTCGAGCAGACCGGCGAAATGAACATCGGCATGCGGAGAGGCTAATGGGCAAGGTAACGGGTTTCATCGAGATCGAGCGGCACGACCGCACCTACAAGCCGGCGGCCGACCGTATTCGGAATTACGAGGAGTTCGTGATTCCGCTGGAGGAGCGTGACCTGGAACGCCAGGCGGCGCGCTGCATGGATTGCGGCATACCGTTCTGCCATAGCGGCTGCCCGGTCAATAACCAGATCCCGGACTGGAACGACCTCGTCTACAACGCGGATTGGGAAGAGGCGTCGCGCAACCTGCATTCGACGAACAATTTTCCCGAATTCACAGGCCGTATCTGCCCGGCGCCTTGTGAAGCCGCCTGCACCCTGAATATCGACGACAATCCTGTCACCATCAAAACCATCGAATGCGCGATTGTCGACAAGGCGTGGGAGGAGGGCTGGATCAAGCCCCAGCCCGCGGATGTGAAAACCGGCAAGAAAGTTGCCGTCGTCGGCGCGGGACCGGCTGGCATGGCTGCCGCCCAGCAACTGGCGCGCGCCGGGCACGACGTTCATCTTTTCGAGAAGAACGAGGCGATCGGCGGTTTGCTGCGCTTCGGCATTCCCGATTTCAAGATGGAAAAGCATCTGATCGACCGTCGTGGCGAACAGATGGTCGCCGAGGGCGTGACATTACATTGTGGTGTCCATGTGGGCGTTGACATTGCCGCCGCGGAACTCGACGCGCAGCATGACGCCGTCCTGCTCTGTGGTGGTTCGGAAGCACCGCGCGACCTGCCCGTCGAGGGACGCGACCTGGACGGTGTCCATTTCGCCATGGATTTCCTTCCCCAGCAAAATCGCCGGGTCGCGGGCAGCAACCAGGATGGCGATGTCGAGCCGATCCTGGCCTCCCAGAAGAATGTCGTCGTCATTGGCGGTGGCGATACCGGTTCCGACTGCATCGGCACGTCGCTTCGACAAGGTGCCCTTTCGGTGGTCCAGCTTGAAATCATGCCGGAACCGCCCGAGAAAGAAGACAAAGGTCTGACCTGGCCCCATTGGCCGCTCAAGATGCGCACATCGTCGAGCCAGGCCGAAGGCGCCGAGCGCGATTTTTCCGTCACCACCAATAGTATCGGCGGTGAGAACGGGCATGTGACGCACATCAACTGCCAGCGCGTGGATGAGAAATTCCAGCCCATCCAGGGCACGGAGTTCGAACTCAAGGCCGACCTCGTGCTGTTGGCGATGGGCTTCCTGCACCCCGTCGCCGAAGGCATGCTTCGCGAGCTCGACGTCGAACTCGATGAGCGCGGCAACGTGAAGGCCGACACCAACGCCTACCGGACGTCCCGGGACAAGATTTTTACCGCCGGCGATATGCGGCGCGGCCAGTCTCTTGTCGTATGGGCCATCCGCGAAGGACGCCAGGCCGCGCGAGCAGTGGACGAGTTCCTGATGGGCAGCACGGTGTTGCCGCGTTAGTCGGGATTGCACGAAACAGGAGCCGGCACCATGTTCGAAAGTTCGCAAATGTTGCCGCTTTTCGCGGTTCCCGTCTGGGCGCAGGTCCTCGAGGCCGACGTTGCCGGTCCGCTGAATGCGCATCTGCTTGGGCAACTCGATTCGTTGAAGCCCGAGACGGCCAATGACACGGATGGTTGGCAGACCCGCAACGACCTGCACACGCTGGACCCTTTCGGGCAGATGGTGGAGGTCATCGGAGAGTCGAGCAAACGGGTGCTCGAAATGCTCAAGGTCGCGCCCGCGCCATTTGAGATCACCGGCTGCTGGATGAATATCAAGCCGCGTGGCATTGGCCACCCGCTGCACAGTCACCAGAATAATTATCTGAGCGGTGTTTATTATGTGAAGGCCCCGGAAGGCGCCGACCAGATCAGCTTTCACGACACACGGATGGAGCGACGGGTCATTATCCCGCGGTTCACCGAAGAGACACCCCTGACGGCGCGCACCATGCATATCCCGGTGAAGACCGGCATTCTGATCATGTTCCCGTCATGGCTGCAGCACTCGGTTGTGGCAAACCCGACGGAAGAGATGCGCGTCAGTCTCTCGTTCAACATCATGTTTTCCAACTTCACGACCACCCAGGCGAAACCAAACTGGAACTGGGCCGATGTGGAGATGGGTGGGGCTGTCTAGCCTCGGCGTACCGGATGGCGTCACACGCCAGCCAATCTCTCGTGCGTTGTGTTGACGTGGCCAAAAGAAATATGGGGTCAGGCCTTCTATTTCGCCGTGCCTGATCCCAGATGACATCGTTACACCGGCCTGTGACCGGCCTGTGACCGGCGAGGGAAAACGAATGATTGACGTGAATGACGTGAAAGCGAAATTTGGAATTGCGGCTTTGTGAATTGACGGACCGGTCTGAGGAAATAGATCACGAGTTGAGCGAGACGGCCGATGACGATTGGTCCGAGAATGCCTACGAATCGGAGAATGACGAAGTTCTCGAAGAAGTCGGTGACCTGGCTCTCGACGAGATCCGAAAGATCAAACTCGCATTGTCGAAAATCGGAGCCGGCACATTTGGTGATTGCGTGACCTGTGGTGACTCCATCGCTGAAAAGCGACTTGAAGCCCTGCCATACGCAACCCAATGCATTAACTGTGCCTCGGGCGTTGGCGCGGGATGAACGGCAGCTTCAAGGTTAAAGTTCTCAGTTTCTCGAATATTCTGGAAATCGAAGATGCGCGGGCACCCCGTGATTTTGCGGCGCTTCTCGAGGCCATGGAGTATGGCGATACGTCGGGGTTGAGCGATGATGAACTGCGCGAAATGTGTGTTGCATCACTCCAGGACCTGCCGCCTGTTGATGCCGCTTGCCTCGTGCTCAAGCATGACATGGGTGATGTTCTCAGGGACGGGCAGATACGCAATCTTGCCGGTGAAATGATCGACGAAAAGCTTTGGGAGGAGTATGCGGATTCCGCGCTTCACGAGCGCATGTTCAATGCCGGCAGCCTGCTGTACGCAGCGTTTCCACAAACGTTTCCCGAGCCGGATGCGGTGCGCGTCAAGATTGAAGTCACGGCGAGCAACAGCCCCGCCAGAGCGCTGTTAACCGCTTCGCCTGACGAATCGTTTCTGGTCCGCCTGCTGGCCGATGGAATGGACAGGCATGCGATCCTGCATCGATTGTACGACGATGAGCTTAAGGGACATTCTTTCCCGGAAGCGGAAGAGGTGATCTGGATTGTCCGGACGGAGACGGCAGGCGATGGCGTCCTGCACATAGAGGTAATCAGTTCGGGATACTGGCTGGATGCCCTTGATGAAACGGAAGCATACGAGTCACAGGCGTATGCAGATGAATCTCCTTCCGATCACGGATGACCTATAGTCGGCGGGAGCCGTGACAACCCGACGGCTCTTGGTCTGGTCCAAGCATCGAGGTCCGCGTGAGAAACCCCAAGAACGAAGTATCCTTCTGGTCGGCCGTGGCCATGGGCATTGGCGCCATGGTCGGGGCGGGCATCTTCGCGCTGCTGGGCCAGGCTGGCGCCATTGCGGCGAGTGCGGTCTACATCTCGTTTATGATCGCGGGCGGGATCGCGCTGCTCAGCGGCTATTCCATGGGGCGTCTCGGTGCGCGCTACCCGGCGGCGGGCGGCATTGTTGAGTACCTCGTTCAGGGATTCGGGTCCGGGCGATTCTCGGGTGCCATGAGCCTGATGCTGTATATCGCCGCGCTCGTGTCCATATCGCTCGTCGCGCGGACATTCGGATCCTACGCGTTCGCACTTCTCCCGAGCGGCATGTCGCACTATCTCGTGGAAGTTTTCTCCGGCGCAGTCGTCGTGCTGTTCATGGTGATCAACCTCGCCGGTGCGCGTTCGATGACCCGTATTGAAAACATCATCGTGGTCGCCAAGCTATCGGTGCTGGTCATATTCGCCGTCGTTGGGATGACTTTCATCTCGCCGGAAAGGCTGGCACCGTCTGCATATCCGCCGGTTACGAACATCCTGTCGACCGTCGCCATTACCTTCTTCGCCTATGAGGGCTTCCGCTATATCACCAACGCGGCGGAGGATATGCGCGACCCGGTTCGCACATTGCCGCGTGCGATCATCACCTCGATCATCCTCGTCATGGTCGTGTATGTCGGCATTGCCGTCGTCGTCTTTGGCAATCTCCCGCCGGAAAAAGTCATCGCCGCCAAGGATTTCGCCCTGGCCGAGGCCGCGCGGCCGGTATTTGGACAGATCGGGTTCACCGTGATTTCGATCACCGCCCTGTTCGCCACGGCTTCGGCGATCAATGCGGGTCTCTACGCGATCGCGAATGTATCCTACCAGCTTGCAAAGGAAGGTGAGCTGCCGGCCGTCTTTGCCCGGCGCGTGGCCAACAACCGCGAGGGACTTGTCATCAGCGCCCTGATCATTGCGGCGCTGGCTATTTTTCTCGATTTGTCGGCAATCGCGATCATCGGCGCATTGTCGATGCTGATGATTCACACGACCGTCCATATCGGCCATCTGCGCATTCTTGACGAAACCGGCGCATCGAAAACGCTGGTGCTGCTCGCCATCGCATCAAACGGGCTGGCGATCGCGCTGGGTGCTTATCACCTGGCAACGACGTCGCCCTATCTTTTGCTGGGAGTCGCCGGAATTCTGCTGATTTCCTTCGTCAGCGAAGCCGTCCTGCATCGGGTCTCCGGGCGCAGCGTGAAGGCGACATCAAAGGATCAGTGATGGAATCCCGAGGCTTCTTCGTGGGTCAACGGGGTGTGGACCGGATGGTCCGAAAAATAGTCGAGTGATGCCTGGATATCCTTGAGCAGCAGTGTAGCCAGATCACGGCTCACACCATGACGCACAAGAATTCGCTGAATTGCCTGGTCCTCGCAGTTTGCCGGCAGGGTGTAGGCGGGTACCTGCCAGCCGCGGGTGCTGAGACGGTCGGCGAGGTCGTAAAGGCTGAAACCCGGATCGACGCCGTCTTTCATCTTCCAGCATAGCGCCGGGATGCCCTTGTTCATGTCCCCGTCATATATGATTTCGAACGGCCCGAGTCTGGCGATTTCGCCAGCGAGAAACTGGGCGGTATCGTAGCAGGCGGAATGAATTTTCCGGTATCCCTCGCGGCCCAGGCGCAGGAAATTGTAATACTGGCAGACAACGGATCCGCCGGGACGCGAGAAGTTGATGGCGATATCGCGCATGTTGCCGCCGAGGTAGTTCACCCAGAAGATCATGTCTTCCGGCAAGTCGGCCTCTTCACGCCATGCGACCCAGCCCACACCCAGGGGGGCAAGGCCGAACTTATGCCCCGACGCGTTGATGGATTTGACGCGCGGGAGACGAAAGTCCCAGACAAGGTCCGGTGCGCAAAAGGGCGCGAGGAACGCACCGCTGGCGCCATCGACATGGATCGGGATGTCCAGGCCGGTTTCCTTCTGCAGGCCGTCCAGAGCAGCCGCGACGGCCTCGACGGGTTCATACACGCCGTTGAACGTAACGCCGAGGGTCGGGACGACGCCGATCGTGTTCTCGTCGCAGCGCGCGAGGACCTCTTCGGGGGTCATCAGCAACCGCCCGTCTTCCATCGGAATCTCGCGATGTTCGATATCCCAGTAGCGGGTGAACTTGTGCCAACAGACCTGAACGGGCCCGGTGATCAGATTCGGTTTGTCGATGGGCTTGCCGGCGGCCTTCCGGCTTGCCTCCCACCGCCGTTTCATCGCCATGCCGCCCAGCATTGCGGCTTCGCTCGACCCCACGGTCGAGCAGCCGACAGAATTGGCCCCGGACGGCGAATGCCAGAGATCGCCGAGCATGTGGACACAGCGCGCTTCGATCTCGGCCGTCTGCGGATATTCGTCCTTGTCGACAATGTTCTTGTTGATGCACTCGTCCATCAACTGGTGAAGTTCGGGCTCTTCCCAGGTCTGGCAGAAGGTGGCGAGGTTCTGGCGCGAGTTCCCGTCGAGCATCAACTCGTCATGCACAACGGAATAGGCGTGCCGGGGTTCCTGCTCATTCTCGGGAAACTGATACTTTGGCACGCTCACCGAAAGATCTACGGACGCATAGATCTGATCTTCGATCTTGTGCCGGATCGAGGCCTTGTCATGCAGTGCCATCGTTCGTTCTTCCTCTCCAGAATCATGTGGTCGCCGGTTATGCGTTACCGGCTACCCGTGGCCGGAGACCGGAAGCTGCCCCGGCAGGCAGATATGGTCGCGTGAAACCGACGCGATGTCCGTCACGCCCATCACCGCCATGGTGCGGCGAATCTCCGCGTCGAGGATATCCAGCGCACGGCTTGCACCGGCTTCCCCTGCGGCACCCGCACCGTAGAGCGTGGCCCGGCCGATCGCGATCGCGTCGGCGCCGAGTGCGAGTCCCTTCAAGACGTCGCTACCGCGCCGTATGCCGCTGTCCGCGATGATGGTCGTGCGGCCGCCAACCGCCTCGGCGACGGCCGGAAGGGCATCCCAGGGCGTGATGGCGGTGTCGTTTGTATTGCCGGCGTGGTTCGAGACAAAGATACCGTCGGCGCCGATTTCGACCGCGTCGACGGCATCGTCCGGGTGCAGGACGCCCTTGATCAGGAGCTTGTGGGGCCAGGCATCCCGCAACCGGCGTACATAGTCCCAGCCCATTGTGTCGTTGCGATTCAGGAAGGAGCCGGAACTCGCCGACACATAGCCGGTCGCCTCGGCCTTGTCTTCCTTGGGGATGTGGATGTTGGAGAAGGCGGGCAGACGGCCTTCATTCAGAAAATAGCGGCCCGCCGTGCCGACCAACCAACGGGGGTGACGCAAACTGTCGATCGTGGTTTTCATGGTGATGCGCGGCGGAAACACCAGCCCGTTGCGCACGTCAATCTCACGGTTGTTGTAGACGGGCGAGTCAACGGTCACAACGAGTGCCTCGAAGCCGGCGTCGAGCGCACGCTGGACCGTTACGAAGGCGGCCTCGGGGTTGCGCCAGACATAGAGCTGGAACCATTGGGTGCCGCCGCCGTTCTCGATCACCTGCTCCATGGGCGTGTTGGACGTGCTGGCCAGCGTGAACGGGATGTTATACTTGGCCGCCGCCCGCGCGAGCGCAGTCTCGCCGCGATACCAGACGAAGCCCGCCGGTCCGGTTGGGCCGATCAGGAGCGGCAGGTCCTGCTTCTTGCCCAACAGGGTGATGCCCGGGTCGCGCCCGGACACATCACGCGGCGCACGCGGCATGATCTTGATCCGGTCGAGTGCCGCGCGGTTGTCGCGCATGGCGATCTGGTCTTCGCTGCCTTTATCGCAGAAGTCGAATAGCGCCTTGGTGAGACGGCGTTTCGCCATCTGCCGCAGGTCGTCGATATTAAGTGCTTGTTTGGACAGGTTACCCACTTGAGTTCTCCGAATTGCTGCGCTGCCTTTGGTTCGTGTGCATAAGATGCATGCCACGCGGCCCTGCGCAAGCCGGGAGACGAGCCTAACGGGCGGCAGGTCTTGGCGAGATCACTTTCGGCATTGCAATCTGGACATGCCACGCATGATTTGAACGTCGTCAGCCGGTAGAGGATACTCGCGTCTGGGCTGCTACTATCAGCAACCCGGTCGGTCGTTGGCCGTTGTGCAAGGTACCGCGCGGCGTTCGAACGGAACGTCCGCCAAAGTTCACCCCGTTCGAAATGCGAGCCACGCCATGACCAATGTGTTCGACTACATCATTGTTGGAGCGGGCTCTGCCGGTTGTGTCCTCGCCAACCGCCTGTCGGCGCGTTCCGCGAACAAGGTTTTGCTGCTCGAAGCCGGTCCCGACACGGTGCCGGGTGCCGAACCCGCCGATATCATCGATACGTTTCCTGGCTCCTACTACAACCGCGACTATGCATGGCCCGATCTTCGCGGCTATGAGCGCGACAAATCCAGTGCGCCGGAAGTACCATTTCGTCAGGGTCGAATAATGGGCGGCAGCGGTTCCCTGATGGCGATGGTGGCTCTACGCGGAACCCCGGATGACTATGACGAATGGGAATCGCTCGGGGCCGCGGGCTGGAACTGGCAGGATGTGCTCCCCTTCTTTCGCAAGCTCGAAACCGATGTCGATTTCCAGGATGACCGGCACGGCACGGAGGGGCCGGTGCCGATTCGACGTTGGCCCGAAGAGGAATGGCCGCCGTTGCTGAAGGCGCTTGCCGCGCACAGCCATGATCGGCAGATCGCCGCCGTCGCAGACTTCAACGGCGATTTTCGGGATGGGTTCGGACCGCTGCCCTTGAGCAAATTCGAGGACAAACGGGGATCGAGCGCAATTTGCTATCTCGATCCGACTGTCCGTGCGCGGCCCAATCTGACCATCCTCGCGAACGCGATGGTCCGGGATCTCGTATTCGATGGCAAGCGCGTGACCGGTGTCGATGCCGAGATCGATGGTGACATCCAGCGTATGTCGGGGCGCGAGATCATCGTATCTGCCGGGACGCTGCAATCACCGGTGATCCTGTTGCGCGCCGGTATCGGCCCCGCGGCGGATATCGCGGCGGCCGGCGTTTCGGTTGTCGCGGACCGCCCGGGAGTAGGCCGAAATCTACACAACCACCAGATCTTGATGATGCTGGCCTATCTCAAGAATGAAGCGGTGCCACCGCCCCGGAAGCGTCAGCACACGATCGCGGGACGGCGTTTCTCGTCGGGTGTGGCGGACTGTCCTTCGGGCGATATGTATATGTATTTCGTCGGCCGAACGAGTTGGAACACACTCGGGCGCCGGGTCAGCGCATTAAACCCGGCCCTCTTCAAGCCGTTTTCGCGCGGGAGCGTGTCTCTGAACAAGGCCAACCCGGCCGGTCCGGCGGACATAGAGTTCGATTTCGATTCCGATGTGCGCGACAGTCTGCGCCTGGAACAGGCCGTTCTCACAGTGGCGGAAATGCTGTTGGCGCCCGGGGTTTCCCAACTGTGGCAAGAGGCAGCGGCGGTCGGAAATTCGCGCCAATTACGTGCACTCAATGATGTCAGTTGGCGCAGCAGCCTGAAGTCCCGTGCGATTTCGACCGTGTTTGACCTTGTGCCGGCGGCCGTCCGGCCGGCGGTGCGGAGTTTGTCAAATTCCGGTGTGGGCATCGCCCAGCTGATTCACGATCAGGCAGCGGTACGGGAGTTTGCGCGCACCTGCGTCGGCGGCATGGCGCATCATGTGGGCACCTGCCGGATGGGATCATCGGATGACTCTCTCGCCGTCACCGATCGTGCCGGTCTGGTCCACGATGTTGCCGGATTGCGGGTGGTGGATGCCTCGCTGATGCCCGCGATCCCGCGCGCAAACACCAATATTCCGACCATCATGGTCGCAGAGAAGATATCCGCAGCCATTCTGGAAGGGACCTGACCGGCATTCCTTGCCGGTGCTCCCCGTCTGGGGCAAACTTTGTCTGATGGATATGAGGGAGGGAAGTATGAGCAAAGAATCAGAAGGTATCGTTGTCATGTCGCAGGACGAGATGCGCTCCCGCATCGCGTTATTTGCCGAGCAAACGGGCAACGACCAGTTGATGGTTACGCAGGGAATCCCCGGATTTAAGCGGGACATTTATTCGATCGTCGGTCGCGGGGTATCGGAAGACGCCGGAACCCAGCCGGGAATCGTGGACTCCAAAGGGTTCAATGTCGCCTATGTTGGCGCCGAGCCCGATAACGGATCGGCGATGCACACCCATGAGGAAATCGAAGTCTTCATTCCGATATCAGGTCAGTGGGCGGTCTACTGGAATGAGGGCGATGACATGGAAGAAGTGGTGCTGGGGCCGATGGATTGCATCTCGGTACCGGGCCGTGTCATGCGCAGCTTCAGGAATGTCGGCGACACTTATGGTTACCTGCTTGTGATCATCGAAGGCACCGACAATGTCGCGGTGACCCGGCCGCAGGATGTCATCGACCAGGCCGCAGCGTCGGGATTCACGCTCGATGCGGATGGCAAGATGATCAACGCCGCCGAGTAGGCAGGAACAGGGAACGAACGATGCCGACAATAGCCATTCGTGGTGTCAATCTCCGTTACGAGATCGTCGGTGATGACGGACCGGTCGTGACCCTGATCACCGGCGGCCGGCGCGGTTATGACGAATTCCTGCCGATGGCGCAGAAATTGTCGGTCGAAGGTTTCCGTGTCCTGCTCCACGACCGCCGCAATACCGGGGCATCGGATATACGGATGAGCGCGGATGAGGTGGAGGAGGCCGTTTGGGCAGATGATCTTCACGCGTTGCTGACGGAGCTGGACGAAGTACCGGCCTTCATTGGTGGCTCTTCCTCCGGCGCGCGCACGGCGTTGTTCTTCGCCCTTCGCCATCCCGATGCGGTGCGCGGATTGTTGCTCTTGCGTGTGACTGGTGGCACATTTGCGGCCGGGCGCCTGCCGGAAAACTATTACGACCAGTTCATTCGGGCGGCCCAGGCGGGCGGCATGGCGGCCGTTTGCGCCACCCCGGAATATGGTGAACGGATTGCGGCGAATGCCCAGAACCGTCAACGGCTGATGGACATGTCGGCCGAGGCGTTCATCGATATTCAGACCCGGCTGCGGGACCTGTTCATGGCGGGCGCGGAGCTGCCGGTGTTCGGCGTCAGCGAAGCGGAACTCGGGTCTCTCGGTATGCCCACGGTGATCGTTCCGGGGAATGACCGGGTGCATGATTCAAGCGTCGGTCGCAAAGTCCACGCCATGATCCCGGGCAGCGAGTTGCATATGTTGCCCATTGAGGATTCGGACGAGCCGGTCGTTGCATTCGCCGAGTGGCGCGATCTCGAGCCGGAGATCGTGGGCGTGTTCGCCGATTTCATGCGCCGGCACGGGGCGTCGGGCGCCACCGCCTGACGGACCGGAATACAGGCCCGCGACTTAGGCCTTTGCGGCAGCCGGCGAAGTTTGTTCGACCAAAGAGACGACGTTCCTGGGCTTCCCGAAGCGCGTGGCATTCAACGCCATCGCCAGACGTTCGCCGAAAACCTGCTTGCGGAACGGCTTGCGCAGATAGATTGCGTGGCGGCAGTGCGCGAGCAGTTTTTTGCAATGATCCTCGGGGTATCCCGACATCATGAGAACGCCAATGGCCGGGTTGTGCTGGATTGCGAGCTCCACCACGTTCGGCCCGGTCAGCGGACCGGGAAGGACCACGTCCGAGACGATCCCGTCGAAATCGAACTTTCGATCATGCAGAATCTGGATCGCGTTCTCTCCGGTATCGGCCCGCAGCACGCTGTAGCCAAGCTGGAGAAGGAAGTTCTCGCAGATGTCACCGACGACGGTCTCGTCCTCGATGAGCAGGATGGATTTGCCTGCTCCGTAGACCTGGACATCCGATGTGGCGGTCGTCGCCGGTCGACCAGCAATCGGTTCGGTCGCCAGGGGCAGATATATGTTTGCGGTCGTTCCGACGTCGGGTTCGCTGATGACTTCGATGTCGCCATCCGATTGACGCACGAAGCCATGCACCATGCTCAGCCCCAACCCGCTGCCGTCACGCGTACGCTTGGTCGTGAAGAAGGGTTCGAATACCCGTGCGAGGTCATCGGGTTCGATGCCGGTTCCGTTGTCGCTGACCGACAAGCGCACGTATCGCCCCGGGGAGAGCTCGAGGGCATCGTTCGACCGGGGGCCGCCAATTTCGACGCATTCCGTGCGGACCTCGATCTTGCCGCCGTGCGGCAGGGCGGCGCGTGCGTTGATCACCAGATTGAGGAGCGCATTCTCGAGCTGGTTCTGGTCGATCTTGACGATATTCGGTGCGGTTTCGCCCGTGTATTCGATCTCGACGGTCTCGCCGATGCTGCTGATGAGCAGGGGCCGCATATCCGCCAACAGGAGATCGAGATCGGTGACCTGGGGACGGAGCTCCTGATTGCGTGTGAACGCGACCAAACGTGATGTCAGCTCGGCGCCCTTTTCTGCCGCATCGATGGCATTGCGCGCCAGCGGCCGCAGACGACTGGCGTCCTCGAGTTGTTCCTCAACAAGTTCCAGATGCCCCAGGATGATGGCGAGCAGATTGTTGAAGTCATGGGCGATGCCGCCGGTGAGCTTGCCCATCGCCTGCATCTTCTGGCCCTGCACCAGCTGCTGTTCGGTGGTTTTCTCCTGCGTCACATCAATCGCGCCACCGTCCCAGACAATGCGTTCGCCCTGGCGCCGCACGGTCCCAAACATGCGTGCCCATGCAATCTGACCGCCTGGTGTCTTGACGCGAACGTCCTGATATCGGGATTCCGGCGTTTCGATTTCGCCATCGACGAGGCGCTGCCACAGCTCCCGGTCTTCCGGAACAATGGCGTTGATGAACAAGGTGGGATCAGTCGTGACCAGGTGACGTTCGAAACCGAAAACGCGGGGCGTGCCGACATTGAAAACAGGGAAGGTGACGCGGTCGGGTTCGGCCACCCGGCGGAATATGATGCCCGGCAGATGTTCCGCGATGCGTCCCAGGAGTTCGCGCCGCTCTTCCTCGGCATGGAATCTCTGTGCGGTCTGGCTGGCTTGAATTTCGACCGCCATGTCGTTGAAATTCTGTCCCAGGGCGCGGAGTTCGCGGGGAATAATCATCGTGTCGGTGGGCACACGCCAGTCTAGTTTCCCGTGCGCGATTTGCGATGTGCCCCGGATAACGGCGTTGATGGGCCGCAGCATGAGGCCGGCCAGGAACCAGCCCAGGATCGCCGCGGTCGCGACGCCCAATGCGATGATCGCGTAGGCGGCGTCCACGAAGCGGTCGGCACGGGCCTGAAGCTCGGCGAAGGGCTGCGGGACCATGATGCCCCAGCCGGTTTCAGGTAGAAACGTGAAGCCGGCGATCATGTCGGCTTTGACGGCCGGGGAGTGGAACTGCGTGACACCCGTTTCACCCCGCAACATGCGCGCGACGGGGTCAATTGCGGACAAATTCCGGAGGCTGTCCACCCAGGCCGATTTCGGATGGGCGAGGACTTGGCCCGTTGCGTCGATGATCGCCGCATGCCCGCCGTCGCCGAATGCAACGGATTGCTGAATCTTGCGGATGAAGCTGGTGGAAAGCACCCCGATCGCGATGTCGCCATTTGGCAATGCCCGGGCGAGATAGATTGTCGGGCGTCCGCGGGTATCCAGCTGCACCGGGAAAAATCGCAACGTATCGGCCGGCGCACCGGCGAGCAGTTCGCGGCGTACGTCGCGCGCGATATCAACGCGTTCGTTGCCGCCGACTTTCCATAAAAACTTCGCCTTTCCGTCCGGGGCGTAGATTTCGAAGGAACGGAACTTCAACCGGAGCGCGACTTGCCGCAGGTAGTGGGAGGTCTGATCAAAGCGCACGGCCTGGGCGAACAGATCAAACCCGATTTCGACATCGTCGATATAGCGTTCGATGGATTCCCTGGCGTTGGTTGCCAGAAGTAGATGCTTTTCCTCGACGGCTTCGATTTCATGCTGGAGAGCGGTTCGCTCGACCCATCCGCTCAGGAATGCCGTCGGGACGAGGGCGATCATTGTGAAGGCAAGAGCCAGGACGACCCGCATCGTCAGCATGCGCGAAAGCAACTTTCTCACCCGGCCGGGCTGATTCTCGGAGGTTTCTTCGACGGCCTCGGGAGTAAATATTGTCATCTCGTTTTCGGGCCTTATCGCCTGGTGAAGGGTCTGGTCGTTCGCGCGGTCAGCTGGCGAGCAATTCGCGGAATGGGCCGAGGTTGATCGGCTTGCGGAAGGAATGAACCGTGTGAATTCCGTCAGGATCCGTGAGGGCGCGTGAAAACTGCGAGAAATCCGAACGCAGCCCGCTCATGAAGATGATTTTCTTGGGTGAGTGGCTGCCCGAAAGCCAGCGTGCGATCTCGACGCCGTCGCATTCCGGCATCATGATGTCGATGAGGAGGATGTCGGGGTCGAAATCCCGATACTCGGCGGCGAATTCCGAGGAATGCGTCAATGTCTGGACTTCGAAATTCAGATCCTCGGCGACGAACTGGATGAACTCCAGATACTTTTCCTCGCTGTCGATCGCGAGCAGACGGCGCTTTCGGTGACCCTCGTTCATGCGGCGCAAGACCGCGTTGCGGATATCGCCTCGGCCGGCGAACGGTGTGATCTCTGCGTGAATATCGAGGCTCATCGGTACTCTCCAGATGAATGATTCGGCGTTCGGGTGCGGTATGAACGCGTGTTTGTCGTAGATGAATACGCAAGCCATGTGCCAATCGTGATAGGTCCAATCACGATTCCTAAGTATCTGAAAAAATGGGCGTATTCTCGACACCCGAGTCGTTTGACAGGCTCCATTTTGAGAATGATCGTCGCGGGAGTCGCGAATTGCGCACCGCAGGTCGGGGCCGATCACTCCCAGGCGGCGGCGGGTCTACGGGTGTCCGTTTTCGTCAGGGAAAATCGCCGGAATAACCTTTGGAGTTCCGCCGTTTGCAGGGCGAACGTGATGCAACGGGTTTGTAGTAGGCACGCCGTGCGGTTGGCGCGGGGGAACGACAAAAAAATCATGGGATGAACCCGCATGAAGCGCCCGCACATTCCGGGTGTCGAACAGGGAGAAAACACAAATGCTGAAGCAGCTGTTCAGGAGCCTTGCCGTTGCCGGGGTCGCCATTGTGGTGGCCACGGGCATCGCCGAGGCTCAAGAGAAGACTTTCTACAAGATGGGCACATTCCCGCCCGGCACGTCCGTGAACCTCATTCACACGGCCTGGGCGAATGCCATCAACCGTCACGTGCCCAATGCCGAAGTACAGCTTTCGGCGTCGGGTCCGGCGACCCGGCACATGCTGCAGGTCGCGGCGGGTGATATGGACTTCTCGCTCACGTCCATGATCTCGATCCAGCTCATGGGCGCCCACAAGGGGCCGTTCAAGAATTTGAAAGAGGGTGACGACCCGGCCAAGAAACTGTCGATCGTATTCGCCCATCCGATCGGCGCGCGCCACTATGTAGTCTTCGACGAATCACCGATCCAGACCTTCGCCGACTTCAAGGGCAAGAAGGTGTTCCTCGGACCGCCGGGCGGCACCGCCACCCAGCAGAACCTGATCACGGTGAAGGGCCAGACCGGCTACGAACCGGGCAAGGACTTCGAGCTGGTCAAGCTCAACTGGGGACCGGCGATCCAGGCGTTTCAGGACCGCAAGTACGACGTCATGATGCTGCCGGGCATAACGCCCGATCCGCGCATCCAGCAGATCGCGCTGACATCCAAGATTCGCGTTATCGGGGTCGATGAGGCCCAGATGCTGGCCGACCCCGGGACCAAGCGAATTCTCGACAACCCGATGAATTCGTTGACGGATCTGGCACCAAACGCCTATGGCGCCAACCAGATGAACACCACGTCCGTAAAGCTGGTGGACCCGAAAGTGGCGCTGGCGGTTCGTGCGGATATGGATCCCGACGTGGTTTACGCCATGACCAAGGCTTTCTGGGAGAATATCGAGGAAGCCCACGCGTTGGCCCCCTGGATGAGCGCGGCGGTCTCGCTCGATCAGGCGTTGTTCCCGATCCCGAACGGGATTCACCCGGGCGCGCTGCGTTATTACAAGGAGAAGGGGCTCACGATCCCCGACGCTTTTGTGGATGGTAAGCGGGTGCCGCAATAGAGCGGACCAGACCCAAGTCGGATATGCACGCGGCGGCCGGAACGAGGGGCTATCAGCCCAGCAGCGTTCCGGCCGTCGGCATATCGGGGGCCTTGAATGGACAATCTGACCGCCGTTGAGCGCTCGATTTTGGGTGGCATGGACTTCGTGGCGCGTATTGCGGCATTCGCGCTGTGCTTCTACGCCATGTATGTCGCCGGGATCGCGTTGCTGGAGGAGAATCTCCAGCGCAGCTCGTTTTTCGCAGCTGGTGCCGGGATCGTTCTTCTGACGGAACCGCTCGCGCGCCGCCACGCAGCGGCGCCGGGGGCTGTTCGCGCGCTTCTGTGGTTGACCGACGTCGTGCTCGTCACGGCCTTCGTGCTGGCGATGGCGCGGTTCATGACGGTTGCCGAGGAGATGTCGGATTCGATCATCTTCTTCACCGACCATGATCGCTGGCTGGCAGTTTTTGCGGGGCTCGTGGCGGTCGAATTGACCCGGCGTCGGTTCGGTATCATTTTGCCGACGATCGTTGTGCTGTCCGTCCTGTATATGCTGTTCGGCGCCAATCTGCCGGGCTTCCTGCGCCATTCCGGTTTCCCGCTCGGCGAAACGCTCGAATTGATCTGGTGGCGGCCGGGTGAGGGCATCTTCAACCTGCCGCTCGATGTGGTCAGTCGCATCGTGCTGGTGTTCCTGATCTTCGGCGCGGTACTCGAAGGCACCGGCGGCGGTGCAATCCTGCTGAAGATGGCGACGGCCGCGACGGCCCGGTTGCGCGGCGGCCCGGCCCATGCCGCGATCCTCGGCAGTGCCATGTTCGGCACCATCAACGGCAGCCCGGTGGCCAATGTGGCGTCCACGGGCGTCTTCACGATTCCGCTGATCAAGAAGCAGGGCTTCAAATCGTCCTTTGCCGGCGGGGTCGAGGCGTCGGCGTCTTCCGGCGGCCAGTTCACGCCGCCCATCATGGGCGCGGTCGCGTTCATTCTTGCCGATCTTGCGGGTGTGCCCTACGTGACCGTCGCCATCGCCGCGATCATTCCCGCACTGTTTTATTATTTCAGCCTCTTTGCCGCCGTCTACACCGAGGCGGCGCGCCTGGGAATCGGTGCGCTTCCACCTGCCGAGCGTCCCGTTCTGAGCCGTTGGGACTGGCTTCAGTCATTGCGGTTTTTCGGGCCTCTCATCGTGATAATCGGTATTCTGGTTTCCGGTCGCTCCGCCGCGATGGCCGGGTTCGTCGGTATTCTTGTGGCCATTCCGACCGGTTTGATTCTCGAGCGCGGCCTCTATCGCGACCCGGGTGAAACGCTTCGCCGATACGGCAAGGCTATCGCACGGGCGTTTGTTTCGGGCGGGCGTCAGTCGGCGGCGATCCTTGTGATTGTGGGTGCGATCGGCATTTTCATGAGCGTGGTGAACACCACGGGCGTCGCCTTCAAATTTGCCGGCCTGATCGCAGAACTCGGTGAGGGTTCTCTGTTCCTGGCGCTCGGCCTGGCGATGATCTCTTCGCTCATTCTCGGCATGGGGCTCCCGACACTACCCGCTTATTTTCTGGTGGCGATCTTTCTTGCTCCCGCCGTTGGCCAACTGGGCGTGGAGATATTGCTGGCGCATCTGTTCGTCCTGCTGTTCGCGATCCTGTCGAATGTGACCCCGCCCGTGGCTATCGCCGCCTATACGGCAGCCCCCATCGCCGACGCCGATCCCCTTGCGACGGGTTTCCAGGCTGTGCGTGTGGCGATCGTCGGATTCATCATCCCCTATGTCTGGATCTACTATCCCTCGCTGGTCCTTGTCGTCGATTTCCAGTGGGGCGAGTTCATCTGGATCATGTTCCGGTTACCGATCGCCATCTGGCTTGTGGCGACTGCGTTGTCCGGGCATGAGTTCAAGGGGCTCGGTACACCCGAGCGAGCGCTGCGCGCCGCACTCGCACTCGCAGTGCTGCTGGTCGACCCCATGATCCATGCGCCGGCGGTTGTGCTGGCAGTGGCGCTTCTGGGATGGCGTTTTTCCGCGCGGCCTCGGGTGTCCGACGCCGCCGTTTAGGATAGATTACGCCCGTCATAAGCACTTAGGACGGGGTCGTCAGATGTCGGAACCAATTCAAATTCGCATGGGCGGCTATGGTCCGCCGACCACCACGCACAGCCGTGCCCTCAAATTCATCGGCGACCGCCTCGAAGAACAGTTCGGCGACGGCGTGGACGTTAAATATATCTGGAACATCATGGACTTCGGCTACCGGGCCGACGAAATCCTCTGGCTGACCGAATGCGGTATCCTCACGATGTCCTACCAGTCGACGAGCTATCTGACGGACCGGGTACCCGAACTTGAATTCGTCGACCTGCCGTTTCTCTTTGCGGATATCGACGAAGCGCGCGCGGCGTTCGACGGCCCGCTCGGGCGCTATCTCGATGAACGCATCGAGGCCGGGTTCAACTACCGGATGCTCGGCTATTTCGAGAACGGCTTCCGGCATATCTCAAACAAGTTGCGGCCGATACACCTGCCGGCGGACCTCAAGGATATGAAGATCCGCATGCTGCCGAGCGACATGCATGTCCGGACGTTCGATTTGCTGGGGGCCGAACCGCTGCGTATGGATCTGACCGAGGCCATCGAGCAGGTCGTCAATGGCACCCTGGACGCGCAGGAAAACCCGCTCGCCAACACGGTCACCTACGGCGTTCACAACTATCATCCGCACCACACACTTAGCGCCCATTTCTACCTGTCACGCGGTGTCTACGGGCATCGCGAGAGTGTCGATGGCTGGCCGGAGGAATTCCGCAACGCCATGAAGGAAGCGGTGCAGGCGGCGACCGCCTATCAGCGTGATCTTGCGGTGGCGGAAGAGGATATTTCTCAACAGGCGCTGGACGATGCGGGCTGCCAGACAGTTGAATTGACGGATGACGAGCGCGCCACGTTCCGCGAGGCTGTCGCGCCGCTATACGAGGAAGCGCGTGCACGGTTCGGCGACACGATGTTCGATCTGCTGCGAAAGTGAGTTGGCAGCGACGGCTTGCGGTTAAATCTTGACCAGCGTCAGATGGGATTTGCGTTCGGCGTCCAGCACATCCGGTGGCAGTACACCGTGGGCCTCCATCGCGATGCTTATTTGATCAGCGAAGATTTTCTTGCGGAACGGTTTTCTTAGATAAACAGCGCGCGGACATTCTGACAGTAATGTTTTGCAATGGTCTTCCGGGTATCCGGACATCATGAGCACACCAAGATCTGGATTTTCTTTAAGTGCGTACTCGACGACCTGTGGGCCAGATATCTTGCCTGGTAGAACCACGTCGGAAACAATCCCGCGAAACATGAAATTATGATCGCGCAGTTTGCGTAGTGCAGCTTCACCCGTTTCGGCCCGCACCACGTTGTATCCGAGTTGTTCGAGGAAGTGGTTGCAGATATCGCCGACCACGACTTCGTCCTCGATGAGCAGAATCGATCCCGCAGCTTGCCGCTCGGTTGTATCTTCCTGTTCGTAAGTGTCTGGGTGATCCTCCAGATGAGCGTCGCATATCGGCAGATAGATATTCACCGTCGTGCCGAAGTTCGGAACGCTTTCGATGGTCACATCTCCGCCGGACTGACGAACAAACCCATGGATCATGCTCAAACCGAGGCCGTGGCCTTCGTTGTCCTTTCTGGTCGTAAAGAAAGGTTCGAAAACACGGCACAAATCGTCGGGTTCAATTCCTTCGCCGTTGTCGCTGACGGTGAGACAGACATAATTGCCCGATGGCAGTTCGAGATTCTGTTGAATACGCTCGTTCTCGACAGATACTTGGCTTGTTTGCAGTTTGATCATTCCGCCGCCCGGCATTGCGGAACGGGCGTTGACGACGAGATTGAGGACGGCATTCTCCATCTGGCCCGGGTCGATCTTAATGAAGCAGGGCCCTGAACCCTGCTCGTATGTAACTTCAATGTTTTCGCCAATACTGCGCACAACCATGTCCTGCATGTTCTCAAGTAAGTCGCAAAGGTTGACTACCCGTGGCTGTAGCTCCTGATTTCGCGTGTACGCTAGCAATCGCGATGTCAGTTCAGCACCTTTCTCGGCTGCATTGATTGCGATCCGGGTCAAGGGTCGAATGCTATCCGAATCATTCAGCTTCTCATCGACGAGTTCAAGGTGACCGATGATAATTGCCAGCAGGTTGTTGAAATCATGCGCAACGCCTCCGGTTAGCTTGCCCAGTGCCTGCATTTTCTGGTTTTGAACCAGCCTTTGTTCGTTCGATTTCTCCTGTGTGACATCGATGGCGCCGCCATCCCAGACGATTGTGCCTTCCTGGTGCCGAACGGTACCGAAAAGTCGGGCAAAGAAGACATGTCCATCCTGATGTTTGATGCGAATGTCCCGATAGTTGGTGTCCGACGAAGTCATAGTTCCCTCGACCATGGCCGACCAAATATCCCGATCTTCGGGCACAATGGCATCAACAAAGATCGCAGGATCCGAACCTATCGATTTGCGGTCCAGCCCGAACGCCTTTTGTGTTCCCATATTGAGCACAGGATACTCGACGCATCCGTCGGTGTTTACGACGCGACGGAAAATCACGCCCGGCAGGTTCTCGGCGATACGGCCCAGGAGTTGTCGGCGCTCCTCTTCTGCCTTCGCCGTCTGCGCTGCATGATGTGCCTCTATCTCTTCCGCCATGTCATTGAAGTTCTCGCTAAGCGAACGAAGTTCGCGCGGAACGATTCTCGAATGGGTCGGAACCCGAAATGCCAGGCTCCCGCCCGCTATCTTGGTCGTCCCGTTGATCACGGCATAGACAGGCCGTACCAACAGCCCTGCAAGAAACCAGGCGAAAACGGCAGCGATTGCGACGCCGAGCGAAATAGAGATGTATGCTGCCTGGGTTATCCGGTCGGCGCGCGCCTGCAGCTCGGCAAAGGGTTGCGGAACCATCACGCCCCAGCCCACACCGGGAACTGACGTGTATCCGGCGATCATGTTGGCTTTGACCGCCGGCGAATAGAACTGCATCACGCCTGACTCGCCACGCATCATGCGGGCAACAGGCTCGATCTTCGCAATATTCTTTATCGTTTGGGTCCATTCGGGTTTCGGATGGGCGAGAAGTTGTCCCTCTGAATCCACGATGGCCGCGTGTCCGCGCTGGTCAAACGTAATGGAATGTTGAATTTTCTTGATGAATTCGTTGGACAGCGTGCCGATCGCGACGTCACCGTTTGCCAGCTTGCAGGCTATGTAGATGGTCGGCCGTCCAAGGCTGTCGAGTTGCGCTGGCAGGAACTTGGTTCCTGTCGATGGCGCACTGGAAACGATTTCTCTTAGCGTCTCATCGTCGATGGTGGCGTGACCAACAGCGCTGACATTCCATGAACGTACCGGCTCGGCATTCGGATTGTATATGGCCAGCGATCGGAACTTTAGCCGCTTTGCGACCTGTTTGAGATGATGCGATGTTTCGTCGTGCTGCACGGCGTCAATGAACAGATCGAATCCCGTCTCGACGTCATCGGCATAACGCTGGAGCGCGAGTTGAGCGTTCTTGGCAAGAAGAAGATGCTTTTCCTTCACCGCATCAATTTCGTGGGTAAGAACGGTTCGCTCAACCCAGCCGCTTAGAAACAAAGAGGGTACGAACGCGATCAAGGTAAAGGCGACCGTCAGAACAAGACGCATGCTCAGCATGCGCGCGGCACGCTCGGACAGCATTTGGTAAATTTGCTTGTATCCGGTAGTGGCTGCGCTTTGAGTTCTACTGGTCATGCAAATGTCTCTCCCGAGTTTCGGATCAACTGAACTTATAGATTGTAAGATTCCGCGAGTTCAGATTCCTCACGCAGGCGGATCAAAAGCTCCCGGAACGGGCCCAGATGAATGGGTTTACTGAATGAATGAACCGAATGAATGCCATCGGGATTCGCCAGAACCTTCGCGAACTTGGTGAAGTCGGTTTGAAATCCGCTCATGAATATTATGTTTTTAGGACCGGAGGATTTGGCGAGTGATCTTGCTATTTCGATACCGTCCAGGTCCGGCATCATGATATCGACCATGAGAATGTCGGGCTTGAAACCCGAGAAGGCCGATTCGAACTCGGCAGAATGCGCAAGCGTGAAAACCTCAAAGCCCAAGTCTTCGGCAACTACCTGGATAAACGACAGATAGTCGCTCTCGTCGTCGATCGCCAGCAATCTGATCGTGCCCTTTTTCTTCTCAGCGAAGCTGGGAACGGAACGCGACACCGTGTTTCCGGTCGAATCTGGGGCGTTGCATATCGAGGCGTTCGAACTAATCCGCATAACTGCCTCTTCATCTGGTTTGGATTTCCGTCTTGAGCACGGAACCACTTGGTTACCAAATAGTGAAGCAATATAGGTGCCAACAATAAGTTAACGTTCCATGCCTTATGGCGTTGTTTTGAAATAGTAATTAGTTTTTCCGCGCGCTCGCAGTTTGCGATTCGGTCGTTCAGGCATTTATCAATTTCGGAATCGAGCGTGTTGATCATCTTGTGAGACGAGAGCTTGATGTCGGCGATCCTGCCGTGAGGTCCATTTGGGGCACGGACATGGTGCGCCTCCCCGTTTTCATTTGGCAGATCCACGTCGTGTGGAAATTCTCCCGAATGAACCGTAGATTGGCTTGAGGATGCCGTGAATTGAATTGTCGGCACACAAATACGGAGCCGGGGAAAGCCGCCATGAAGCTGGCCACAATCGAAAACAGGGCTGATCACGCTCACGTTGCCGCCGTCACGGCTGACAATGAATTGCTCGACCTGGTCGTTTTGCGCCACACGCTGCCCGCGGCGAAGGAGGTTCCGGCCGAGATGCGCGATCTGCTCGCGGGCGGTGATGCGGCACTCAAGGCAGTTCAGGACTGTCTCGACGCCGTGGCGGCGATGTCGGCTGTCGAACAAACGGCCCTGCGAAATTCCGGCGTTCTTCAGGCCTGGGATGAGGCCTCTTTCCTGCCGCCGGTGCCCGACCCCTCGATCATCCTGTCGATCGGCTTGAACTACAGCGCCCATCTCGAAGAGATGGAGGGCACGCCGACGCCACCGCGACCTACGGGGTTCACAAAGACCCAGACCGCGTTGACCGGCCACTGCGGAGACATCATCGCGCCGCCGCAATGCCCGGACATGATCGATTATGAGGGTGAACTGACATTCGTTTTTGGTAAATCCTGTCATAACGTCACGCAAGACGAGGCGATGGATTATGTCGCCGGCTACACGATTGCCAACGACGTCTCGGCGCGTGATTGGGTCGGTCCGGTTTTCACCGCCACCGAGCCGTTCGAGGCGATTGCCGCCTGGGACCACAACATATTGGGAAAGCAGCTGCCGACATTCTGCCCGTGCGGGCCGGTTATCGTGACAAAGGACGAAATACCCGACCCGCATGATCTTCAGCTGACGGTAACGCTGAATGGAGAGGTGATGCAGTCGTCCAGCACCGACGACCTGATTTTCAACCTGCCCCAGATTATCAGTTACTACTCCACGTTCTACCGCTTCAGCCCGGGAGACATCGTGACCACAGGCTCGCCGCCGGGTGTCGGCGTGGGTCGCAAGCCGCCCGTGTTCATGAAACCGGGCGATCTGATCGAGGTCGAGATCGAGGGCATCGGCAAACTCAGCAACACCATCGCAGCGGCGTAGGCAGGCCGGGATGCTTTTCGCCATCGCGCGCCGCGACAAGCCCGGCATGGCGGCGCGGCGGGTCGAATTGCTCGCCGCCCATGCGGAATATCAGAAGGCGTTCATGCCTCAGATCACGTTCGGCGGCGGGCTCGTCGTCGACGGCACCGATGTCGAAAGCTTCGTCTATGGCGAGGCGGGCATCCGCCAAGTAAACGGTAACATTCTCATTCTTGATGTTCCGGATCGCGCGGCGGCGGAAGCCTTCCACGCGAACGATCCCTATACGCGGGGGGGCATATTCGAAACCGTGATCATCGAGCCGTTTCTGCAGCGGGTGCCGCCACTCAAGTCTGAATGAACGCCTTCGCCATCTTGTACATGGCGTAGTCGATCAGCTTTCCTTCGACCTTGATGGCCGCAATGCCTTTCGCCTCGGCTTCTTCAAAGGCCTCCACGACCCTGGTGTAGTAGGCGACCTCCTTGTCGGTCGGTGCGTAGGCCCTGCGCGCGGTCTCGATCTGATTGGGGTGAATCAGCGTGCGCCCGTCATAACCGAGGCTTTTCGACAATCGGCAGTCGGCGAACAGATCGTCGTCGTTACCGATATCGCTGAACGCGCCGTCGAGCACATAGGACAGGCCGGCGGCGCGAGAATCGAGCAGAACCTTCGAACGGGCGTAGAGCATCTCGGTGCCCTCGACCGACCATGCGCATTTCAGGTCCCGCTGCAGATCGGCGTCCTCGGCGCTGCCGAACGCCATGCTCTCGATGCGGGTGGCGGCGCTCGCGCAATCGAAGCAGCGCACCACGCCGAGCGCGGTCTCGATCAGCAGAATCAGCTTGATCGAGTCCGGTTCCAGGCTCCGTTCGCGCTCCAGCCGTGTGATGATGTTGTCCACCCTTTCGACTGTCGGGACGTCCTCGGCCATGGGATAGACCACTGCGCGCAGGTCGGCCGAGACGATGGCCTCCAGGTCGGCCTCGATATTCTCCGGCTCGCTGTTCACCCGGACCAGAATTTCCGATTCCAGGGTCGGGATCAGTTCGCCGACCTCGGCACGAACCTCGGCCTTCAGCTGGACGGGGACCGTGTCTTCGAGATCGATGATGATTGCATCCGGCGCATACTTCGCGGCCTTGCGCATGAGATCCGGCTTGGTGCCTGGCGTGTAGAGGGTAATCAGAGGGTTGGTCATGGGATTGTCCATTGTGATCGCTTGCGATCCCTAGATGATGTCGTCGTCTTCCAGCGTGGCGATCTCGTCTGCCGAGAGGCCGAGCGCGGCGAAGATTTCGGTATTATCGCTGCCGATGTCTTTACCGGCGTGACGGACGGCGCCGGGGGTGCGGCTCATCTTCGGGAAAATACCTTCCATCTCCAGCGGTCGGCTGCCGCCGTCCGGCGCGGCGACGATCATCTCGCGGGCGATCGCGTGGGGGTCACCCTTCAGATCGGCGATGTTGTTGATGGGGCCGGCGGGCACCTCGTTGGCGTACAGAAGCGCGCTGACGTCATCCAGGGCCTGCTCCGCGATCCAGGCGCCCACGAGCGGGTCGAGCTCGTCGGCATTGGCCACGCGCTGCGTATTGTCCGAAAAGCGCGGGTCATCGATCAGTTCCGGCTGGCCCATCGTCGCAAAGAGTCTCTGGGCGGTGGACTGGGTGGAGGCGGCGATGGCGATCCAGCGGTCGTCCCTGGTGCGGTAGACGTTGCGGGGTGCAGACGTGGTGTTGCGATTGCCGGTGCGGGCCGGCACCTCGCCGGTCATCTGGTGGACCAGCGCGTTGGGGCCGAGCATAGAAAAGACACTTTCGAGAATGCTGACATCGACCACCTGTCCCAAGCCCGTGCCGATGACGTCGCGGTTGTAAACGGCGAACATCGCGGCGGTGGCGGCATAGAAACCAGCGAAGCTGTCGGCCAGCGCGAAGGTCGGCAATACCGGTGGGCCGTCGGGAAAGCCGGTCATGTCGGCGAAGCCGCTCATGGCTTCCATCAGGGTGCCGAAGCCGGGCTGGCTGGAATAGGGGCCGGTCTGGCCGAAACCGCTGACCCGCACCATGATCAGGCGCGGGTTCACCTTCGCCAGATCCTCATAGTGAATGCCCCATTCCTCGAGCCGGCCGGGGCGGAAATTCTCGATGAAGATGTCGGCGTCCGCCAGCATCCGGATCAGCACATCGCGGCCCGCGGGTTTTGAGATGTTGAGGGTCACGAAGCGCTTGTTGCGCGCATAGTGCTTCCACCAGGGATTGATCCCGTCCTTGGTGAATCCGAATTTTCGCAGCGGGTCGCCCTTGCGGGGCGGTTCGACATGGATCACATCGGCCCCGAAATCCGCCAACAACCGACCGCACAGGGGCGCGGCGATGACGGTGGCGCATTCGACGACCTTCAGGCCCTTCAAGGCGGCGGTGTTCGGCGTGTTCATGGGAACTCCAGGGACAAGTCCGGTCAATATTATGGCACGAATGGGTATAGGTTCCGCATGGACCGGTTTGCTTGCCAAATCACCGGGCCTGGCGGTAACTGGACCGCAGACATTGTCGAAGGATGGGGGGAATCATGGGCGTTGTAACGGATGTCATTCTGCCGCTTGCACTGGCGTTCATCATGTTCGCGCTGGGCCTGGGACTGACCCTCGACGACTTTGCGCGTGTCGCCAGACAACCGCGGGATTTCATTGTCGGCGCTCTTTCGCAGATAATCCTGTTGCCGCTGATCGCATTCGTGCTGGTCAGCGTCTGGTCATTGCCGCCCGAACTGGCGCTCGGCGTCATGATCATCGCGGCCGCGCCCGGCGGCGTGACCTCGAATATCCTGACGGCCTTCGCACGGGGTGATGTGGCGCTCTCCATCTCGCTAACCGCTGTGATCAGCCTGCTCAGCGTCGTAACAATCCCGCTCGTTGTCGTGTTCGCCTATGGACAGCTGATCGGCGGTGATGCGGGCGACGTGTCCGTCACCAGAACGGCCATCAGCGTCTTCGTCATCGTCACGGTACCCGTGATTCTGGGTGTCGCCGTGCGACGGTATGCGGAAGGCTTTTCCATCAGGTTCGAGCCAATCGCACGTCAGGTCTCGGCGGTGCTGTTCGTGCTGGTACTGGCCGGCGCGATATTCCAGGAGCGGGCCAATATCGTGACGTATTTTGCGCAGGCGGGCCTGATTACGCTGGTGCTGAATGTGGTGATGATGGTGCTGGCCTATATCATCGCGCGCATGTTCGCCTCGGGTGTGAAGCAGCGGATCGCGATTTCCATCGAATGCGGCCTCCAGAACGGCACGTTGGCCATCGCCGTCGCCACGTTGCTGTTTGGTGGTGGACTGGCCGTTGTGCCTGCAGCCACATACAGCCTGATCATGTTCGCCACTGCCCTGATCTACATCGCCTTGCTCCGGCGGGGTGCGAACGCATGACGGATGAACCCGATCTGACCGACCGAGACGTCTACGCGGTCTGGACAAAGGATACCGTTCGCTATGGGGACCTCGACCCGAATCTGCACGTCAACAATGGCGCGATAAACCAGTTTTTCGAAGATGGGCGGGTGAATTTCCGCCAGCAACGCCTGACGAGCGCGGACGGCGACAAGCTGACCGGTTTCGCGGTGGTCAAGTTCTCTGTGAGTTACCGCGCGCCGGCGCACTATCCCGGTGAAGTGGAGATCGGAACCGTCGTGACGCGGGTCGGTGGCTCATCCTACGGGCTCGGGCAGGGGGTGTTCCAGAACGGCAAATGCGTGGCGAGCGCCGAGGTTGTGACGGTGCATTTCGACCCCGAGACAGCGACCTCCAAGCCGTTACCCGACGATATCCGCGCCGCACTCGAAGGTGCCATGATCGGGCCATCGCACGAATAGGCGCGCCTTCGCCCGATCCCTGACAACGCCGGCGATTGATCTGGGTCACTCGATTGTTTGACCGAGTTGCTAGATTAAACAATCTAATGACAACCAGACGTCGGGAGAAACGGGTGGACCATCAGGATATTGAGAAGCCTCGGGAATCCGAAACGGATGCCGACACGGCTGCGGGGGTAATATCAGGACATCCGGGCGGCCAGGTACCGGTCGCCGAACCAGTGGCAGCGGATGCGCCCGAACAGGAACCACACCCGGCGTCGACTGTCCGCAGCCTGACGGCGCGAAACCTCGACCGTGACGAGGTGCGCCGCCTGTTCGAGACGGGAGAGTACCCCTATCGGAAGAAGATGGGGCGTCGCGCGTATGAGAAGCAGAAGGCCTTGTTGCAGGTTGAACTTCTGAAGGTTCAGGACTGGGTCAGGGAGAGCGGTCAGAAAATCGTGGTCTTGTTCGAAGGGCGGGACGCCGCCGGCAAGGGCGGCACGATCAAGCGGTTCATGGAGCATCTCAACCCGCGTGCCGCGCGGGTGGTGGCGTTGAACAAGCCGACCGATCGAGAGCGCTCGCAATGGTTTTTCCAGCGCTACATCGAGCACCTGCCGAGCGCGGGAGAGATCGTGTTGTTCGACCGCTCCTGGTACAACCGCGCGGGCGTCGATCGCGTCATGGGGTTCTGCACGCCGAATGAGTATCTGGAGTTCATGCGCCAGACCCCCGACCTCGAACGCATGCTCACACGCAGTGGAATCCTGCTCTACAAGTACTGGTTTTCGGTCACCCAGGCGGAGCAGCTGCGCCGGTTCAAGTCGCGCGAGACGGACCCCCTGAAGAGCTGGAAGTTATCGCCGATCGACCGGCAATCGCTCGACAAATGGCAGGATTACACCGAGGCGAAAGAGGCGATGTTCTTCTACGCCGACACCGCGGATGCGCCTTGGACGATCATAAAATCGGACGACAAGAAACGCGCGCGCCTCGATTGCATGCGCCATTTCCTGTCATCGCTGAACTATCCGGACAAGGACCATGATGTCGTCGGGCAGCCGGATCCCCTCATTGTCGGATCGAGCCTGCATGTGATCGGACAAGGCGAACACATCCTCGGCAAGAGCCTGCATCCGGACAAGCGTCGCAAGTCCTGACGAACTAGGCGGCGGCTTCCTCGGGTGTATCGCCCTTGAGTTGGGTGCGGTGCATGATGCGCCGGGCCTGGGCATCGAATGGGTCGCGCCGGTGCATCACGCAGCGGTTGTCCCACATCAAAAGGTCGCCGGGGCGCCATTGATGGCGATAGGTGAACGCCGCCTGGTCGCAATGTTCCCAGACCCGGTCGAGCAGCGTCTCGCTGGCCTCGACGGTCTCGCCGACGACCCAGGCATGCAGGCGCCGTCCCAGAAATAGCGCCGGGCGGCCGGTTTCGGGGTGGGTGCGAACGATCGGGTGACGGGCATCCGGTGCGCCACTGACATCTTCGAAAGCCCTATGGTTCGCGCGCAGATTGCCGGCACTGTCATGGCTGGAGTCATGATTAAGCGATTTGCCTGCGATCGCCGCGTGCAGGTCGGCCGGGAGCGTTTCAATTGCGGCATACATGCTCATGAAACAGGTGTCCCCGCCGCTGTCAGGGACTTCGAGGCTGTAGAGGAGGCTACCCGGGGGTGGCCGGTTGATATAGGACATGTCCGTATGCCACGAGGCCTCACCGTCCCCCAGGACGCCGATAGTGGTGCCGTCCTCACGGACGTTCGAGATGATCAGGACTTCCGGGTGCCCCGGCGGGGAAAACGGTTCCCAGCCGGGTACGGTGTCCAGATCGCCGAACTGGCGGCTGAACGCCGTCAGCCGGGCATCGTCAAGCTGCTGGTTGCGGAAGACCAGAACCTGATGGTCGAGCCAAGCCTGCCGGAGTGCCACGATGGTTTCCTCTGGCAACGGCTGTGACAGGTCGAGCCCGTGAATTTCTGCACCCAAGGCAGGGGCGAGGCTCACCACCGGGAATGGATTATCGGGCGATATGCTTTTGTTTTCCGTCATCTGGCCGCAGCGTGGCTTTGTGGTTCGCCTCGAGTCAACGCGTCAGCGCAATATTGCACATGCGTACGTGCTCTTCGCACCTGCATGGCTACCCCCTTGCCTACGCCTGATATTCGGCTCAAGCTTTCTTCGACCGCACCTCTGGCGAGGTGCGGTCGGCGAGACCCACAACAGGGAGGTGCATATCTGTATGGATCCACCCAATAGTTTACGGATGGTCCCGTCAATGTGCGGGGCCACGGCGTAGATGCCGCCTATGACAACGGCCCGGGTATTTACGTCGATATGAAATGACATCGCTAGAGTATGAACAAACGCGGGTGCGTCGGAATTGGCCGTTCCGGTGGCCCATACAGAGCCCGACATTCTTGTTGGGCCGCGACGAAAATGTCGACCGAACCCCGCCTGCTCCGCATGGCGGGGTTCTTCATGGAGGCTCCGTGTGACGAGGCGGTGGTTTCGGAACCGGCGGAGACGGTGGTATACAGCCTGTTCTTGACTTCGGAGGAGGATCCAAAAGTGGTTGCCAACAAGCCCAAAATGACGCGCCCGACCGTCTATCAGTTCAAGCTCGGTGAGTTCACGATTACGAATATCCTGGAGGGATTTCTCCACCGGGACGACATGCACCCCGTCACGGCGACGAACGGAACGGCGGCGGAAGTCGAGGCCATCGCGAAGGCACACAAGCTGCCATTCCCGCAGATGGAGCATCAGTTCATTCCGACCCTCGTGGACACGGGCGACAAGCTGATCGCGTTTGACCCGGGTTTTGGCGACAAGAACCCTTCACAGGGCCACTATAACGGTCGCCTCGCCGATGCCGGCTACGATCTGAACGACGTGGATTATGTGGTGGTTACCCACTGCCACCCGGATCACATTGGCAATCTGACCGCCGGCGGCAATCCGACATTCCCCAACGCCGAGATCGTGTTCGGCGAAGCGGAGTTCGCTTTCTGGAAGAAGGGCGAGAACATTCCCGCCCATCGTCCGCCGACCCTCGAGATGTTCAACAATGTCTGTCTGCCGTTCGAGGACCAGGCGCGTTATGTGAACCCGGGCGACGATATCGTCAGCGGTGTCACCGCGGTCGATGCCTTCGGCCATTCGGCAGGACACATGGCCTATCATATCGAGAGCAACGGCCAGCAACTGATGATCATGTCCGACACCGTGGCGCATTTCGCGATCTCTCCGGCAAATCCGGAATGGCATTTCGGCATGGATGATGACCCGGTAAAGGCGGTCGAATCGCGCAAGCGCGTTCTCGCGACGGTCGCCGACGACGAGATGCTGGCGATCGGTTTCCACATGCCGTTCCCGTCGGTCGGCTACATGGAGCGCCATGGCGACGGTTATGTCTGGGTCCCGCACAGCTACCAGATGAATCTCGCCTAAGCCGGTTCCTGCCGCCCGCCGGTCATCAACCGATCGAGCGGGCGGTAACCCCGTCTATCGACGTGCCGGGCTGGGTCAGACGCGCGCCTTGCGCGCTGCCGCAGTCAGCGCGAGCCCATGACCGGCGATGTTGCGCGCCGACATCACGCCGTCGGCGGTCATCTCCGGCCAACCCTCGAACGCCTCCTTGAGCAGCGGAAAATCCTCGATCCAGAGACCGGACGTTGCGATGCCCGCGAAATGAACGAAAAGGCCCGGCAGGAAGTGCGGCGCCACGACCGTCCCGAATGCCACGGCGCTGCGCGCCACGGCGAGACAGGGGGTCAGGCCGCCGGCCATGGCGAGATCTGGCTGAATGGTCGCGACGCTGCGATCGGCCATCAACATGTTGAAGCGATCGAGACCCTGAAGATGCTCGCCCGCGGCGATGGCAACCGGCGTGGTGTCGGCGAGGGTCCGATAGCCGAGCAGGTCGCGGGCCGGAAGAGGCTCTTCGACGAACAGCATGCCGCTGTCCGCTGCAGCGGCGAGCAGGCGTGTGGCCCGCATGAGGTCACCTTTCTCGTTGGCGTCGACCATCACCGAAATGTCGTCGCCGACGGCGGCGCGAACGGCGTGCATGACAGCCGCATCCGCTGGCTGCGCGTTGACCCTTGGTTTCACGCCCTGAAAACCGGTTTCTCGGTGTGCCATGGCTATTTCCGCCGCTTCTTGCGGGTCCATGGCCGGGGAAAAGCCGCCGCTGCCGTAGACGGGCACCGGTCCGCCGTTGCCGCCCATTGCCGCCGACAATGCGACGTCGGCCCGTTTTGCGTGCAGATCCCAGAGACCGACATCGAGTGCGGCGAGCGCGATCAGGTTGGGGCCGCCGCCCGTCCGGTTGAAACTCGCTTCAATGGTTCGCCAGTGGGCCTCCGGGTGTTCAAGCGACGAACCGGTGAGGAAACGTTCGGCCAGTTGACCGGCAATCGTGGCCGGAATCGCGCCGCCGCCGCCGATGACATAACTGAAGCCAAGCCCCGTCGCGCCGTCCGCATCGCGGATATCGGCGACGATAATATCTACCTGACGCACACCCGAGCCGCCGCGCGGCGCGTCAAACTTGATCTCGAGGAGCGAGATATCGATGTCGGAAATTCTGGTCATGGGTGGCACGCGCGATAGTTTGAGTTGCTCAACGATAGCTAGCGGGCGGCCGACAGGCCACCATTGACCCGCTGATGGACCATCGGTTGCGTCGCCGATGGAAATTTTCCTTTGGTGGATATTGCCGGGTACGGCGGCACAGATGTAGCGTCGGGTCGTATTCGTCTTGTCCGTTGTTGATTGGGGAGATCACGTGTCGGAACTGTTGGTAGCGAAAGTCGATGATCTGGCCGATCGCGAGCGGCGGATCGTCGTGGAGGGGCCGCTGGAGATCGGTGTTTTTCGATTGGGCGATGAGTTTTTTGCGTGGGAGAGCAATTGCCCCCACGCCGGCGGGCCGGTCTGTCAGGGACGCATCATGAACCGGGTCAACGAGGTGCTCGACGACGAAAAACGGGCACATGGCTATGAATTCGTCGATGCGGATGTCCATATCATCTGTCCGTGGCATGGCTACGAGTTCAATATCCGCACCGGTGCCCATCCGGGAGATCGCGACACGCGCCTGCGCGGGTTCCCGGTTACGGTTCGCGATGGAGCGGTCTATGTCACCATCTGAAGCCGATTTTTCGTCTCTGGCGGCGGTGGCCACACGCGAGGGAGACCGCCGATTGGTTGCCGGCAAGACTGCGGATATCCCGGATGAAAGCGTGCAGCAGCTTCTGACCGTCGCCACGCGACTCTATGCCCGTAAAACGGATGAGGAGGCGCGCAGTTTTTCGCCGCTCGCGGACGGCAGTGTTTTGACGGCCACGGATGTGGCCGTGACGGTGACGGCGCTGATGCGCGCCGCCGATCTGAATCTTTTTGACCTGGCAATGTGGGCCGGGCGGGCGAAGCCTGCCGGGGAGGGCAATGATGACAACGGATGACGGTTTCAAGCGGACCTATCCGCAGGTCGATGACTGGACGGACAGCCGGGAGCTTCTCGCCAACGCGCGCAAGCAGGCTGAGGAACGCCAGCTGGACGATGTATTCATCGTCGATATCGATTCCCATATCAGCGACGGCGGCAACTGGCCCGAGATCATGGATTATGTCGAGGATCCGGTGATCCGCGAGGCTGCCTCGGCTTTCGGGGACGGCAGCAAGCGCGGCGCATTCCTCAACGGTACCGATGGCCTCCAATGGCAGAATGTTTGGGGCCGTATTCCCCATGGCCAGGGTCTGAAGGAAGCCGTCGAGGAGAGCGATCTTTCTCGCGAGACCATCTTGTCACGACGTTGCATGGACCAGATGGGGCTCGACTATCAGGTGATGTTCCCGAACGCGATGCTGTTTCTCGGTATGCATCCCGTGCCGGAAATGGAAGTTCATCTCGCCACCGCCTACAACCGCTGGCTGGTTGAGCGGGTGTTGCCGGAAGACACGCGGATCAAGGCGATGATGTACCTGCCTTTCAATAATCCGATGGAAGCCGAAAAAACGGTCAAACGCTTTCTCGGCAAACCCGGCGTCGCTGGGTTCCTCGTGACTTCGTCACGGCACAAGCCGGTGCATGCGAACGAGTATATGCGGCTCTACGGGATGCTCGAGGAGGCCGGTCAGGTCCTGGGGTTCCATACCCATCTCAACTGGCAGGACGAGTACACCTCCCAGCTCAACCGCTTCATCTCGATGCACGCAATCTCGTTCGTGCTGTGCAACCTGGTGCATCTGACGAACTGGGTGATCAACGGGCTGCCGGAGCGTTTCCCGAAATTGAAGGTGATGTGGATCGAAAGTGGCGTCGCGTGGCTGCCGTTCATCATGCAGCGACTCGATCATGAATACATGATGCGCACATCCGAGGCGCCGTTGCTCACGAAGCTGCCGAGCGAATATATGCGCGAGATGTTCTACACGACCCAGCCGCTGGAGCGGACGAACGAAACGCTTCTGGCCGCCACGATGGAGGCCATGAGCGCGGAAACCCAGATGCTGTTCGCGTCCGACTGGCCTCACTGGGACTTCGATCTGCCGGCGACGATATGGGACCTGCCGTTCCTTGACGAAGCGGCCAAGCGCAACATCCTCGGCTACAACGCGGCGCGGATTTTCGATCTCGAGATTCCCGAAAAATACCGCGCGCTGGCGGCCGAGTAACGTTTTTGCGGTTGGGTTATTTTCCGTTTGCGGGCGACGCGGAATCCAATGTTAGGGTTTTACTGTCGTTCAACAATTGAAAGGAGGTGATCCGATGTCGAGTGAGATGATTGGCATGAAGTTCAACCCAACGTGTCGGGTTCGGACTGCGGAGCAACCTCTCCAGGCCGAATAGAGACACCGGTCTTCACAGACCATGGGCTGGCAACATGCCCGCTCACGGAGCCGCCCCTAACGGGGCAGCTCTTTCCGTTGGGGTGCGG